>JAFGKO010000133.1 GCA_016928525.1 Anaerolineales bacterium | reverse complement strand
TTCCAATTGATCTGCCGCTGCGGATCGTTGGCCTGATACTCTCTGACTCCCCAGAAATCGATCCCGCTTCCGCCCTGCCGGGCCGCGATAGGTCCTGCGAACCCGCGCGTTTGACGCGGGCGAATCTTGATCCGGTCGAGTTTGGGGTAGTGCGGATGCACGACCAGGCACGCCGCAGTTCGATACACAAGCGTTTGCTCGAACAAACCTAAAGCATCTCTGGCGCAGACAATGGTCTCATAGCTGACGTATTCGCCACGCTGAGCCGCAATGGTGTATTCCAGTTCGAGCGTGCCGTTTTTTGCCAGAGAAGCCGCCGCCAAAACCTTGCCGGTGATATGCGTCATCCCGCCGGGCAGCACGTCCTGCACAGACAGCTCGGCCACCGCCGCGCCCTCATTCACCAGGGTGAGCTTCACAGTGACCGGCGCGCCCTGCGGCGCATGGTCGGGCGTGATAACGCGCGTCACCGTGATCGCGACAGTCTCCGGGTGCAGCGCGATGGCAGCGAACAAATAGACCAGAAGCGGGATCGCCAACACCATGACCCCACTATTCAGTGTGGCTAAGCCCATCACGATGATCCCGACGATCAACACAAGGAAAAGGCGGAAAAAAGCGTTCACGGCGTGTTTTCTTGCAGCACAGGGACTGCGACCGATTGCAGTACCTCGGTTAAGATACCGTCTGATGCATAGGGAGTTAACCACAAATCCGGGTCAAGAATCAGGCGGTGATTCAGGGCCGGTTTGACAAACCGCTTGACATCGTCCGGCAGCACAAACGAGCGCCCCTGGATCGCGGCCCAGGCGCGGCTCAATTTTAGGAGCGCGAGCGTCCCTCTGGGGCTGGCCCCTACCATGACCTGTTGGTGAGCGCGTGTCCGGCCCGTGAGATCGACCAGGTATTGTTCAATATCCTCGTCGACAAAAACCTCTTCAACCTGGCGCTGCATCTCCAACAGATGCTGGGCAGTCGCGATCACCTGGAGCGGCTGGTTTTCCTGTTTGCGCACCCTCCGCCGGTGCACGATCTCCTTTTCTTCTTCCGGACTGGGATAACCGATCGAGAGCTTGATCAAAAACCGATCAACCTGCGCTTCGGGCAGCGGAAAGGTGCCCTCATATTCGATGGGGTTTTGGGTGGCAATGACGATAAAGGGTTCGGGCAGTTTCATCGTTTGACCTTCGATGGTTACCTGGCGTTCCTGCATCGCTTCCAACAAGGCAGATTGGGTTCGCGGCGAGGCCCGGTTGATCTCATCCGCCAGCACGATCTGGGCGAAAATGGGCCCCTGCCTCAGCACGAACTCGTTCTGCGCCCGATCATACATGTAACCGCCCGTGATATCGCCCGGCAGCAGATCGGGGGTGAACTGAATGCGGCGAAAGGACAACCCCAACACGGCGGCGAAGCTGTTCGCGATCAGCGTTTTCGCCAGGCCGGGATAATCTTCGAGCAGGATATGCCCACCAGAGAGAAACGCCGAGAGCATCTGGTAGAGGACCTGAGTCTTGCCGACAACGGCTTTGCCAACTTCCTGTACGATGCTGTGGCAGAGAGTGGACACGGCGATATCAGGATTCGGGGTTGTTTCCGGCATGGGTTATCTCCAAATGATGTTCTACGAAGCTGATGAGTTCAGCGATCAATCGTTCGACATGCGGATCACGGTTGGTGTCTTCCTGGAGACGCCGTTGAGACAGCGCACCGGCAGAACGGTTGGGCAGCGGCGCGTCGGGCAGGGGTTTGTTCTCGATCACGTCTCGGAGCGCATCGGGGACATCCAGCGCACCATTCCGGACCAGCGCCTCGGCTTCTACGAGGTCCACTCCCTGCTCATAGGCCAGAATGGACAGGATCAGCTTACGGGCTTCGAGGACTAACCGGTTTTTAGAAAACCAGTTGTCATACGCATAAGCGCACAGGTTGCGCCAAAGCAGGTAGCGCGTATCGGGCGTCGGCTGATTTTGGCTCACACGCTCGACGCGGGGCACGATATGCAGACCTCCTACGGTCTCCGCGCCGATGACCAGGCTCAGGAAGACGATCAGCACCAGGTAAGCCTCTTGCGGGACGCTGTTCAACATCAAGCCGCCGACCCACAGGACGTAATACACGGGAACGAGCATCGTATCGCGCATGAATTCCCAAAACAGCAGAGTCGCCCCGCTAAATATCAAGGCAACCACTGCGAAGGCCAGTAGCACCTTGGCTCTGTTACTTATCATGGTCATTCTGCACCGCGCTGCAAGTGTTTATGATCTCGGTCAAACACGCCAACGCCGTGGTCTCGTCGCCAGTTCCCGATGACACACTGCCATAGCGGACTCGCTCAAACAGGCGGGTGAGGGTTTCGACCGCCGTGTGAGGTAGTCCCTTGCTGACAAGTTCCACTTCAAATTCGCGCGGGGTCATAGCGGTTTCGCGGGCAATTCCCCGCTGCTCTTTGACCACCCGGTTCATCTCGTGGTAGCAGCGGATGATGGCCGTCTCCAGGCTTCCGCCCGCCTGTAGCGACTCGAAGGTGTTTTGAGCGGCTTCGGCCAGTTGGTGTAGAGACGAGTCAGGGTTTGCTGGAGGCTGTCGAAAGAACCGGAGTCCCGCCACCAGCAGGCCCGTGCTGAGCGCTGAGGCGCCCAGAATGATCCCCACCACGAGCCAGGTAGGGACTTCTCCCCCGGAAAAGGTAGCAGCCGACAGGTCGGAATCGTCGTTCAGGTCGTCGGCAGGGCTGTTGATCGGCATCTCCGGCTCTTGGGCGTTCTCGGTGAGGGGGTGTTTGTCAAAGTAATAGACGATCATGAGCAGAATCGCCAGGATGGTCAGATTCACCCCCAATCGCCGCCGCCCTTCTGCACTGAACAGCGAATAAATGATGTACACTGAAAAGAGGACGAACACCAGCGTCATGAATCCCCGAAATGTCCAACTGGATATCTCGCCGTCGGCGAATGAATCGGACGATCCAAGGATCGTACCCTTCGAATTCTCTGGCGAGAATACTTCACCGGGGGATAGCACGAGAGTCGGCACACTCATTGCCAGCAGCAGCGTGAGTATCCCGGCAGTGGAGAGAAGCAGCAAAGAGTTCCGTTTGGCTTTGCTCATGGTGCGGCACACCCCTTTTTAGGGCGCGATAGAACCACCTCGACCACAATGATACCTTTGCTCCCAAAAAACTTCATACAACACGAGTTGTGATAGCAGGGCAACGGCGGATGTCGGCACACAGACAAAAAAGTCACGCGCAGTTTGTCTCGCTGTGCTCCCTGGGCCTCCGCGCAAAAAACGCCTGGACCATTGTCATCACAGGCGTCTTTTCGTCAATATTCGGGACCTTTCTGTCGATCGTGTGTAGATCAATCACACTCTAGCAGAAGCGTGCCTCAATATCTATCGACTACGTTTGAGGCGCACATCGGCGTAGACGGCCACCACCAACACAATGCCTTTGAGCACATATTGGTAGGCGGCGGCGGTATTGGTCATCTGAAGACCATTAGTGAGACTCGCCATGATCAACGATCCCACGATCGCCCCAAACACACTGCCTATGCCGCCCAGAGTAGATGTGCCACCGAGAATACAGGCGGCGATAGCATCCAACTCATAGCCAGCACCTGCTGAGATCGTGCCATACCCAACATACGACGCCAGAGTTACCCCCGAAATCCCACACAAGAAGCCCATCAGGACAAAAATCGAGAAAATATTCCGGCGGATATTTACACCAGAGAGCTTGGCCGCTTCACAGTTACCACCAATGGCATAGGCATATCGGCCAAAACGCGTGTTGTTCGAGATATAAGAAACCGCCACGACCACAATCGCCAACAGGAGCACCGGGTTCTGAACGCCTTTATAGGCATTCACACGGTACACGTACCAGACGAATAACCCCGACAATGCTACGGTCTTGAGCAGGTCCAGACCGAGCGGGGGCAGTTTAAAATCATAACGGAGCTTTTTCTGGCGGCTGCTAACCATCGAGTAGAATAACCACACGACCACAAAGACCGCCAACGCCCAACCGAACTCAGAGGGCAAGTATCCTTGGGCGATTTTTGAAAAAGCAGGTTTGTTCGCGGGGATCGTTTTGCCTTCGGTTACCAGCAGGATAGCGCCATTGAGCAGCCACATACTACCCAATGTCACGATAAAGGCAGTTACTTCCAGATAGGCGATAATATAGCCTTGTATGACGCCGACAAAAAGGCCTACCCCCACACCAATCAGCACGGAAAGAACAGCAACCAGGACGTCTTGATCGGGAAACTTATCGGATAAGAATCCAGCCTGGTAATATGCCACAACCACTGATACAAATCCCGCCAGTTTACCCACTGACAGGTCAATGTTGCCGGTCACAATCACCAGGACCATACCCACCGACAGGAACGCCGTGACCGTCATTTGCCGGAAGAGGTTCGAGAAGTTACGCGGATTCAAAAATAAACCATCGGTCCGATAATAGAAATAGGCCCAGATGAGAAGCATCGCTGCAATGAGCGTATAGGTCTGAATGTTGGCCCGGATTTGCTGCATGACAACCGAGGCCAAACTCGATTCCTCCTCAGGTTGGGAAGAATTTTCTTTATTGGCTTGAATTTCATTCACACTCATCAAACAGACTGCCTTTCAGAAAACGTTAGGATGATGTTAGCTAGGCAACACCCGTCGCTAATGCCATAATTTTTTCTTGTGTTGCATCTTCAATATTGAGGGTGCCCGCAGAGCGCCCTTCGCTCATGACCAGCACCCGGTCACTCATGCCCAAGACTTCTTCCAGTTCACTCGAAATCATAATGATCGCCATGCCTTGTTCCGCAAGATCGTTCATGAGTTTATAAATCTCATACTTGGCTCCCACATCGACCCCACGCGTGGGATCGTCCAGGATGAGGACCTTGGGTTTTGACATGAGCCATTTCGAAATGACAACCTTTTGCTGATTCCCCCCAGATAACGACGAAACAAGTACGTGCAAGTTCGGCGTTTTGATCGACAGGCTATTGGCAAACTGCATACTTGCTTTGAGTTCGGCGTTCTCATCAATAGCGAGAAATGAAGAAAATTGGTCCAGGTTAGCCAGAGAGATATTCTTCAAAACAGACTGGAGAAGGACAAGCCCGTGTCGTTTGCGATCTTCAGGCACTAAGCTGATTCCGGCGAGCATCGCATCGCGCGAATTAGCGAGTTTAAGCGCATGCCCTTCCAGCTTCAAAGTGCCCTGGGTGATCTTGCCGTATTCCCCAAAAATGGTCATCACCAGTTCAGTACGTCCCGATCCCATCAGCCCCGCAATCCCCAAAATTTCGCCTCGGCGCAGGTCGAAGGTCACACCTTTAATCACCTCGCGACTGGAATACGGGTCTTGCGCGTGAAGATTCTCTACCTCAAAAATAACGTCGCCGGGGGTGTAGTGGCCTTCGGGGAAACGTTCTGTCATTTCACGCCCCACCATGTAGCTCACCAATTTTTCTCGGCTCAGCTCTTGGGTGGGTTGGGTCGTCATGACTTTGCCGTCACGCAGGACCGTGATCGTATCAGAAATCCGGAAGAATTCTTCGATCTTATGAGTGATGTAAATGCAGGTAACCCCATGCGTTCTGAGAAGATCCAAAATCTCCATCAATTTTTCGGTTTCAGCTTCGGTCAAAGCACTCGTTGGCTCATCGAGAATCAGCACTTTTGCGTTCTCGGAGAGTGCTTTGGCGATCTCGGTCATTTGCATTTTGCCAACACCGAGAGTCTTCATAACAGACTGGGGTTCAATGTCTAGATTGTATTGGGTGAGAAGCTGCCGCGTATCAGCATAGAGTTTTGCCCAATTGATTGCTCCGTGTTCGGTTGGCTCTTTGCCCAGGAAGATGTTCTCGCCAACGGTCATATCAGGAATCAGGGTAAGCTCTTGGTAAACTGTGGCAATCCCCTCTTGGGTCGCTTGCCGAATCGCGCTGTTTTCAAGCTTCAATTCACGCCCATTATAAAGGACGGTTCCTTCATAGGTGCCCAAAGGATAAACCCCCGACAGGATTTTCATCAGGGTAGATTTTCCCGCCCCATTTTCACCGCAGAGGCCGTGAATCTCACCGCGCTTAACCGAAAAAGATACATCACTCAAAGCTGTCACCCCTGGGAATTTTTTGGTGACATTTTGGAACTCGAGAATAATATCTTGCGTTTCGTCGTGCATAAAATACTTGTCCTTGATTTACAAAAGAGCTTCCCTATTTCAGGCACATCTGCTATCAGCAGGGAAGCTCTTTTTTTTAGACCATCTCAACTACACTTCATCGTTCGGCTAAACGTGCCAGACACAACAAAGGTATGTTGATTGGAGAAGATCCATTTTACTCTTCGCCGGGTACTGGCGGACGCTCGTCTTCGGGAATATCGCGGTAAACGTCGTCGTAGCTCTGGAACTCGCTCACAACCACCAGGTCATACACGTTGTCGGCGGTAATCTGCACCACCGGCAAGAAGTAGGCCATCACGGTGCCTTCTTTTTCGGGATCGTTGGTCAACTCAGCCATCGTATATTCGACGAGGCCGGCGTCTTCACCCTGGAGCAGTTTGTCAACTAGATCAACCGCGAGCGGGGACAGGTCGCGAATATCCTTGAGGATCGACACAGTCAGTTCGCCCTTGACGATGCTGTTGCACCCATCCGCCGTCGCATCCTGGCCCGAAATCGGGACCACACCGGCCAACCCCTGGGCTTTCAACGCCTGCAAAGCGCCCAGCGCGGTACCGTCATTCGAGGCAACCACGGCGTCAACTTCGTTATCAATCGCGGTCAAGATGTTTTCCATGATCTTGAGGGCGTTGACGGCATCCCAGTTATCAACCCACTGGTCGGCGACCACTTCGATAATGCCTTCGTCCACGTAGGGCTGAAGGATTTCGTCTTGACCCTGGCGGAACAAGATCGCGTTATTGTCAGTCGGGCTGCCACCCAACTTGACCAGTTTGAGCGGGTTGTCGACGGTCCATTCGCCACCCTCGATATCAACCGCTGTCATCACACCCTCTGCCTGCCCACGACCCACTGCAACATTGTTGAAGGAGACATAAGCCGCAATATTGGGTGACTTGATCAGGCGATCGTAGGCAATCACCAGCACGCCAGCATCAGCAGCGCTGTCGACTGCCGTCGCTGCCGCATCACCATCTTCTGCGACGACGATAATAGCTTTGACGCCCTGGGAGATCATGTTTTCAATCTGATCATTCTGCAATTTCACGTCGTGATTGGCTTCTTGTGAAATTACTTCATAGCCCTTATCTTCAAGCAGCGCGCGCATCAAAACTTCTTCGTTCTTCCAACGCTCAGTCGCGAAGTCGGAGAAGGACAAGCCAACTATAACAGTATCTTGGGCTTGAACAACTGGCCCAACCGCGCTGATAACCAGCGTGAGGACTATCATAACGATAGCCAAGCGAGCAAATTTACGGGACATTGCTTTTCTCCTTATGTTATCAATATTTCGTCACAGATATTGTTTGTAGGATAGCTTAAATTCCTAACAGATGGTTTGCCACTCCTTTCTAGTTCATCGACTATCCAGATATTTGTTAGCCAGCGTCACTGTGGCACATTACTTCACAGCACGCTGATGCCACACACAAATCCGCCAGATGTTTACCAGTGTATCTGTAATCCTTACACACTTTCACAGGCCTAACCTATAGCAGCCTGCGAGAAAAAGAAAAGGCATAACTGGCTTATTAAGGGATGATGATGCCAAAATTACCAAAATATCAACCATGTCATTATAAAAAATCTATCTTAACTCTTATAACTTTCGCCAATCAGATAAATTGTATCTCAATAAAGGATTTCTTCTTTTTGAATATCTGGGCTCTTGCAGCTAAAATAATTAGTTTGTCGCACCAACCAACAAAATATTATAGGACAAGACTTGGGATTTTGCAAAAAGATGTATGCATGGTTTTGAACTCCCGATCGGATCCAAACTGAATAGCCTGTTTGAGGCGAGTTTTGCCGGGGCGTCACGCGTGCTTCCATCTTCTTCGCGATCGGCGGCACGCGTTTCCCGGCGTGCCGCATCGCGTTGGACAGCAGCAGGTAATTATGCTGACCTTGCGAACAAAATCAGTGCGGATACAAAAAACACCCTCCACCATCATCGGCGCGCCAGGGTATTCTTGTCCCTGAACTGATCGTCCGCCAGGGCACCTGGGGATAAAACCTTGGTTGTGAGATCGATCAAATGTATGGGAGAATTCGAGGAATCCTGGCTAATAGCTGTTTGGGTAGCTCCGCAGAAAAACGTGATCATGCGGCAGCCTCCACAAGCGTCGGTTTAGGCGGTCGTCCGCGGCGCTTGGGAGACACGAAAGGCGGCGGCGGAACTTTGAAAGTCAATAACTCTTCGACCGACCAGATATGATCGGTGAGACCAGCGGTGAGCGCGGGCGTGCGTTGTACCCAACGCCGTCGTCCATAGCGTCCGATGTAGAGAGGCAGACGCAAACTGTCATGCGGGGTACAGAAATTATACAGGCAACCAACCAGAAACATGCCGTGTTCGAGCGTAGCCAACGTGCGTGCGGTGGCTCGGGTGTGGCGTCCCAAACAGGCCAGGCATTGGCGGAAGGTGGCATTCAGGCGTTCGATGAACGCAGTATTGATGCCGCCACTGCCGCCTTGCGAGGTCTCAATCACCGCCTGGACCAGCGTGGGGTCGCCTTGATACATCCGTCGCTCAACGCTCAGTTGACCTTCCGCCCGTCGTTTGATGACCTGGACAATGCCCACGTTCGGCCAAGCAATCTTGCGCGGCGCGCCGCGTTGACCGGTGCGCAGAGACGTGCGAAACGCACGTTGAATCACCCCGACGTAAGCGGCCAACCCATCGACTGCCCAGA
>JAFGKO010000132.1 GCA_016928525.1 Anaerolineales bacterium | reverse complement strand
TTCTCGCTCTATCTCACCTATCTTGAGCCTTTCGTGATCAAAGCAGTATGCAGCTGGTGCCTCGCTTCGGCAGTCATCGTGACCCTGCTGCTTTTGCTCGGCACCCCGCCTGCCGTTCTTCAATTTGCTGTCTCAGACGAGGACGAATAATGCCCGCCCACAAATATCTCAGGCGCAAACGCCCGGCCCGCAAGCAGCCGCCGACCCTGTTGATCCTGGTAGGCATCGCTCTGCTGATGATCGTCATCTTTGCCTTCAGAGGCGGCGGCAACTCATCTGCTTCTACTGCTTCGCTCGAATCCCAGCTCGACCAGGCGCTCAACGCCAAACGTCCAACCTTTGTTTTCCTGCATTCACTGGATTGCATTCCCTGCAAAGAGATGATGGGCACCGTGGCAAATATCTATCCCGACTTTCAAGACGCCGTTGTGCTGATCGACGTGGATGTGTACGACAAAAACAACGCCAACATCCTGCGCCGCGAACGCCTGCAATCCATCCCGACTCTGGTCTTTTACGATGCGCAAGGAATCCGTCAGGTTTTCATCGGCGCCATGCCGTCCGATCAATTCCGCGATACATTAACCCGCTTGGCGGCAGGACAATAATATGAACCTCGATTTCACCCTCATCGAAAACGCTTCCTTGCTGGCTTTCGCGCTGGTCTTCCTGGGCGGCATCCTTACCAGCATCGGCCCCTGCAACGTGGCAATGATCCCGTTGGTGGTGGGTTATGTCGGCGGTTCACACGACCTGCCGCGCAGGCGTGCTTTCACACTTTCTTTGATGTTTGCCATTGGCCTGGCATTGACTTTCATGCTCTTGGGCGTGGCGGCGGGGCTGATCGGCGGGCTGGTGGGAGCATCGACCTCCTGGTGGTACTATCTGGTGGCTTTTGTCTGTTTCGTCATCGGGTTGAACATGCTCGACCTGATCCACATCGAGATGCCGCTCTGGTTGGGCGGACTGCGCGAACAGGTCACCCTCAAAGGCGCGCCCGGCGCGTTGGCGCTGGGGTTGGTCTCCGGGCTGGTGGCATCACAGTGCGCCACGCCTGTGCTGGCCGCCATCTTGACCTATGTGATGGCAAAGGGCGCGCTCCTTTACGGCGCGGCGTTGTTGTTCGTCTATGCCCTCGGGCGCGGCGTGCCGATCGTGCTGGCCGGGACGTTCACAGGCATCCTTAAACGGATGCAGGCTTTCGGTCGCTGGAACGAGGCTCTGGAAAAGATTGCCGGGGTAGTGGTGATTGCCGTTGGTTTGTATTTTGTGTGGATTGCATGAGCCGCAAAGTCCTGTGGTTGGTTTTCTCGCTTGGTTTGGCACTTATCTTGGGACTGAAAGCCGTTCAACTGGGCTGGTTCGCCCCGCGACTACCGCTCGAACTGAACGGGGAACCTGCCCTGTTATTCTTCAACAAGGCGCGCGGCTGTGAGTGTGAACTGTTGGTCTACAACAACGCAAACACCCAGATAGACAGTTGGAACGTGCCCGTGCGTGTCATCCGCGTCGATCTCGACCGTCGCCCCGATCTAGCGCAGCAATACGGCGTCATCCGTGCGCCTTCTTTGGTTCTGCTGGATGAAATGGGTAGTGTGGTCTGGAAGCAGGATGAAGGTTTGAGCGATGAAGCGCCGCTTGATTTGGAGCAGGTCGAAGTTCAGGTTGAAGCGTTGGGACAAAATCTGTAAAATGAATTTGGGAGGGTAGCATGTTGATCGAAAAATATGACCTTGAAGTCTTCACCCCGCCTTGCGATCCGGGCGCGGAACGCTACGCAGCGCGAGCGCGCTTGACCGTTGATATCTCCGAAGTCCTGCCTTATCTCAACGCCACGCTGCGCGGCGCGATCTACCACCCTGGCGCCAATGCATTGACCTGGAAGAAGGGTGGGCACAACATCGCCTTTCATGCCTATGAAATTGCCGCCAGCAACGTGGAGGATCGGGAAGGCGCAGAACAGGAAATCAAGGGACTGATCGACCTGGTCAACCGCACCTGGGTGCATCGTGCCGAAATCACGCCCAGCACAGAAACGCGCCAGCGTCCCTCACCGATGGCGATTTACAAATTGCTTCCCAACACGAATTGCAAGCAGTGCGGCGAGCCGACCTGTTATTCCTTTGCGCTAAAATTGGCTGCTGCGCAGAAGAAACTGGCCGACTGCCCGCCGCTGACCGAGTCACAGTATGCTGAAAATCTGGCTGCATTGGAGGAGATCGTCATCGAAGCTCCAGCGATTGGGTGAGGAGGTTGGCATGAAAAAAGCATTGACCGTTGTACTGGAAGATAAGGACATCATCGAGTTGATGCGCATTCTGATGGACAGTGACGCGGAGAGCGCGTTGGAATTCCTGCGCGAGCATTTTAAGGGCAAGGCGCGCGATTTGCTCGAAGGCGGTTGAAAAGTGATGATCGAAGTGCCCGGTACGGGCGCGTTGAAGATAAGCGGAAACCTGTTCAAAAACTGATGTTTCTCGAAACCATCCTGCTCACCGATACCACCCCCTGCCTGGCAGAGCCGGGCAAGATCATTGTCACGGGCAAACCCTCCTGCCCGCTGGATGACGTTCTTCCTTACCTGGCTACCCTGCCGAATGTGATCGGTTTCAATCCCGAAACGCTTACTCTCAGCTTGCGCCGACAACCCGGTTTCATCACCATCTATCGCCAGCGGATCACCATCACCCAGGTCAGGGACGTGACTGAGGGTTTGTCTTTACTGAAGGCGCTCACGGAAGCCATCAATGCTATCTGGGAACACCGTCACGAACTCACACCAGTGACCAAACTACAACGACCGCCTCGCCCGTTGGATGTCTACATCATCCTGCCACAGACCAACTGTAAGCAGTGTGGCCAGGCGACTTGCATGGCGTTTGCTGTCAATCTGCTTATGGGCAAGACATCCCTCGACCTATGCTTGCCTTTGCATACCAATCCGGACTATAGTGAACGTCGTGCTGCCCTGGAGTCTATGATTTAACATTATATTTTCCGAGTGACTATCGATCTTATTCCCCCGAAGGCAACCCATTTTTGGGCGCGTAGCGCACCGGCGCAGCGCGTGTGCGTAGTCCCAGCTTTTTGAGAAGATACTTGATCTGCAATTTTTGCGCTTGGCCATACAAGATGTGCACCCGTGGTGCGCTTGTTTTTTCCCCTTTTTTGCCTTTCACATACTCACGGTCGGCTAAAATTGCCAACCGTGAGTACATATTAGGGCCTTATGGGCGCGGAGCCCCCGTGGGATGCTTCGCGAGGACTCGATACCCCTTTGGGGCACTTACCCACGACCTTATCATCCCCCTTGCGGGGGCACGGATGGGATAAAAAAGAGCCACCGCAAAACGATGACTCTCTATGGGCGCGGAGGGACTCGAACCCACGACCTCACGGATGTGAACCGTGCGCTCTAACCAGCTGAGCTACGCGCCCGAAGCCTCGGCATTATGCCAAGGCTTCGGGATTATCCCGCAACGCGGGATTATAGTTCAGGTCATGGGCTTTGGCAAGTCTTGCCAATGGTTATTGCATCAGCGCGGGTTCGGGGACGACAACTGCCATGACCAGGTAGGCGATCAAGATGCCCGGCCCGGTCAGGAAGAAGCCCAGTACGAACAGTAAGCGGACCACAGTCGGGTCGATATTCAGGTATTCACCCAGCCCAGCGCATACACCTGCAATCATGCGGTTGGTGTTGCTACGAGTAAGTTGCTTATAGCCAGTGTTCATTGCGTACTCCTTTCGTAATGTGTTCTATATAGTTCTTCTCAAAAAGAGGGGAGGTGGGGAATTTTAGGCGGGCAACGCCCGCCCAAAACTCCCCACACCCCATTTTCAAAAAGATACTTCTACACTACTTACGCAATGATCCAGGGATGGTTGCAAATCGTCAGGGGATGATAAAAGTGCGCGTGACTGTCTCAGTCCCACCTGCGTTGGTGAGCACGGTGGCTTCCAAGGTGTACGTGTCGGCAGGAAGGGTAATGCCAGCCGCGACCGAGGGAGCACATGCGCTATCTCCGCCGAAGGCGCAATAGAGGCTGGTGATATCAGTATAAGTGTGAACTATATTCCCTATCGAATCATAAATTGTGAATGTGACCGATGTGATTCCATCCCCATTCATTATACCAATTGCAGGATCCCAGGCTTCGGCTTCGAATCTCGTATCATTCATGTTTGTAATGCTGGTGCCATCAGCGGGCGGGACAATAATGTTCAACTGCGTAAGCGCTGGAATGACAAAAGCCCGTGTGAGCGTTTTCGTCTCGCCTGCATTAGTGAGCATGGTTGCTTCCAGGGTGTAGGTATCGCTGCTAAGCAGGATACCCGCTGAGGCTGCGTCGCTACAGTTGTTATTTCCGCCAAAGGCGCAATAGGAGGAAGCCGTATCGATATATGTGTGAATTGTATTCCCAATCGAATCGTAGAGCCTGAACGTGACCGATGTGATTCCATCTCCATTGTTGGTGCCAACAGCCGGGTCCCAGGCTTTAGCTTCGAAGGTTGTATCGTCATTAGCGGTAAGGGTTGCGCCATCGCTGGATGGATTGATGATTTCCAGGAGCGCCGGTTCAGGCGTGGCGGGTGGGATTGGGGTTGGAGGTACAGGTGTAGGAGGCTCTTCTTCTGGCGGTTTTGTAGGCTTTGGGGGCGGTGGAGGCGGGGGCGGTGGAACGGCTGTCGATGTAGACGGGATGGGCGTATTAGGGATCACAACCAGGTTTTCCGTGAGAGCTGTCTCAGGAATCGTTGTTTCTACAACTGATGTTGCTTGAGCCGTGGAATCCGTTTGTGTGGATCCGGCCGGGGCAGTCACAGATGAAACCGGGGTTTGCAGGGACCCAACCAGGGTTGCCATCCGGCTTTCTGGTACGGAAGCAGGATCAAGGTCCTGAAAGAGATCGAGAATGATGCTCAGGCTGACGTTGCCAACGGGTGCATGGAAATCCGGGCTGTAATCGGCTGTTTTGGTCGCATTAATAGAGTACGGGATCGATTCGTCTCGCGAGAGATCGTATAGCGGACGGATGGACTGGGTAGCCCACACATAAAGCAAGCAAACGCCAACCGAGAGCAGGATCAAAAAAAGCAAGAGTCGTGATGAGTGCGGCTCTTTCTCATTCTGCTGGTTCATTACCATTCCTTTGCATGAATTCCAGGAATGTATCAAATACCTGTGGGTCGTAAAGCGTTCCCCTGCCTTCTCCAAGCACCTTTAAGGCTTCTTCGACAGAGCGAGCCGGGTGGTATGGGCGCTCGGAGCGAATTCCGTCAAACTGGTCTATCACCGTGAATATGCGTGCTTCCAGTGGGATTTCAGTGCCTTTTAACCCGCGTGGGTAGCCACTGCCATTCCAATATTCGTGGTGACAGTATGGGATGTTGATGGCTTTTTCAAGAAATTCGATATCTTTCAGAAACTCGTAGGCTGCCGTCGGATGTTTACGGATGATTTCCCATTCTTCTTTTGTAAGTGGGCCTGCCTTTTGCAAAACACTGTCGGGGATCACGAGCTTCCCAATGTCATGCAGGAAAGCTCCACGACGGACATGCACCAGTTCATCTTCGGAAATTCCCATTGTCCTGGCGAGCTTGAGGGTAAGATCGACAACCCGGTGAGAATGGCCCAGTGTTTCATAGTCACGAGCTTCGAGTGTTTTTGCCCAGCCTTCGATGGTGCTGTCGTATGCCGCTATCAGGTCTGCACGGGATTTTTGAAGCCGCTCGACCATGAGGTTAAATTCCCGGGTGAGACTGGCAACTTCGTCGTGACCTGTAGAGCTAATTCTTACCCCCAGATTCCCTTCACCAATTGCGGAGGCGGCTTTTTCCAGTTGCAGAATGGGTCGGCTGATGATGGTCGAGATAAAAATGCCTATCGCAATCACTAACAGGGCCGCTACGGAAACCAGTGTAACCACTCTGAGCCAGGTGGGCTTACCCATACGGACGAGAAAGTTTTGTGAGAAGGATGCGCCCATGACTCCGAGATTTTGCCCGCGCGCCTTCCATGCTCCCATGATTTCGCTGTATTGAATGTCCGCAATAGTAAGTGTACGGATTGTGCTGTTGCTATCTTGTCCTTCGATCACTCCAAGCGACGTCAGCGGCCCGAGCACTGGCGGTTCAAGGAAAGTGGTTGCGACTGTACGCCCCATTGTGTCGTACAGGGTGATTTGTGCCAGGGTCTCGTTGCGCAGTTCTTGAACCAATTTGTCTGTGGAGCGTCCGATCAATACTGCTCCTACCAAGGACTGGTTTTCGTCTAAAACCGGCCCACAGATGAAAAGGTAATTCCCATAAGGAGTTTCGTGGTAAGCGGCAAATTTGTCTCCGCGCTCATCGCTTTGTCTTTGAATAACAAGTTGCACAATTTGCCAGGGACGCATCCCGTCGTCTCCCTGGGTGTAGATGTATTCCTCGATTAATCCGCCCGGACGATGGTACATGGAAAGGACAGAGACGCCATCAATCCCAAGAATAATCACGGCATCTTCCTGGGTATTGACCGCCAGAGGTAACGCGAGATTGCGAAGCGTGGATGTATCCCGGTTGGTGATGGCCTCTGGCATCCCACTTGTATTGGCCAACAAGCGCAAGGTTTCGAGCATCTGGTCTTCCTGGCGCACCATGCCTTCATTGGCCAGTTTCCCCACTTCGATCAGTTGATTGACGAATCGTTCTTGTATGGAATCGGACGCCGCCTGCCAGGCCATGTACCCGGCTGCAATGGCGAGTGCCAATGCCAGCAGCAAGAATGGCAGGATGATTTTCGTGCGGATCGATACGAATCGATTAGAGATCAAGCGTTTCATATAATGGCAGATACAGGCCGATTATATGACAGGCATAACCTACAATTTCCTTGCAGTTGGCGTACAAACTTGTTAGTGTGCAGTTTAGCGCGGCACTAGCAGCTTGTCGGAGAGAGAGCGATGTTCTCGGCACAAACTGCCCAACGGGGCTGAAAAGGC
>JAFGKO010000131.1 GCA_016928525.1 Anaerolineales bacterium | reverse complement strand
CTGAGCGTGGCAGAAAACATCCTGATTGGCCGGGAACCGATGAAATGGGGCTTCATCGATAGGAAGGCCATGGCTGAAGAGGCCAGGCGTATCTTGCAGGGGTTGGGAGTCGACCTGGATATCGAGCAAACACTGGGGGCATGCTCGGTGGCGGTTCAACAAATGGCGGCCATCGCGCGCGCGCTCGAGATTTCATCTGCTAGAGTGCTCGTACTGGATGAACCTACCTCCAGCCTGGACATGAGTGAAGTTGATCAGCTCTTTCGGGTAATTCGCAGGCTGAGAGAAAACGGAGTGGGTATCATCTTTATTTCCCATTTTCTTGATCAGGTCTTTGAAATTGCTGACCGAATTACCGTCCTTCGAAACGGGAAGCTTGTAGGAACTTACCATACGGACGCCTTGACACGCATGCAACTGATCAAGCTAATGATCGGACGAAGCCTGGCCGTCTATGACGACATGTCAAAAACCAAGCTTGAAAGCGGTCAGCATATTGAAGGCGACGAAACATTGCTGGAGGCGAAAGGACTTGGCCTCACGGGCTCTGTAGAGCCATTCGACCTGGAATTACATGCTGGTGAAGTTGTTGGTCTGGCTGGTCTTCTCGGTTCAGGTCGTACTGAAATAGCGCGGCTTTTGTTCGGTATCGATAAGCCAGATAGCGGCTCGCTCACTATAGGGGACAAAGCGATCAAAGATTATTCCCCGCTCGACTCCATCAAGCGCGGCGTGGCTCTTTGCCCGGAAGACCGGAAAGCCCAAGGAATCGTGGGTGAACTGACCGTGCGGGAGAATATCATCCTGGCGATGCAAGCCAACCTGGGCTGGTTCAAATATCTGAGCATGAAAAGACAATATGAGATCGCAGAACGGTATATCGAGATGCTCAATATTGCAACTCCCTCTGCTGATCAGCCAGTCAAGAATCTGAGTGGCGGCAACCAACAGAAGGTAATCCTTGCTCGCTGGCTTGCTACAAACCCGCGCATTCTGATCCTGGATGAACCCACCAGAGGTATTGATATCGGGGCGAAAGCCGAGATCCAAAAGATGGTGCTTTCGCTGGCCGAAGAAGGTAAGTCTTGTGTCTTCATTTCCTCTGAATTGGACGAGGTTATGCGCACAGGCCACCGTATTATGGTTCTGAGGGATCGGAAGAAAACGGCTGAGTTCTCTGGCGAAGTTGATGAGCACACAATCATGCATTCTATTGGTGGAAGTGACTGAAATTGGCCTGGCGACCAGGGGGAGATACCAATGAGGGCGCTACAGTAGTAAGTACAACACACGTATATCCCGCTGGCAATCGGCTCAAATGGGATCATCTATGTCTACTATGAGGTCCCGAATATCATCTTTGTGTCTATCACGTCTCCTGACAATTATGCAGCAAAATGGACAACCAAGACGCTGTTTCAGATGATTATACATCCTGCTAAGTGTAGAAACAGGAAAGCTGCGGCTTTTCCAAGTCTACGCGATTGACATCACCGAACTGTAGACCCGGAAGCCGGGTTTAAGGAGGAGAATTCATCGGGCCGTCATGTTTTAGGGAATATGTCAGTTGGTGAACTGACAAAGACGGCCCGTTTATTTTCTTCCTCAATATCCGTACACAGAATACCTGTTCAGAAGTGGACAGAATCGGACTCTGTTCGTGGCAGAGTCGATAATGTTACAACTTAATCTAATAACATAACTGGTGTCTTATAGGATGCAAGGAGGCATATCTATGAAACAAACTACAGTTGGACTCATCGTCGGCAATCGGGGGTTTTTCCCCGATCACCTCTGCGAAACGGGTAGACAAACGGTTCTTGATGTTCTCGAAACAGCAGGGCTTAATGTGGTTACCCTCACTCCAGAGGATACCCCATTTGGCAGCATCGAGTCATTAGAAGATTCGCATAAGTGTGCGGATTTATTCAAGCAGCACAGGGAAGATATAGAAGGGATTATCGTCACACTGCCGAACTTTGGTGACGAGCGTGCCATTGCCAACGCCCTCCGTTTTGCGGGCCTGAACGTACCAGTTTTAATCCAGGCGTTCCCTGACGATGTCGAGAAGATGACGATCGCTGACCGGCGCGATGCCTTTTGCGGGAAAATGTCAGCCTGCTGCAATCTGCGCCAGTATGGTATCAAATACTCCCTGACCGATTTACATACAGTTGACCCACTCAGTGAAGATTTCCAGGTAGATTTATCCCGCTTTATCAGTATTTGCCACGTGGTGCGCGGTCTCAAAACTGCTCGCATCGGGGCAATTGGTGCACGTCCAGAAGCCTTTAAGACTGTGCGTTACAGCGAGAAGCTTCTCGAACGAACCGGCATATCGGTCGAGACCCTGGACCTGTACGAGCTGTTTGGCTGGATAAATGGCCTGGATGATGGCGATGCGGGCGTTGCCAATAAGCTCGAAGAAATAAAGGCGTATGTATCCACTCAAAGTATCCCGGACGAGGCACTCCTCAAGATCGCCAAGCTGGGATTCACCATCGACCGTTGGATGGCAGATATGGGCCTTAATGCCAGCGCCATTCAGTGCTGGACGGCTATGGAACAATTCTATGGCATAGTGCCTTGCACCATCATGAGCATGATGAGCAATAACCTGATACCCAGCGCCTGCGAAACAGATATCGCGGGAGTAGTTGGTATGTACGTTATGGCCCTTGCTTCGGGCAAACCAAGTGCCATTGTCGATTGGAACAACAACTACAGCAATGATCCTGATAAGGGTGTTATCTTCCACTGCTCCAATCTGCCAAAAGATATTTTCATTGAGGATATCCCGGTGATGGATTACCAGGAAATTATCGCTGGCTCAGTAGGCAAGGAAAATACATTTGGCACAGTTGTTGGCCGCGTTCGGGCAGAGCCATTCACCTACTGCCGTGTGTCCACCGATGATCTGAATGGCCGCGTCCTTGCCTACGTTGGTGAAGGCGAATTGACCAATGATCCCATTGAAACCTTTGGTGGGTATGGCGTCATTAAAGTTCCGCGCTTCCAGGAGCTTCTGAAGTACATTTGCGAAAATGGTTTTGAGCATCACGTTGCCGTTAACCCATCG
>JAFGKO010000130.1 GCA_016928525.1 Anaerolineales bacterium | reverse complement strand
CGATTTACTATTATATTTGAAGACAGAATGCCCGCTTACTGACAACCAAAAGCAAAGCCATTTACACAAACTACTTTACAGGCCCAGGTACTGACCTCTTCCGAAGCCGGATCGTATGAACCGTGGATACCTATTGATGGCGAACCAGATCCTTATCTGAGTTCCGGTGCATGTGTGCATTATCCAGGTTCAGAATGGACGTTCCATCCGTCGATCCAGAAGGAAGCCCTGGTCTGCTGATGGAAAGAAGCTTGTTGCTTCAACTTATTTATAGAGCTTCTAAGTGAAACTTCGCGGATCTGCTACCGCCGGCACAGGCAGTGCCACAAAAAAGCACGTCATCTTATCAGCCAAGGACTCTTTTGGGCCCAGTCTTAAGCACGGAAAGGTTATGCAGGAGGTTTTTGATATGAATCATCGTTGGCCAAAATCTATTCATTCGCAGGGGGAGGCAATCCTTCAAGGCCTCCGAGCGATTGGTCAAAAAAAGGAACTGGCACCTCTGGGGATTCGGTCTTTTGGGGTATGGAATCGGTATCGCAGGGAGTTTCATAACTTGATCGATGATTTCCATAAAATGGGTGGCACCGACCTCCTGGAGACTGATCTATTGGCACGGTCTATTGAGTCCTCTTTGCGCAAGCGCCTCGAGCATCACACCCGAAATGGACATTCGCGACAAACCTTTGAGGCATATCAGGCGGCAATTTCAAAATTTGAATTCGCCTACAACCAATATGTCGACCAGCATTCCTTAACCTCGGGACAGTTAGATCTGGCGGCTTCAAGAAGAGCCCTTGCAAAATCTGCCCGTCAGTGCCTGCAGAAATCCAGCAGATCTTTTTCCAGTCGGGCCTACGCGGAGCCATTGTCTTTGCTGGAGGCGATAGACAATCCCGTTTATCAGTTGCAGGCAACACTTCAGTACGAAGGAGGATTTCGCGCTGAAGGAGTAGGGGCGCCTGGCAATGGGATGCGGAATCCGTTAACAAAAAACTCTATGAGGGGTGTCAGTTCAGATCCTGTGACCGGTGACCAGGTTGGGGTTGTCGCTTCCGTGGAAAAAGGCGGGAAGGAAACAGATCACTATATCTCCATCACTACTTACGAGAGACTTCAGCACCATCTTGATTGCCACAATTTCCTCGAAAGTCTTTACCCGACTTATCTTCACGCAATTAACCTTGCAGCTCAAAAAACCGGGCAGTTTACCACGGGAAGAGGGACACATGGGCTTAAACACAATTTTGCGGTGGAGAGATATTTTGAGTGTGTTGAGCACGGATTTCGTCACGAAGAAGCTCTGCAGCAAGTCTCGCTTGAAACGGGCCACTTTAGGCTGAAGGAAACGCTGACTTATACCCGGGGGTAAGTATGGACGAATCGCTGACGGCACTCACCGGGATCGGTGAATATGATCGAAAAAAAGTTCTGTCCTGGCTGGCGACCTTGCCGGAGGCTCAAATTCTGGCCATTTTTCAGTCCGGGGTAAAGCTCTCCTTTCAGTTCAAAAATGCTGAATCGGATTTGCCAGGACGTGCCGTGAAATACGCCGCACTGGTCGTTGCTGCCCGAAAGGCTGGATGGGATACCGTCCGAGGAAAAGGGTACCGTGTGGCGGCACAACGGCAATTCGACGACTTTTCACATTTGAGAAAATCCAAAGCTGCTGAGTTGATGAAAAAAGGTCGTCGACCGGTATTGAAGAAAAAAGTCCTGGCACACTGGGGTGAAATAGTGGAGTTGAAGAACGAGGGGGCAGGATTCAGGGCCGTCGCCAATTATCTTGCTAAGGAGCGGAGGCTTAAGGTGTCAGCGTCATATCTCGCGAAACTGTGGGATGAAATCGAAAATGATTAATTTTTCGCATAAAAATATCCGCATCTATGCCCAAGTTGAAGTTAGTGAGGTTGAGTTCAGGGATGCCTTCAATTCAAGGAGGTCAAGAACAGAGAGGCATACGATTGTCTCTGCGGAGTTTTTTGATTTTGTTCTCACCAATAGGGATTTTACCGATCTGGTTTTTGTAAAGTCAGCCATCCAGTTTTATCTGCAAAAATACTGGAGATCTTTTTCAAAAAAAGGCGTTTCAAGTATCAAATTTGAGAAATTTTTGACGAAAGAGGTTTATCAACAGGAGCTATGGTTCGTCGCCAGACAAAAAAACAATGAAAATTATCTTCAAGTTTTTTTCAGGGATACCGCCAGGCAAATTGAGGATTGTGTTTATCTTGATGGACACGAAATTGTGATGCTTGATATCGCCCTGGCTAAGGCATTAAACCTCGTATCGCCAAGGCCTGTAGACCGGGGCTGGCAGCCTGGAGTTATCTGATGAAGACAGTTGCATTGCTTGCCCCCTCCACTGATGCTGAGCCGATTTCTATTGATGAGGCTCTCTACTTGCGGGAAATCAAACCGGTTGAATATGAGCAGCTGGTCTTTTATTCGCCAACGAACTTCCTGCAGATGAAACCAGTTTACCGTAAGTACAGAAAGAGCAGTTTTTCTTATTTGCCGGGATCTGGACGCGGACATGGCAATGGTTCAAAGGGAGTCGGACATGAACTTGTCCAGGCGGAGCTATGTAATGCAAAACAGCTTGAGATTGAAATCGTACACTCCATCCCGTACCAGCTACGGTCTTCGACAAGGTATACGCTTCTCATCGATTCTGCAGATGATGAGGTTGAGTTTAAATGCCCAATTGTGCCCGGAAGAAATTACTTCACCGACGTTGTGCTTTATCTAAACCCAGCATCAGAACTTTATGAAGAATGTAACGGTATTTTCAGAATTGAAGTTATTGATACGAAAGGGACACATGCGGCAAAAAGACAGGCCATGCGTGAGTTCGGGCATTTCTGCGTAGATTTTAAACTCTGGAAGGGCTGGCATGTCCCCAAAAGTGAAAACCCGTCGGCAGGGAAAATCAAATGGCTCCGTAACTCTATCCGGGGGGCTTTGAAAAAATCTGTTTTGCGTATGAGGCAGAGTGCTCCCGATTCAGCAGTTAATTTTTCTTTCTCAAGAATGCTGTAAGAGCTCTCGGCACGCTTATTTTCCCGCGGGCGGTACGCAGCCATCTGGTTACGCAGCCTCTCTCGATGAGTCATCCACCTGTTATTGCATGAAACCCACTCACTCCAAATTGGCCGAAAGCCTCTGATGGTGGCTGACTGATAAATCCCAGGTGATGTAAGACTCGGACTCGATTACAGAACAAAATCCAAGATAGCCCAACCTGCTGATTTCAGGTTGGGCTGATGAATATCCTGGATCTTGTAATTTATAGGAATGGTTTTTTTACATCTCCAATGACAAGGTTCAGCCGCGCGCCTTTGGCGCGTCAGCTGGAACGCCTTATTGGGCAATAACCAGGGACGCGCTGGCAAGTTAAGTAAGAATAGCCCCTCAAATCACCGGGATTACTAGCCCGGCTTGGTGGATCAGCGCGTCAAGTAATTTCAAAATCTTAGAGACATCGTAGCTACCACTTCGCAGTAGATCATCGGGCTGATCGTAGAAATACTTTGAATAGGACTCTTTGAAATCCAACACGCCATGCCATGCGTCGATGTCCTTTTTAAAGTTGCTCCATGTGACCTGAGGGGCGGGATATTGATCCAAACGGAGGTCGAGATAGCATTCAATCGCGGCGGCTCGCCCATTGATATCAGAAACGCTAACGCCCTCCGGACCGCGGGTGGCGAACTCCCTAAATTCCTCAAGATCGGGTAACAGCATCGATCGCATGTTCGTAGGTAGTTTCAGTTTTTCGAGTTTGCGAAAAGCGTCAACACCTTCCGCGTCGTTGTCGAAAACGAATAAGACCTGATTGAGAACGTTAATTCGCAAAAGCCCCTCTGCGAATTTGACGAGATTGCCGGTTCCCCAGAAATGATGGCGTTCATCGACATCTACAAAATTGAAAAAATCTGCCACGTTCGGGCGGAAGATATCGAGCGACCGCCGAATGATACGTGCGTCAGATGCGCCCTCGGTTGCGATCAGAATTTTTTGCTTTTGCCGCGCACCCGACTGGAATGCGGCACGTTGAACCCAGCCGGCATGGACAATAGGGCCAAACACCCATGTGACCTCAACTTCAGCATTGGCCGCATTCAGGGCAAAGATCTGAAGCATCGATACCGCACTCAGAATGCAAACTCTTGCGGAAAGGAAGCTAGCTTCGGACCAATAAGAATCAGAATTGTCGGTTCTGGGTATCCGCTCAAATATGTCGATCTCAGCGGCAAACCGCCCCTGTGAAAGTGTGTCTCGGTCTGGCGTTTCGTACTCGACATAATCACTTTTCAGATCGCTTAGCGGATGGCGGCAAGCTAAATTGCAGAATTCTTCAAACGTGAGATACTTGTTCTTCTGCTCTTCTAGCTCGATATAGCTATCAGTCTCGACCGCTCCCGCGACTACCGCTTCATATTCGGCGCGTGCCGCCTCAAGAGTGAAGCCGAGAATCTCAAGACGAGGTAAGATGCTAGAAAGCGTTCTAGCAAAAAGTTCTTCAGCTTCGCCAAGGTCCCCATTTTCCTCGGGGTGTTCTTCGTAATATCCGTAATCTATTGAGTCCGTCTTGCGGCGAAAGAGATCACCTTCCTGAAACAAGTACCCGTAATCTACCCCCTTGAGGTTTTTGGAATATGATAGGGACACGTTGTCAATGCAGAGCTCTATGGAAGTTCCCATTTAATATACCTTCCCGCCAAATTTAAAACATTTCGTGATGCAACGAGTCTGTAGAAAAAGCTGATTTTCAGCAGCACATCTCATTCTGCCGAAGCATTTCCTGCGGTAAATTCCCTGCACACAAATCGACATTATGTGGGGCTCCGACGGAGTGTTTTTTAGTTACCATAACACCCATTAAACGAACCCAGTCCTCCAGAGGGGCAAATAACAAAAGGCCATCCAATTGTTTGCAGATGGCCTGTAGTCATCGTTTATTATCCCCCTGATTCTCTGGAACCTGGATATTTACAACAGACCCAAAATACGGCAATGGATTGAGCAGGTCAACGCTTTGTGGGGCGGCACTTTGGGTTTGTCTTAAAAGTTATGCTAGTAGTTTTCGTCCCCCTGAGGTGATGGCTAGGTGCGGTTCCTATGGCTCCTGCAATGCGAGAAATCTCGACCAGGTTTACTCAAGGGACAGCGATAATTGGTGGATGGCTTTCGTCCAAGAATGACTGGATGGGTTTGGCTGATAGCAGTTGGATGGTCATTCGCAAGAACACCTGGATGGTTTTGATCAGAATAAGCATCCATGTCCGACAAACACAAACAAAGTCGAATAGAAGCGGTTAAAAAGGTATCAATTCTTTGACATTCTTTAACGCACTCTGTATCTTTATGGCGTTTACCTGCAGCTAAATTTATGCTGGGAAATCAAACCCTTCCCTAAGTCAACCATATACTTTCAAGGCCGATTATTGCCTGGAGAAAACCTATGATAGAAGATCGCTGGCTGTCAGTTGATGAAGTCGGAGTCTATCTCGGAGTCAAGCGAGATACGGTCTACAAATGGATCAGTGAAAAGAACATGCCTGCCCACAAGATAGGTCGTCTCTGGAAATTCAAGCGAGATGAGGTTGATGCGTGGGTCCGCAATGGCGGTGCCAATCAGGATTCGGAATAGAAATCAATGGTAAATAAGATGAGTGATTTTGGGTTTATACATGAGAACGGTGGAGCACACACGGCGCGTACTATGATGCTGGTGGAACTGACGACTCTTCTTGATTGTGTTGGTACCGAGGGTGTTTCAAAAGAAGTTTATATCGCGGCTATTGAAGAGCAAAATTGCTTAGCGAAGCCTTCGGGCAAGTCTCGTGTCCTGACCGGCCGCCACCTTGTCGCTCTTTACTCTCTGGATCCCAATACGACCCTCTTCCGCAGCCTGCTTTATTTCTGGGAGCGGGATCGAAACAGTCGTCCTCTTTTGGCTCTGCTTTGTTCATACGCCCGGGATGAAGTCCTGCGGGATAGCTCTACGCTGATACTGGGGACCCTAGAAGATCAGCTAATTACCCGCGAGCAAATGGAAGCACTGTTCGAAAAGAGATACCCTGGTCGGTTTAGCCCGGCAACACTGAAATCTGTTGCACAAAATGTGAACGGTAGCTGGACCAAATCGGGACACCTGAGAGGAGGTACGAAGAAATATCGTGCGAAACCTCAGGTCAGTGCTGGTGCGATAGCTTACGCTCTGTTGCTTGCGTACCTGCATGGTTATCGAGGCATGAACCTCTTCTCCAGCGAGTACGTCAAGCTTCTGGATTGCGGCAGAGACCGTGGCATGGAGTTGGCTGAAGAAGCCTCACGCCGCGGCTGGATTATCTTCAAGTCGGTAGGAGACGTTGTTGAGGTGCTATTCCCCAAATTACTGACACCAGAAGAACAGGAGTTGGTGCGTGAACAAGCTTAGGCGTCTGCAGAAATCCTTTGCTCAATACATTGCCATCCCGTGGCGATCCGACGCGGCGGCAGCGCAGCGTGTGGTCTTCTGCGTCTATGACGAAACTGACGAGCTGCAGATGCGGGCCAAAATTGATGAGTTCGAGTTGGCTACACGGCAGGCCGGCCATGACTGGGCTTGTTTCGACCTGACGGATGCCTTTTCGGAATGGATGAAAAACGAAGATTATGCGGCCTCATATTTTGCCGAGCCTGAGCTTCTCAATGATCTGCTGCCAGACGATCTGCTCGATTTTATCGAACAACGCTTCGATACCTGGGCCGCCCAAGTCCCCTTATCCGCAAGCACCGTAGTTGCAGTGATGGGCGTCGGCTCTTTGTTTGGATTCGCAAAGGTCAAGGATTGCATCGACCGGCTTGCGCCACGGATTGAGGGGCGGCTCGTAGTCTTTTTCCC
Source organism: Anaerolineales bacterium (assembly GCA_016928525.1). Next base: position 3,349 of record JAFGKO010000130.1, on the reverse strand, counting down.
CGGCAGTTACGAAAACAATAATTACCGTCTATTAGATGGATACGATGGCTGGAATTACCTGGCTGTACCGATTACGGCCGACCGGTCTTTTTAGGGAGGGAACAGAAAAGATGCAGAATCAGCAGATTTACCAACGTGATCCGTCCACCCGTAAACTCATCAACGAGGGGGTTGCCAGCGTCAACGACTTAAATGAAGAGGTCTTGCGCTATGAGCTTGAGACCTTTGTCTGCGATGGTCAGTATCAAAAAGGGATGGAGGACATCCTTCGCACCTTCCTCGACAATGTGCGCCGTGGAGCTCCTCAACAGCCTGGCTCCTGGGTCAGCGGCTTTTACGGATCAGGTAAATCCCACCTGGTCAAAATGCTTCAGGCTCTCTGGTGTAACAGCAGCTTTCAGGATGGGGCAACGGCCCTGGGTGTCACCCAACTCCCACAGCCGATTCAGGATCTGTTCAAGGAACTGACCATCGAAGCCAGACGTCATGGCGGTTTGCACGCGGCCTCCGGCACCCTGAAAGCCAATGACGACAGCAACAGCGTGCGCAGCGCCCTGTTGGCCATCATCTTCAAATCCGTAGGGCTGCCGGCCAAATATCATCTGGCCTCCTTCGTCATGTGGCTGGCCGAAGAGGGGCTGCTTGAACTGCTGAAAGAAAAGGTTCAAAAAGCTGGTCGTGATTGGGACAAAGAAGTCCAGCGTCTGCACGTTTCCGAGGTCATCCGCGAGGGCCTGGTCGAATTACGCCCCAAGCTGTTCTTCGACGCGAAAACCTGTGCGGAAACTCTGCGCAATCAATTCCCTTCGGGCAAGGATGTCAGCAACGACGAAATGCTCCAGGCGATCAATCAATGCCTTACCCGCGACGGCAAGTTCCCCTTGACCCTGATCATACTCGATGAGGTCCAACAGTATATCGGCACCAGCGCCGAGCGCTCGATTGATGTGCAAGAGTCGGTCGAGGCCTGCAGCCGCATCAATGGCAAGTTGATGTTCATCGGCACCGGGCAGACAGCCGTAACCGGCACCTCCAATCTCAAGAAGCTTGAAGGGCGCTTTACCCTGCGGATCGAGTTGTCCGATACCGATGTCGAAGCGGTCATTCGCAAGGTGATATTGGCGAAGAAACCTGACGCGGTTAAACTGGTGGCCAGGGTCATGGAGCAGAATCTCGGCGAAATTTCCCGTCACCTGTCAGGCTCTGCCGTGGCGCATCGCCAGGACGACATTGCTCATTTCCCCCAGGACTATCCGATCCTGCCCGTGCGTCGCCGCTTCTGGGAAAATACCTTGCGGGTCCTTGATCAGACCGGTACCGACAGCCAATTGCGCAATCAGCTGACCATGATCCACAAGGCGATCCAGAGCAATCTGGACCAGCCCCTGGGGCATGTGGTCGCGGGGGATTATCTTTATTTCGACGGCGCCGAGAAGCTGCTTCAGGCGCGTATTTTGCCGCGTAAGGTTCATGAAACCACGTTGAACTGGTATTCCACCGGTACGGAGGAACAAAAACTCCTGGCCCGGGCCTGTGGATTGGTCTTTTTGATCAACAAACTGACCGCCAACAACAATGAGATTGGTATCCAGGCCAACGTGGACACTCTCGCCGATCTTCTTGTGGAAGACCTCACGGCTGGAAGTGGAGCTTTGCGCAGCAAGCTTCCCAAGCTGCTCGATGGTTGCCAACTGCTGATGAAGGTCGGCGAGGAGTATCGCATCCAGACCGAGGAAAGCGCCCTGTGGAACGATGAATATCTCAGCCAGCGTAACCGCTTAGGCAACGAGGCTTACCGCATTGAGGCCGAACGGGACGACCGGGTTCGACAGAATTTTGCTGCCTACGTCAAACAGCGCGTCTTGACCCATGGTGCCGCCAAGGTTCCGCGTGAGATTACGCCTGTTTTCGACGCACAACTCCCCAAGGATCACAATCAGCGCATTTATCTCTGGGTGCGGGACGGTTGGAGTGTTGATGAAAACTCCGTGCGCGCCGAAGCACTGCAAGCCGGGAGCAAATCCCCCACCGTCTTTATCTTTATCCCCAAACGTTCCGCCGATGACCTGCGCAATGCCCTTATCGATTTAAAGGCCGCCCAGAACACCTTGGAAATGCGCGGCGTGCCGACTCCGGGGTCGGGCGGCGAAGAAGCCAAGTTGGCTATGGAAACAACCCGCAATACAGCAGAAGGCAAGGTCAAGCTCTTATTGAAAGAGGCTTTTTCAGGGGCGAAGGTCTACCAAGGCGGAGGCACTGAAATAGTCGGAAATTCCCTGCAAGAAATGGTCATTGAAGCGGCGGAAAATTCGCTGCAACGACTTTACCCACGTTTTGGTGCCGCTGACCATCCCGGTTGGGATAAGGTTTACGCCAAAGCCAAACAGGGTGCCCCCGATGCCCTGGTCGCGGTCGGTGATTCCGGGGAGCCAGCCAATAACGCGGTCTGTAAGGAAGTCATCGGCTTTATCGCCGCCGGGAAAACCGGTGCCGACATTCGGGCCAATTTTCAGGATCCACCTTACGGTTGGTCGCAGGATGCGGTGGACGGTGCATTGCAAACTCTCCTGGTTGCCGGTTTAATCCGCGCCCAGGACGAGAAGGGGAGCCCGCTCGACCCGCGTGATATAGATCGCAAGGCGATCAGCAAAACCCAGTACCGGGTTGAGGCGACAACAATCACCGTCAAACAGCGCATCGAAATCCGTAAAGTGCTCCAGGGCTTGGGCGTGACCGCAAAAGCCGGTGAAGAGCTGTTGCATGTTCCGGTTTTTCTCGACAAGCTCAGGGCTCTGGCAGAAAGCGCTGGTGGCGAAGCTCCCAAACCCGCGACTCCGGATATGGCGTTTATTGATCAGATTCGCCTTTCGGTCGGTAACGAGCAATTGCTGCAGATTTTCAATCGCAAGGACGATCTACAACAAGCGATCAATGAGTGGCAGTCGCTTGCCAAGCGGATTGGCGAGCGTTGGCCGGCCTGGCAACAACTCAAGGAATTAGCCCAGCAAACCAACGGGCTGCAACATGCCGAAACCTATCGTCTTCAGGTCAAGAACATTGAAGAACAACGCATGCTGCTCGACGACCCCGACCCCGGGGCGCCGTTACTGAGTCAAATTTCGCAGCAGCTGCGGGAAGAACTTAATCGGCTTGATGGTGAATACAAGCAACTCCACGGCGAAGGAATGTCTCGCTTACAGGCCGATGAAAACTGGCAGCAACTTGAGCCGGAGCAAAAAAACCAGCTGCTGGCCGGGCAAAAACTCAGCAATGCCTACCAGCCAAAAATCGAAGTACAAACGACCCCGCAGGTGCTGGCGACATTGCGCAGCTTGCCGATCAGCCAGTT
>JAFGKO010000129.1 GCA_016928525.1 Anaerolineales bacterium | reverse complement strand
TTGTGCAAATCAGATATTCAACGTACTGTTGTTTGGTAACCATGACCACATGGTATCATCTCGTCACTCTAAGCGAAAGTCCTGACTAGGAATTTAAATAGGCCATTGACAAACCTCCCTCATTTGCGTAAACTAATTGCAATGAACGCTAATTCCTTTCTCTTGCCCCAGGTTGTAATGATGTCCATGATGGATATGTCGAGCCGCGCCTGGGCAGCGAAGGATTAGTGCTAGGAATTCATTGTGCACATTTCACGGGCTGTCCAGTGACGCGGACGGCCTTTTTCTTTATTAGCTGTTAGCTGTCAGCAGTTAACTGTCAGCACAACCATGAACTCAACAGCCAAAAGCTGAGCGCTGATGGCTGAAAGCTCTCCGAAGGAGACACCATGCCTGAAAACATCCTCATCTCCATCGCCTGGCCTTATGCCAACGCCGAGATCCACGTTGGCAACATCACCGGTTCGCACCTGCCCGGCGACATCGTCGCGCGCTACCACCGCCTGAAAGGGAACAAGGTGTTGATGGTCAGCGGCACAGACTCGCACGGCACGCCTGTCACCATTGCAGCCGATAAAGCAGGCGTATCTGTCGAGGAAATTTACAAGCAATATCACGACACCTTCCTGGAAGTGTTCCAGGGCTATGGCATCACCTACGATCTATTCACCTCCACGCATACCGAAAACCACTTCAAGGTCTCGCAAGCTATCTTTCTGGCGTTGAAAGAGAACGGCTTCATGTTCACACAGAAGTCAAAGCAGTGGTATTCACCTTCCGCCGAGAAGTTCCTGCCAGACCGCTACGTGGAAGGGACCTGCTACATCTGCGGCTTCGAGGGCGCGCGCTCCGACCAGTGCGACAACTGCGGCAATGTGCTCGAGCCGGAGAAGCTGATCGACCCGAAAGCCAAGACCGGCGACGGGGCGCTGGAACTGCGCGAGACCGAGCATTTCTACCTCGACCTCTCCAAGCTGGAGTCGGACGTCAAGCAGTTCTTGCGCGAGCGCTCCGGTCACATGCGCGACACCGTCCTGGGCGAATCGCTGCGCAAGATCGAAGCTGAAGGGCTCAAGCCGCGCCCGATCACGCGCGACCTGGACTGGGGTATCCCCGTGCCAGTCGAAGGCTGGACCGAAGCGGGCAAACGCATCTACGTCTGGTTCGAGGCCGTCATCGGCTACCTCTCCGCTGCGATTGAATGGAGCAGGCTCGGGCCGGAGTCCGAAGCGTGGCGCGAGTGGTGGGTCAATCCCGCTGCACGCCAGTTTTACTTCATCGGTAAGGACAATATCTTTTTCCATGCCTCCCTGTGGCCGGCGCAATTGATGGGCGCCGGGAAACAGTTCCTGCAAATCTTCGAATCCCCCACCCTCACCCCCGGCCCCTTATCATCCCCGCAGGGGGCTCCCGAAGCGGGAGAGGGTAGTAAGCTGAACGTCCCTTATGATGTGCCCGCCAACCAGTTCATGAACCTGGAGGGGCAGAAGATCAGCGGCAGCCGTAACTGGGCGGTGTGGGGACGCGACGCGCTGACCCGCTACGACCCCGACGCGCTGCGCTACTACCTGACGGTCAACATGCCCGAGATGAAGGACAGCGACTGGGACTGGGCCGAGTTCGTGGCGCGCAACAATAACGAACTGGTAGCCACCTGGGGCAACCTGGCCAACCGTGTCTTATCGTTCTGTTATAAGCATTGGGACGGGCACGTGCCCGATGTGGACGTATCCACGCTTCGCCCCGCAGACCTGGACCTGCTGGCCGTTGTCGAAGCCGGATTCGAGTCTGTCGGCGCACTGCACGATGGCGTAAAACTGCGCGCAGCCCTGGGCGAGACGATGAAACTGGCCACCGCCGTCAACCAGTACCTGGACGTCCATGCACCCTGGAAGCAGGTCAAGGAAGACAAAGCCGAGGCCGCCAGGACGGTTTATACGGCGTTGAAAGCGATCGACTCGCTCAAGGTGATGTTCTCACCCATCCTGCCATTCACCTGCGAGCGGCTGCACGGCTTCTTCGGCTACGAGACGCCGCTCTTCGGGGAGCAGTACGTGGAGGAGATCAGCGACTCGCTCGGCACGCATAAGGGGTTACGCTATCGCCCACTTTCCTCGCTGAGCGGAGGATTGAGACGCGAAGCGTCGAAATCCGAAGTCGAAGCGTGGAAGCCGAGCGAGTTACAGCCAGGCCAGAAATTGAACCAGCCAGGGCCGTTGTTCAAGAAGCTCGAAGAGAGTGTGATCGAGGAAGAGCGGGCGAGGTTAGGGATGTAAAGGAGAAATCGGATGTCGAGATGGCATCCGATTTTTTTCTTGTATAATCCACCCCAAGGATAAGTTAACCAGGAGCCGCACATGGGGCGCATCGAAAAGACCGTTTTCATCGTCTCAAGTGTAACTTCTAAATTATGATGGCATCTACACATGGCTATTCTTATTGATGGACAGATCGCCAGTTACAAGGCGGTAGGTCGCGGGCGCCCCGTTATCTTTTTGCATAGCTGGATTGGTTCCTGGAGATATTGGTTTCCGGCCATGCAGTTTATAACAAAGTCGTTCCGTTATCAAAACTTGACGATGCATGGCTATGATGTTTTCTTTGATTATTTGAGCATCGACAGTGGAAATTTCGAAAAGGTTATTCTTGATAACATAAGGGCAAGAGCGCATTTTCTCATTATTCTCACGCCGTCCGCCTTAGATCGCTGCAAAGAGACGGGGGATTGGTTACGAAGAGAGATTGAAACCGCAATCGACGAGAAACGCAATGTTGTGCCCCTTATGATGGAGAGCTTTGATTTCGGCAGTCGATCAGTAAACGAAGCATTAACTGGAAAACTAACTTTGCTCAGTAGCTACAATGGCTTGAGAATACCCGCAGATTATGCTTTGGAAGCCATGGATCGACTGCGTGAACGATACTTGAATATTGCTCTTAGTGATGTCACCCTACCAACTCTTCAGGCCGATGCACAAGAAATCACCATAACCCAGAAAGAAACAGCCAATAATGCAGCCCCTGTGACCAGAGAACAACTTACAGCCCAAGAATGGTTTGAGCGTGGGAATATATTTAACAAAGCAAACAACCGTAATGAAGCAATCCGATGCTTTTCTGAAGTCATTCGTCTTCAGCCAGATTTTGTAGACGCATACAATAACAGAGGAAATGCATATCGTGCGAAAGGTAATCTAGACGATGCTATCCATGATTATACGCACGCTATACATATTGATGGTGATTATAGTAAGCCTTACTACAATAGAGGGGTAACACGAAACAATAAAGGTGATATGGCCAAGGCAAAACAAGACCTCATAAAAGCCATTAGCTTAAATCCAAACTATGGAAATGCTTATAATGTTCTTGGAGCAATATTTTCAGTAGAAGGTGATATTGAGGCAGCTATGACATATTTCACCAAAGGTATTGAGGCGGAACCGGATAATGGTGGGTTAAGAATTTCGATGATCAGAACGCTCAGATTGTTAGGGCGTTCCGTAGAGGCAGCAGAACAAGAAAAAATAGCTCGCTCACTCATATTTACAGAGATTGAATATAACCAAGCATGCTTTGAAGCTCTTTGTGGGAATATTGATAAGGCTTTATTATTGTTGAAAATTGGTTTAGATAATGGTCAAACCAGCAAAGAGTGGGCAAGGCAAGACCCTGACCTTGAAATTCTTCGAGATGACCCACGTTTCAAGAAACTTGTTGGCGATTAACAAAGAACTCCGAGATTTACAAACCTCGGAGTTCTCTCTTTTAGTATCTACCTCGCTCCAACACCACATCGAGATTGGGCAAATCCGCCCCACCCGCCCTACGGGCACCCTCCCCAAGTCCGAAGTGTAAACATCACATTATTATTTCGCCTCTCTATTTCGGACTTGGGGAGGGCAGGGGAGGGGCTTAATATCTTCCCCGCTCTAACACCGCATCAGGATTGGGCAATTCGTCATCCCTCGCTGGAAACACCTGCACGGCACAGGCTTTGAACTCCGGGATCAACGCTTGCGGGTCGAGGGCGTCGATGGTCAGCAGGTTGGCGGCGGCTTCGGCGAAGTGCCAGGGCAGGAAGACCACGCCGACGGTCGTCTTTTCCGTTACAGATGCCCTCACGACGATCTCGCCACGCCGTGAGGTAACTTTCACCGCCATGCCATCCAGAATGCCGTGGATTTCGGCATCGGCAGGGTGGATCTCGACGCGCGCTTCGGGGTAGAGCGCGTCCAGGTCAGAGTGGCGGGTCATGGTACCGCCGTGCCAGTGTTCGAGCAGGCGTCCGGTGGTCAGGATGAAGGGATACTCATCGTCCACCGGCTCCACCACAGGGACGTAATCCAGAGGGGTGAATTTGCCCCGTCCGCGTGGGAAGGAGTCGGCAAAGAGGAACGGTGTGCCAGGATGATCTTTGTCCCAGACCGGGTATTGCAGGCCGACCTTGTCGATGCGCTCGTAGGTGATGCCCGCGAAATCGGGCACGACCGAGGCCATCTCGGCGAAAATTTCTTCGGGACCGGAATAGGTCCATTTGGCGGTGGCACGCTTGCCCCGAGCAGGGTCGAAGGGCCCAAGCCGGGATTCGATGCGCTGTGCCAGGTCGCAGATGATCTGCCAGTCTGGGCGGGAATCCCCGCGAGGGGCATGCGCCGCCCGTACCCGCTGGACACGCCGGTCCGTGTTGGTGAACGTCCCATCTTTTTCGGCAAAGGGCGTAGCCGGCAGGAAGACGTCCGCAAAGGCGCCGGATTCGTTGATGAACAGGTCCTGGGCGACCAGGAACTCCAGTTGTCCCATGTGTCGGCGGGTCTCGTTCAGGTTCGGCTCAGACATCATCGGGTTCTCGCCCATGATGTACAGCGCGCGCACGCCGCCGGGATGGGCGTAGCTGAGGATCTCGGTGGTAGTCAGGCCCAGTTCCCGGCTCAAGCCGCCGGGCTCGATGTTCCAGACCGCTTCCCATGTGGCTGCATTGGCCTCGTCGTCGACGCGCATGTAGCCGGGATAGTGAAAGGGCATAGCGCCCATGTCAGACGCGCCCTGGACGTTATTCTGTCCGCGCAGCGGGTTGAGACCGGTGCCCTCGCGCCCAACGTTGCCGGTCAGGAAGGCCAGGTGGATGAGCGCCAGCGCGCTGGCAGTGCCATGCGAGAGCTGCGAGATGCCCATTCCCCAGTAGATAGCGCCGTTTTTTGCGGTGGCGTACAGACGGGCGGCGCGGCGGATGTCGTCAGCAGGGACGCCGGAAATCTCTTCAGCATATTCGGGCGTGAACCTTTCCAGGCTCTCGACGAAATCTTCGTAGCCTTCTGTACGGTTCCTTACAAACTCATGGTCAACCAGCCCTTCCTTGACAATGACATACGCCATGGCCGTCAGCAACGGGACGTTGGTGCCCGGTTTGAGCGGCAGCCAAAATTCCGCAAAATCGACCAGGTCGATGCGGCGTGGGTCTACCACGATCATCTTCGCGCCATATTTGCGCACCGCTTCTTTCATCTGCAGAGCGATGATGGGATGGTTTTCGCTGGTATTCGAGCCAACGACCATCAGCACGTCGTTGTGGATCACTTCGCTAGCGGTGTTGGACATGGCCGAGGAGCCAAGCGCCTGCTGGAGGGCGACCACACTCCCGGCGTGACACAGGCGGGTGCAATGGTCCACGTTGTTGGTGCGGAACAGCGCCCGAAACATTTTTTGGAGCAGGTAGTTGTCCTCGTTGGTGGCTTTGGCGCAACAATAGACCGACATGGCGTCCGAGCCGTCGTGCTGGTAGATCCCCACGAGTTTGTCGGCGACGATGTTGAGGGCGGTGTCCCAGTCGGTTGGCACCCAATCGGAGAGAGTAGAGAGTGGATCATTAGAGAGTAGTGGAATCGTGGCGTCACTAATCTCAAATCTCTGTTCTCTAGTCTCTGGTGCCGGCTTACCCTCCAACAAATAGCGCTTGACAAGCGGCCTTGTAACTCTTCTTGGATGGTAAACGTAATCATAGCCAAAGCGTCCCTTGACGCACAGGTTGCCCTGGTTGACAACCGCATCGAAGGGCGAGGTCACTTTAAAGATGTAATCGTCCTTGACGTGTAACTGTAAATTGCAGCCCACGCCGCAGTAGGGGCAGGTGGTGGAAACGATACGGTCGGGTTTTATCATAAATAAGTTCTCCAGCATCAGGGGTATAGGTTCCAGGTTGAAGGTTGAACGTTCAACTTTAAACCTTAACCTTTTGACCTTCTTTTTCGCCCCGAACTCATCACCGTGATCTCCTCCGGGCTCATGCCCTGCTCCAGCAGGAACTCGCGTTTGGGCTTGAGCGCTCCGGTCGGGCAGACGCCCACGCACTGGCCGCAGAACACGCAGGTAGATTCGGGGATCGTCCGGTCGAAGAAGGTGCCGATCTCGGTCTCGTAGCCGCGCCCGCTGAAGTTGATGGCGTAGGTGTATTGCGCGTCGTCGGCGCAGACCTGCACGCAGCGCCAGCACAGCACACACTTCGAGTAATCGCGCAGGTACATCGGGTTGTCGTCCTTGACCTCGATCTCGCGCCGCTCGGCCTCCGGGAAGCGCCCGGCGGACGCGCCGTATTCTTCCATCATGGTCAGGATGGCGGGTGAATCGGACAGGTCCACGCTGGAGGCCAGCATTTCCAGGATGGTTTTTCGCGCCCGCAGGACCTTTTCGCTTCGTGTCTGGACCGACATGCCTGCTCCCGCTTTGACGATGCAAGCCGGTTGGAGCAGCCGCTGCCCCTCGACCTCGACTACACAGATGCGACACAAGGCGTAGGACGTGGTTGCTTCGTGCCAGCAGATGGTAGGGATGTCGATCCCGATTTGCTTCGCGGCATCGAGCAGGGTTGTTTCTGGTTCGACCGTTATTTGTTGACCATCTATCGTAAGTTCAATCGTCATGAGTTCACCATAATCGGGTTGAAGGTTGCATGTTGAAAGTCAAACCTTGAACCTTCAACTTTCCACTTTAAACAAATCCGGGAATTGCTTCATCGCTGACAGTACCGCGCTCGCCGCCGTCTGCCCCAGCCCGCACAGGGACGCGTCCGTCATCGTCCAGCCAACGTCTTGCAAGCGCTCCAGGTCGCCTGCCAGCAACTTTCCGGCAGCAAATCGGTCTAAAATTTCCATCTGGCGCTGCGCGCCCATCTGGCAGGGATAGCACTTTCCGCAGGATTCATGTGCAAAGAACTTGCCCAGTCGCGAGAGGGTATCACGCAGGTTGCGCGTTTCATCGAAAACCATCACCACGCCCGATCCAAGCGGCAGTCCGGCGGCGCGCAGGTCTTCGAAGGTCAGTTTTACGTCCAGGTGAGTCGGTGCGGCAAACGCGCCTGCTGCGCCGCCAAAGAGCACAGCCTGGAAGGAATCGCAACCGGCCATTGCCAGCAATTCCCGCAGCGTCACCCCGAAGGGGACTTCGTATATTCCAGGCTTTTCCACATCGCCGGAAACGCAGAACAGTTTTGGCCCGGGCGATTTTTCCGTGCCAATCTTGCGATATTCTGCCGCGCCGCGCCCGATGATGAGCGGCACATTACAAAGCGTCTCGACATTGTTGATCACGGTCGGCTTGCCGAACAGGCCATGCGTGGTGGGGAACGGCGGCTTGACCCGCGGAAATCCGCGTTTGCCTTCGATGCTTTCAAAAAGCGCAGTTTCCTCACCGCAGATGTAAGCGCCAGCCCCTATGCGGATCTCGATGTCAAACGCCCCGCCCAGGTAACCCGCTTCACGGGCTTCAGTCAGGGCATTTTCCAGGACCGGCAAAATGTAGGGATATTCGCCGCGTAAATAGATGTACCCCTTGTCGGCGCCAATCGCATAAGCTGCAATGCACATGCCTTCGATGGTGCTGTGCGGATCGGCGAGCAGCAGGACGCGGTCCTTGAACGTGCCCGGTTCGGACTCGTCCGCGTTGCAGATGACGTACTTCTCATCACCGGGTGCATTGGCTGCACCTTCCCACTTAATGCCAGTGGGGAAGGCCGCGCCGCCGCGCCCGACCAGGCCGGAGTCCTTGATCTCGGCGATCACGTCCGCGGGCTGCATGTTCAGCGCTTTTCGTAAGGCAGAGTACTCGCCATAAGACTGTAAACTGGTGATGCCGCCCCCGCAGTTGCGGGTCAGCTTGCGCAGGGTCCCATAGACACGCGAAGACGGGATGCCCAGCTGGTAGGATCCTGTCTGTAAGTTGATATTCGTCTCGGCCTGTTCGTCCAGCAACGCGGCCGGGGCATGTTCGCACAGACCGAGGCAGGGCGCATATTCGATAGTGGCGGCAGCATCCGACGTGGTCTGACCCGGCTGGATGCCATGCTGGGCGCACAGATGGCCCAGGATGTCGTCTGCGCCTTTCAACGCACAGGCCACGTCCGTACAAACCCTGATGACACGCTTGCCAATTGGCTCATTGTAGAACAGGCTGTAGAACTCGATCACGCCATGCACATCGGCAAGCGGGATTTTGAGCGCACCGGCAACCCCTGCGGCGACTTCTAGCGGCAACCAACCGTAATGTTTCTGCGCGGCATGCAGCGCAGGCAGCAGACCCGAACGGCCGAGCGGAGTATAAGGTTGTAGGATTTCTTGAAGGGGGGCAAGGTCAAATTCAGACATGAACACTCCGATATAGGGAGTATAGGCCGAAAAACGTAAATTGACAAGAAAAAAGCGACAGGCGTTTTGGTAGTGACTGTCGCTTACATCACACGGATAAATTCGCAGTCGGTAAAAACTTCGGCGGCACGCGCAACTGCGTAGCCTGTTCAAAAGCATAAGCCAGCTTGATCAGTGTGGGCTCCTGCCAGGCGCCCGCAAAGAACGAAATCCCAATCGGGAGACCAAATATATATCCCACCGGGACAGTGATATGGGGGTACCCCGCCACTGCCGCATACGAGGTGCTGTCCATATCCCAATTGTGGCCGCCGTCGCCGTTGATCAAATCGATCATCCAGGCTGGCCCACCGGAGGGGCATACGATCGCGTCCAGGTTGTGTGCTTTTATCACCGCGTCGATTCCCTCCTCGCGGCTCAAGCTGTGGTTCTTCTCCAGCGCGTTAAGATAACGCTTATTCTTCAGTGACCCCTTTTCCTGCGCCCCTTCCATACGCTCCTGCCCAAAATACGGCATCACGCGCTCACGGTTTTCTTCATTGAACTTTATTACATTTTCTAAGGAATGCACTTTTGCCATCCGACCCCGGTTGGAAAGGTAGGCGGTCAGGTCCGTTTTGAATTCATACAGCAGCACTTCCAACTCGCTCTTGCTAAATTTATCGCTGGAAGCCATTTCCACCGGATCAATCAATTCGGCGCCCAATGTTTTTATCACTTCCAAGGAAGACTCGATGACCTTCAAGACCCGTTTGTCAGTCCCAAACAGACTACGGGCCACCCCGATACGCGCACCTCTAAGGCCCTCAGGATCAAGAAACTGGGTGTAGTCTTTGTACGCGCGTCCTTCACTGGACACCGTAGCTGCATCCGTTTCATCGACGCCAGTCATCGCCCCCAGCAATGCCGCCGCATCCGCCACCGTTCGCGCCATCGGCCCAGCGGTATCCTGGCTGTGAGAGATGGGAATGATCCCGGAACGGCTGATCAGCCCTACGGTCGGCTTGATGCCCACAATGCCATTGGTTTGCGCAGGACAGATGATCGAGCCATCCGTCTCAGTCCCGACCGCCGCTGCACACAGGTTGGCCGCGACAGCCGCCCCCGAACCGGACGAGGAACCACAGGCGGAGCGGTCGAGCGCATACGGGTTCCGGGTCAGCCCGCCCAGGCTGGACCAGCCACTGGTCGAGTTTTTGCCGCGGAAATTGGCCCACTCGGAGAGATTGGTCTTCCCCAGGATCAAAGCTCCGGCTTCGCGCAGTCGCTCCACAAGGAAGGCATCCTGCAATGCAACCGAACCCTCCAACGCCAGGGAGCCGGCGGTAGTAGTCATGCGGTCAAAGGTATCGATATTCCCCTTGACGAGCACAGGGATACCATGCAACGGACCACGCACTTTACCTGCCTTACGTTCAGCGTCCAAGTTCTCGGCAATGACGAGCGCACCCGGGTTTAGTTCCAAAACTGAATTGATATGTGGTCCCCCCTCATCGATCAAGGCAATACGACTAAGGTACATCTCAGCAAGCTGACGCGCTGACAGCTCGCCAGATGCCATTTTTTGTCCTAATTCTACAATAGTCCACTCTTGCATTAACGCCCGCCACCTGTAATAAAGCGCTCGAGTTGTGAGATCAATGATTTCTGGACTTCGACAACTTCCCTGAGCACATCACGGACAGAAATCAAACCTAAAAGTTGCTCCCCGGCATACACAGGCAAGTGACGAATATTCTTCTCGAGCATGGTGGCCATACAATCCTCAAGTTTTTCAGTCCCCTGCACCGAGATGACATCACTGGTCATAATATCGCTCACTTTGGTAAGCCTGGAGGTGCGTCCCTGTAAATCCATCTTGCGGATACAGTCTCGTTCGGAAATAATGCCATCTACCCGATCTCCCGTCATTACCAACAGTGCGCCGGCATTTTTGTCAGCCATCGACTGCATAGCATCATAGACCGTGGCATCCGGTGTAATAGACCAGATCTCGCTACCTTTCTTACGGATAATATCTCGAACTGTACTCATAGGGTTCTCCTTTGCTAAAAAAGTAGATATTGAAAAGTATAGACGTAAATTCAATCACTGGCAAGCAATTGTATCCAAGTATACTTGGCGATAGAGCATCAAGGTTGTTGCAGGAAGGTAACTTGTATGATACTTTCAGGACTTTCGCTTATGCGGGCAGGAAAGCCTGAATTCGTGGAGCAGCCAGTTCTGCCCGCAGGTAATCACTGAGTAAATCA
>JAFGKO010000128.1 GCA_016928525.1 Anaerolineales bacterium | reverse complement strand
TGATTTACTCAGTGATTACCTGCGGGCAGAACTGGCTGCTCCACGAATTCAGGCTTTCCTGCCCGCATAAGCGAAAGTCCTGATCTAGATAAAGGTGGTTATCTCTTCCAGCGACTTCTTCTTGAGGTCAGGTACGGTCGTCCCTTCGGCGGGATAGCCGACCACCAGCACCAAAAAGGGGCGTTCGTTGGCCGGGCGCTTGAGAATCTTGTTGAGGAAAGCCATTGGGCTAGGCGTGTGGGTCAGCGAGGCCAGCCCAGCGTGATGCAAAGCCGTGACGAGCATTCCTGTGGCGATGCCCACCGATTCGGTCACATAGTAGTTTTTACGTTTCTCGCCATTCGACAAAATAGTGTTGCTCAGTCCAAAGATGACAATCAAATAAGGGGCATCTTCAAGAAATGGTTTGTGCCAGTCCGTGCCAAGTGGAGTCAGGGCCTCCAACCATTCTTCGCTGGCACGGCTTGAGTAAAATTTGCGTTCCTCGTCTTCTGCGGCTTCACGGATTTGTTTCTTCACATCCGGGTCGCTGACCACTATGAAGTGCCAGGGCTGCATGTTGGCCCCGTTAGGCGCGGTCCCTGCGGTACGGAGGCACTCCTCGATGATCTCACGAGGAACAGGACGGGTCGAAAAGGTGCGAATGGTGCGGCGGCGTTGCATTTCTTCGCGGAAAGTTTTGGCACGTGCTTGCATTTCTCCGAGAGGATATTCACGAAAAGTAGAATAAGGGATGAAATTTGATTTCGTCATAGCTTTTAGCGATTAGCTTTCAGCTTTTGAATGAAAGCATTGAGCATTTTGCGGACTTCTACCAGAGCGGTTTGTAACTGATTGTATTGATAATCGGCAAGATAGCCCAAATCGTGTGCTAGCAGAAGAAGATATTCTAGTTCACTAGATGATCCCATAGCGATTTTGAAGTAACGCCCGAGTTCAGCATCACTATCCTTGCCGCAGCCTTCGGCGAGATTCGTTGGTACAGAAACAGCAGCCCGTTGTATCTGGCTGGTGATCCCATACAATTCGTTTTTTGGAAAGGATTGCGTTTCCTTGTAGATCACTAAAACTAACACATGGGATTTTTCCCAAACTTTGAGTGTTCTGAAATCCTTCATCTCTTCCTCCTGGGCTAAGCGCTAAGAGCTAATAGCTAATTTCTGTAAGATCGCATTTGTCTCCTGCTTGCTACCCATCCCATTTTCCCCACCGGGCCCCACGCAGGAGGGGCAACCATCTACGCAGGCGCATTCGCTTACCAATTCCGATGCGCTTTCCACCAATTGCTCGTGCAATTCATACAATTTCTGGCTGAAACCAATTCCGGCTGGGACAAAGTCGTACAGAACCACGGCTGGCTGCGGGAAATCCGCCGTGCCAACTGGCTCAATGTGCGTGCCCAGGTCGCCAGGGTCACACATCAGGAAGAGTGGAGCCAGGTTACCGAGCACATAACTCAGTCCAGCCAACCCTGAACGCACACGTACCGCAGTCTCGGCCTTTTTGTGGCATTCCGGACAGAGCGTGGTCAGGTTGTCCAACTGGTTTGCGCGTGCTACAGCAGACTGCAAAATCTCCCGACTTTGCGTCCCAACGTCTGGAGACGTTGGAGTCCGAATAAACATGCGGAAGGGTATCTTGTGGTGCACATCGTGCTGGCGGTTCAATTCGGGACGCCCGCACATCTGGCATTGGTAGCCGTCCCGCGCTCGCACACGCTCACGGATCTGTGACCAACCCGGGCCGTAATCGTTGGGAGCATTGGTCCACAAACCTGCTTCACTCAGGATCGCAACCGTTTCCTTGGTGATCGAAATCCAGTAGCCGGTGGTCTGTAAATCCTGCGGAGGCAGGTCGAGCGGCTCGCCGCCCAGAGTCTCGTGTGTGTACCAGCGGCGCTTGATGAAGCCCTTCACGCGCGTGGTGATCTGTAACTCACCCCAGGCCTTTTCACAACCCTTAGCCTGGCTCCATTCCCCCAATGAAAGGGGGATTATTGTGGTCTCACGCAACGGCTCGGTATAGTAATCGCTCAAACTTGGCCGTAGCAGGGCAATATTCTGGTCCAGGTCGAGGCGCTCCACAAAATAGGACTGGGCCTCGTGCAAGTAGACTGCGCCGGGGTGCACCATCCATGCTGCGCTTTCCCCATCTACCGTGCCAATGGTAGTAGGTTTTTCACCGCCAATTTGGAGGGTAATGCTCTCGGGCGAAGCCGAGCGCAGCGAGATATTTGCCGCCGGATACTGGTCGGCCATCCAGAAGAATTTGTCGTTGGACTCGTGCGCTTCGCGGTTCGCCACCAGGAACTCAAGGAACTCGTCCACGTCCATCTGGCCGAAGCGCTCGTCCCGCTCGAATGGTAATTCGAACATCGCGCAACGCAGGTGCTCCAGCAGGATCAGCAAGTGGTCGGGGTTGATGAGCGCCTGCTCAGGCGAACGTTCCATGAAATATTCGGGGTGGTGCGCCAGGAACTGGTCAAGCGGACTGGCCGAAGCGACCAGCAGCGCCGCAGCCGGGGCATCCCCACGTCCCGCCCGACCCGCTTGCTGCCAGGCTGAAGCGACAGTCCCCGGGTAGCCGACGAGGATGGCCGCACCTAGCCCGCCGATGTCGATGCCCAGCTCGAGAGCATTTGTAGCTACCACTGTTCGGACCGTGCCATCGCGCAGGCCACTTTCGATCTCACGGCGTTGGGAGGGGAGATAGCCGCTACGATACCCCCGAACCGGAGAATGGAGACTGGAGAGCGGAGAGTAGTCACTACTCTCTACTCCCTGTTCTCTACTCTCCTGGAGGTATGTCAGGATAATTTCCACACTTCGTCGCGAGCGCGCAAATACCACACTCTGCACATTTGCTGACAGCGTATCCTGTGCCAACCGTACCGACTCCAGCAGGCTGCTTTTGCGCAAGCCAATGGATTCGTCCACGACCGGCGGGTTGTAGATGATGAAGTGACGCTCACCGCGCGAGGAACCGTCCTTGTCGATCAGCGTGACGGAGGATTCGGTCAATTTTTCGGCCAATTCTTTGGGGTTGCCGATAGTCGCGGAGGTGAGAATGAACTGCGGATTTGCGCCGTAGAATTTTGCCACGCGCTTGAGCCGCCGGATAACATTGGCCACATGCGAGCCGAACACGCCGCGGTAGGTGTGGAGTTCGTCGATGACCACGAATTTCAGATTACGGAAGAAATCCGCCCAGTTGGTGTGGTGCGGCAGGATGCCGGTATGCAGCATGTCGGGATTGGTCAGCAGGATGCAGGCGTTTTTACGGATAGCGGGGCGGTCGCGCTTGGGGGTGTCGCCGTCGTAGATAGCAGTTTTAAGTGACCAGTTGTCAGTGACCAGTGGTTTAATGACTGATAACTGGTGACTGATGACTGCCTCCTGGTCTTGCGTCAGTGCTTTTGTCGGGAAGAGATACAGTGCTCTAGCATTGGGATCTTCCAGCAACGAAGCCAGAACGGGCAGGTTGTAGGCCAGGGTCTTGCCGGAAGCGGTACCGGTGGCCAGGACAATGTTTTCGCCTGCGCGGGTATGAGTCCAGGCCCGGGATTGGTGGCTGTAGAGCGAAGGGATTCCGAGGGTGGATAACGCCACTCGCAGCGGGGCAGGCAGGTCGTCCGGAAAGGGATGCGTGCGCGCCGGGCGTGGGGGGGTGGTCTTCCAGGTGACGATGTTGTCTGCGGTTAACGGATCGTGTTTCCAGTGGCTCAAAAGCACATCTAGGGACATGGGCGAATTATACCCACCAACTCCCTTGACAAAAAATAGAAACTCGTATAATATTTAGCCCGTTCAATAAATAATAACCCGTATACTATTTTATGTCTGTTCGCAACGCAATCCTCGGATTTCTAGCCCAAAAGCCGCGCCACGGTTACGAACTGCGCGCGGTCTTCGAGGCCGTGGTGGGCGGCGACGCCAACTGGGACGTGAAACCGGCCCAGATCTATACCACCCTCGACCGTCTGCAAGAAGCCGGGCTGGTGGAGACCACCTCGGACCTGGGCGAAGGCGAAGAACCTTCGCGGCGCGTGTACAGCATCACGCCCGTAGGCGACGAAGTCTTGCGCGAGTGGTTCGAGGTCGGCGTGCCGGCCGAGCACCAGCGCGACGAATTCTTTGTCAAGTTGATGGTCGCGCTGGCCAGCGGCGAAGCAGACCCGGCGCGCTTGATCCAGACCCAGCGCGCGCACCTGTACCAGGAGCTGCACAACGCCACAGCGCAGCGTGACGAGTACGACCCGCAGACCGAACTGGCCCAGATCATGCTGATCGACAAGACCATCATGCACCTGGAAGCCGACCTGCGCTGGCTGGACATGGTCGAGGTGCGCCTGGAAGCGATTATCGGGCAGCCGTTTCCCGAACCGGAGATCCGCCGCCGGGGCCGGCCGCGCAAAGGCAATACCGGGTCGGAGTATCCGCCACCGGAGCCAGTTGTCAGTAATAAGTAATCAGTGAACGGTTGCCAGTAGCCAGCGTTTCGCGCACTCGCCTCTTACTTCTTACGTATAACTTTTTACATTATTCACACTACTCTCTATTTATCTATTCTCTACCCTCGGTGTCATCATGTCTCTCATACAAACCCAAAACCTGACCAAGATCTACGGCTCCGGCGTCACCGCCGTGACCGCGCTCGACGGCGTCAATATCAAGATCAACGATGGCGAATTCGTGGCCATCATGGGCCCCAGCGGATGCGGCAAGTCCACACTGCTGCACCTGCTCGGCGGGCTGGATACCCCGAGCGAGGGGAAAGCCATTATCGACGGCACGTCCCTGGCCGAAATGCCCGACGATAAGTTGACCGAACTGCGCCGCCGCCGCATCGGCTTCGTATTCCAGTTCTACAACCTGATCCCCGTGTTGAGCGCCGCCGAGAACGCCGCGCTGCCGGTCACGTTGGACGGCGTCAAACCTGCCGAGGCGGCTGCAAAGGCCAAAGAGTGGCTGGCGCGCTTCGGCCTGGGCGAGCGCCTGTCCAGCCGCCCGGACCAGCTCTCCGGCGGGCAGCAACAGCGCGTGGCCATTGCGCGCGCGCTGGTGGCCGAGCCATCGCTCATCCTGGCCGACGAGCCCACCGGCAACCTCGACACGCGCTCCGGCGACGAGATCGCCGGCCTGCTACGGGATGTGTCCAAGCAATACAACCGCACCATCATCATGGTCACGCACGACCCGCGCATTGCTGCCTACTCCGACCGCATCATCTTCCTAAAGGATGGCAAAGTGGTAGATGAAACCCTGCTGGAGAAGAAAAACGGCAAGGGCGCGCAGTTCGTGGCCGATAAAGTGAAGGAGGTCGAGGGCTAGAGATTAGAGAGCAAAGAATAGAGAATAGAGAACAGTCCCTATTCTCATGAAACTACTACTCTCTACTCATCTAATTATCTACTCTCTGAAATATCATGAACCTCCAACTCACCCTCGCTGCCCGCTATCTTGCCGGGCGAAAACTGCGCACCGCGCTCACCACGCTCGCCATCATCTTTGGCGTGCTGCTCATCTTTGGCATGAACACCGTGCTGCCTACCATGATCGCCGCCTTGCAGGCCAACGTGCAGGGCGCGGAAGGCGGAGTCGATTTCAGCATCACCAGCGTCTCCGGTGGAGCCTTCCCCGCGGACGTGGTCGACCACCTGCGCGGACTGGACGGCGTGCGCGCCCTCTCCGCCTCGCTCAACCGCACCATCAATTTACCGGCTGATTTTGTGGACCGGGATCCATCCCACCCCGACACCGTGATCGCGGTCAATCTGGTTGGCGTCACCCCGGAAGAGGCCCGCTCGCTGCGTGCCTACCCTGTGCTTGCCGGCCGTTATCTAGACGACTCAGATGCCGCCTCGGCCGTCATCTCGCAAACCCTGGCGGACGCCTTCTCCGTAAAAGTAGGCGAGACTTTCCGCCTGCCCGCTTCTTCCGGCCTGACCGAACTGAGCGTGGCCGGTATCCTGCCTGGCAGGCTTACTCCCGGCAATGAAGAAGTGCTGGTCAACCTGCCGCAGGCGCAGGCAATGACCGGGGAACCCGGCAAGCTCAACCTGATCGAGCTGAACGTGGAAGCCTTTGCCGACCAGGCCCGCCGCGCAGAGGTCCAGGCGAATGTCGAGGCTGCGTTGGGCGAGAACTACCGGGTTGGGACATTGATGGCAGGCGATGAAATGTTCGCCGCCATGGAACTGGGCCAGATCGCGCTCAGCCTGTTTGGCACGCTGGCGCTCTTCATGGGCGGTTTCATCATCTTCAACACCTTCCGCACCATCGTGACCGAGCGCCGCCGCGATATCGGCATGCTGCGCGCCCTGGGCGCCACGCGTCGCACGGTGATCGGGACCATCCTGGCAGAAGGACTGTTGCAGGGCTTGCTCGGCTCGGCCGTTGGCATATTGCTCGGTTACCTGCTGGCATTCGCTGTGCTCAGATTGGCGCAGGGACCGATGAGCCAGTTCATCAACCTGAAACTGGGTAATCCAGTCATATCGCCCGGACTGGTAGGCGTCTCGATCCTGCTGGGCGTGGGCGTGACCGTCCTGGCCGGACTGATCCCGGCCTGGCATGCCAGCCGCATCACTCCGCTGGAGGCGCTGCGCCCGTCGCTGGTGGAAGGCGAGTTCAAACGCGGGACCGGGAAGGGATTCCTCGTCGGCGTGGCGCTGATTGTTATCACGGTAGCAGCCATATTATCCGGGCAGGCTGCGCTGATCGTCCCGGGCGGGATCCTGTTCCTGGTCGGCCTGGTGCTGGTCGCCCCAGCGCTGGTGCGTCCGTTCGCCAACCTGTTCGGGAAAGCGACAGCCTGGGCCACCGTCCGGCAGGGCATCGGCGGCCTGGCGCAGAGCAATCTGACCCGCCAGCCGGCGCGCGTGGCGGTGACGGCTTCGGCCAGCATGCTCGCCCTGGCGGTGATCGTCGCGGCGGGCGGACTGGTCTCCAGCCTGGGCGGGGCACTGTTCGACATGCTGCGTTACAACCTGGGCAGCGATTATCTCTTCATCCCGCCTTCGATCGCCCTGTGGGGCAGCAACCTGGGCGCGGAGCCATCTTTCGCCGAGAGCTTACGCCAGGTGGAGGGCGTGGAGGCGGTCAGTACGTTTCGTTTCGCGGCCACGAATACAGACGGGGTGGCGGTCTCCCTGCTGGGCATCGAGCCGGTCGCTTTCCAAAAAGTGAGCGGGCTGGATTTCAAGGAAGGGAATGCATCCGCCTACGCTGCAATTGCCTCCGGGCGCGCCATGATCGTCAACGGCGCGTTCCTGCTGGCGACCGGCACGCAGGTCGGCGATACGCTCGAACTGTTGACCGCGGACGGGCGCGTCCCGTACCGCATTGTGGCCGTAGGGAATGACCTGCTGAACGCCAAGGTCACCACCGCCTACATCTCGCAGGCCAATATGCAGGCCGACTTCGGCAGCACGGAGGACGTGTTCATCCAGTTGGATCTGCTACCGGGTGCGGACCGCGAGGCAGCCGACGCGGCTATCAAGGCGCTGGCCTATGACTACCCCCAGTTCAAACTGGTCTCGGGCGCGGACTATTACGCCTCGATGGAAGCCCAGGCGGGCGCCGCGTTCAGCGCCATCTATATCGTGTTCCTGGTGCTGGCCTTCCCCTCGCTGATCGCCATGCTCAACACGCTGACCATCGGCGTGCTGGAGCGCACGCGCGAGATCGGCATGATCCGCGCCGTGGGCGGGACGCGCCGGCAGATCCGTAATATGATCGTGGTGGAAGCGCTGTTGCTGGCCGCCATCGGGACCGCCTTCGGCATCCTGGGCGGGCTGTACTTGGGCTACGTTTTCGTGACCGGCATCAAAATCATCTTCCCGATGGGCTATTTCTTCCCCCTGGCAGGCATCCTGGCAGCGATTGCCATCGGCCTGCTGTTCGGCGCGCTGGCGGCGGTCATTCCCGCGAGGCAGGCGGCGAGGATGGATGTGGTCGCGGCGCTGAGATATGAGTAATCAGTAGACAGTTATTAGTAATCAGTAACCAGCTATAGACCCTGAAGTTTTTGCGGAGCAACCCTGCCTATCATCTTGCGTACATAGAATCGGGAGGTCCCTATGTCCTGGATTCGATACCTGATTGCCTTTGCACTTTTGATGCACGGGCTGGCGCACTTCTCGGGTTTCTTCGCCGCCTGGACGAAGGCCGAGGCAGGCTACCCGGCGAAACCCTGTTGTTCTTGAAAAACGTCACCCTGAAAAGCCGATAGTCTCCCTCTTGAGTGTCGATCTTGAAATTTCACCACGGAGACACGGAGTCACGAACTTTAATTCTCGCCAGGTGTGCAGGATGAAACCACTGGCGTCACCAGAACGCTTCCTGGCAAACTGTTTGCCTGCTGGATAGCGCGAGACCACATCAATGCTGTTGAAACAAGCAATGTTCTGACCACCGGTCAGGTAGTGCGGAACAATATCCACCTGGGTTAGCTGGTGAGCCACCGTTGGTTTCAGGTGCGGATACACCACTTCTTTTTCCGCCTTAGGTAAACGAGGCTTGGTCTTGCCAGCCTGCCGCAAAATGCGCTCGATTGTACTGACGGCTGGCAAGGGCGCAATCCAACCTGTACGTAACCTGCCATAAATCGCATCTGCGTCAATGTAGCCCAGGATATCCTTGTTTTCGGCCTCGGCTTCCAGTTCGCTACGGATGTGCAGGATTTCCTGACGTACCTCCGCTGGTATTTTGCCTGGAACATGCCTCGGTGCGCATGAGTGAGGTTGCAACCCTGCCCCCCCATCCTGTTCAAAGCGGTTTTTCCACTTGTATGCCCAGAAAGGAGACCGTTGCAACTCTCGCACTGCCTCGCGTGGCTTTTTGCCACTGTTCAGCAAGTGGATTAACGACTTCCTGTCTTCATAATCGGCCTGTTCACTCATAATTCACCTACTCCTTGCTGGAATAAGCAAATTATGCAAGCTTGTCCACGATGTTGTGATGGGTTCGGTTGTTAAGGTGCTATCTTCGAGGTTCTAATGGTTGTTGCTTTAGACTCTCTTCGAGGTCTTGATGGATGACACATAATAAATACAATCGTCACTAATCGCATAGATCGAAATAAACCAAAGAATGGAAACTTGCCAATAATGTCTAATCACTGAATACCCCGGCCAGACCGGCGGAGCCGGGGCGGGCTGATCACCGTTTACTTCAACCGCTCCGCCACGATCTCGGCCACATCCTTGACGGCCACTTCCCCGCCATCCGCCTTGGATGCGTCGTTCAGCATCGTCATACAGAAAGGGCAGCCTACGGCCAGCGTATTCGCGCCAGTGGCTTTGGCTTCCTTGAAGCGCGTGCGATTGACGTTGGCCGTGCCGTGCTCCTCTTCCTTCCACATCTGCGCGCCGCCCGCGCCGCAGCAGAAGGATTTGGCGCCGTGGCGCGGCATTTCGACCGTGACCATCCCTGCATTCTTCAAAGCCTCGCGCGGCGCATCGGTGATCTTGTTATGGCGGCCTAAATAGCACGGATCATGGAAGGTAACTTCCAACTCCTCGCTTTTTACTTCTAACTGTATCTTCCCCGCTCCCACCAACTCATTGATCAACTGCGTGTGATGGATGACCTCGTAGTTCCCGCCGAAAGCCGGATACTCGTTCTTGAGGGTGTGCAGGCAGTGTGGACAGGTGGTCACGATGCGCGGCGGCTTGACCTCGTTCAGGATTTCCACATTAGCAGTGGCCAGCTCGAAGAACAGGTACTCGTTCCCGGCCCGGCGAGCCGAGTCGCCTGTGCATTGCTCGTTCTGCCCGAGCACAGCGTAGTTCAGGCCGGAAGCGTTCAGGATCTTGGCGAAGGCCTGGGCGGTCTTCTGGGCGCGCGCGTCGGTGGCCGGGGCGCAGCCGACCCACCACAGAATCTCCGGCTCAGGGTTCTGTTCGATAGTCGGCACGTCCAGTCCTTCGGCCCACTTCATGCGCTCGGCCTGCGAGACGTTCCACGGGTTGGTGTTGCGTTCCATGCCTTTGAAGGCGTTCTCCCACTGTTTGGGGAAGTTGTTTTCCATTAGCACCAGCGAGCGGCGGATATCGAGGATGTCTCGCATCGGTTCGTTGCCTACCGGGCAGATGTCCACGCACGCGCCGCAGGAGGTACAGGCCCACACGGCCTCCTCGTTGATTGCAAATTCCAATAATGGTTTGCTCTCTTCGCCGCTGGCGAACTTCGTTCCTTCTTCGCGATTAAAGTAATAACGTTTGTTAATTTCGAGCGCAGCAGGTGAAAGCACCTTGCCGGTATTGTAGGCCGGGCAGACTTCCTGGCAGCGGAAACACATGATGCAGGCATAACTGTCCATCAGTTGTTCCCAACCCAGGTGTTCGGCATTGGTCGCGCCAAATTGCTCGATGCTCTCATCCTCGAAGTTGACATAGTTCAATTCGCCGATGGATTTGCGTTCCGGCTTGAGCAGGTAATTGATGGGCGTGAAGAACAGGTGGATGTGTTTTGTGTACGGGAAGTAGGGCAGGAAAGCGACGATGGAACCGAGCGAAAACCAGAAACCGATATGTTCCAGAACAATCCGGGTACCTTCGCTCATCCCGGACCATAATCCTGCCACCGTTGTGGCAAACGGCTGCCAGGCGTCCGGGCCGTGTCCCGCCAAAAAGATAGATTCGCTCAGCAATCGTCCGAGGACGTGCAAAATAACAAAGCTCGCGACAATGGCCGAATCGCGTTTGATCCCCCTGCGTGCGCGCGGATCGAGCAAGGTCGACTCGCGTGTGGAAAGCGCAGCAGGTCTGAGAATAAAACGGCGAATGACCATCCCAACGATGCCCACCAACACGGCCAGGGTGGAAATATCGGCCAGCAGGCGGTAGAAGTCGCCCAATGCGCCGGTTTCTTGTAAGAAGCGATAGTTTGGGATAAAACCCTGTAAAAGTTCGGCCAGATTGACCAGTAAAAAGTACAGGAACCCCCAGCCGATCAGTAGGTGGAGCAGGCTTGGGCCTAGTCGGAAGCGGAACAGGGGTCGGAAGGTCCCCACTTTGAGGGCTACCTCCCACAGTCGTTTCCATGCCAGCGACCAGTCCGGTTTGCCCTGTCCACGCGAGATGATCCTGATGATGCGTCGAACACCGATCCAGGTAAAGTAAAGGGAGCTAAGAACTGCGGCTACAAATAAAATTTTCTCGACGAGGGTCAGCATAGAAACTCCTTAGGCAAGATCGCTTAAGTTTAGCACAGCTTTATTTGGTTAACAAAACAGCGCAGGCGACCATCGCCTCCGCTGCGGTTTCATGCCCCTTAAATTATTGGCTGATATCTTCTACATACTCGGCTGCTATGCTGCAAATCCCATTCAGGTTGGCAGCCACATTTTCCCACTCAAACGTTTGTCCCTTGTCAGCGGTGATCTGTACGGCTTGGCCCAGACAACCTGGCCCGGCGTTGTAGTTGACCAGGGTGAACTTCCATAGATCTTCGTAACTGGCGGCTTCACCAGGGGCGCCTCCGCTGACATTGCGCACGATACGCCCGGCCTGTTCGCAATTTGCCAACATCGTATATCCGAAAACCCTGACGCTGAAATCGGCGCGTGACAGGTCGATGCCAAGCGGACAGTCTTCACAGGTGGCATTGACGGTGTTGACCAGCCCCAGACGTAGCGCTTCTGTTTCTTCGTCAGACAGATGCAGGTAGCCTTTTTCGCAGCGCTCCTCGGAGAGTACCAGCGGGCAAAATTGGTCAAAGAATGAAGTGTTCCAAAGTAGCGTTGTATCCGCGCCATCTTCCGTAAGTTGCCCCAGACCGATGTCGCTATCCTGGAATAGAGCCGGCCAGAATTGGCTTTCCCGCGCGAACAGTTTCTTGAGCATCTGCGCCGGGACGCTGGTCTCTTGGGCGACTTCCAGGATCAAATTATCAAAGCGATTCTGCCATCCAACGACATCCGGGTGAGCGGCCTCCAGGCCACAGGTGTTGGCTCCGTAGCTGTCTAACAACAGGCCATGATTAGCGCAGCTGCTGGCATCCACTACTCCAGCCGAGATCAGATTGGCTGCCAGATAGTTGTATGGGATTGCCGTGTTCAAATCTTCGGCGCGTTTGGGCGTGGTCAGCCAAGCGGGTGGGCCGCCTACGGGGGGAAAGGCTTCCCATGATTCGGCACAACTGGCTATGGGTACACCAGTCCATTGGCTGCTGAGGACATCTACATACCAATAGGATTGGTCGGGATTGCCCTCGTTATCTTCTGCCACGCGCACCTGGGCGGAGAAAACCTTGCTGCTATCTCCGTAGCTGGAATAGGCCCAGAAGTCCACTGTGACGCCGTCGTCATCTGTCGGTGCCAGTCGAATGTAACAGGGCGAGTCGCAAGTGAACGGTTCGCCATCGATCAACCCGCCGATGCCAGTGATCTCTTCATTGGGTAGTGGTTCTTCACCGGTGATCACCAGTTTCGGCATGACTTCACACAGGTTTGTAGCTATTGTAGAAAGGGGAGAACAATCTTCTATGTTGACCCAGGCTTCTGCGGCTGGTAGTTCAACCGCTACCTCGCGTTGGGATGGCACAGCGTCTACTTCGTAGAAATAGTATCCGTCGCAATGATTGTATTTGGTTTCTGCGCACGGCTCCTGGTCGACCCATTCTTCGTAGATGTCTTCTTCACAGTCGACATAGACATCGTCCAGGGTCGGGAGGCCTTCATGGTCGGTGATAACTTCGCAGGCAAGCGAACTGTCATCGAAGCGAGCCATCCACCAGGTGTGGATGGTGTAATCAACGATAATGGATGCGTAACGGTCGGGGCCGGGAGGCGTATCGAGAGCAGCGCGTACCCTTAGGGGCACAAGCAGGTTGAAGCCCGGGGAAGAAGCGAAGGCGCTTCCCACCAGGACGAGGAGCATGCTCATCGCCAAAAGAGTGAATCCAGGCCGTAAACGTTTCCCATCCATTATAAAAAAGCCCGCCTTTATTATTATAGCGGACTCTGGGATTTGCGCAACTATTAGTTTTGTTTGTCCATGTCTTCGAGCATGGACAGGTCGCGGTTCAGGTTGCGATAGCGGATGAACAGGCTGGCCACGTAAATCAGCATCACAGCAAAGGAGATGACATATCCGGCGACCATATATTGGGAAGTGTCGGGAGGGGTTTCTAGAAAGAACATATTTTTCTCGATTCTTTATTTGCAGGGTCTCTGTTCGGACGGGGTCTCAGACCCCGTCCAAGCAAAAATTACCTATTGCATAACCTTGAGTTTGAGTTGTTCGACTTTGTCCGCTAGTGTTCCCATGCGGATGCGGTTCCAGAACAGGTCGATGAAGATGACCGTGAAGGCGATCAGGGCGAAGAAAAGGGCCGTTCTCATGTCGGCTGTCATGTTGAAGCCGCCCTGGGCTTCGGCGCTCTGGGTGCCGATGACCACCGGGTGGATGGTGCGGAACAGGCGGATGGCCATGAAGGTGATGGGCACACTGACCGCGCCGACCAGGGTATAGACGGCGCCAAAGCGTGCGCGGCGGTCGGGGTCTTCGATGCCCTGGCGCAGCATAAAGTAAGCAATGTAGATCAGTTCGGTGATAGCGGCAGTGGTGAGACGCGGGTCCCAGGTCCACCAGGTATTCCAGACGGGACGGGCCCAAATGGAACCAAGTACGATGGCGATGAAGAAAAAAACCAGGCTGATCTCGACGGCGGCCATTTCGACCCGGTCCCATTTCAGGTTCCCGGTACGCAGATAGACGATGCCAGAGACACCTGCCGCCATGAAGCCCAGCATGCCGACCCAGGCGGTGGCCACATGGAAGTAGAACACGCGTTGCACCTGTCCCATGACGGCTTCGGTGGGAGCGAAGACCAGCGCCAGGTACGTAGAAACGCCTAGCAAGATGAGAGAGACCACATCAAGAACTTTAAGGGAAATGGGTTTGGCTTGCATATGACTCCTTTGGATAAGAGATTAGGTAATTGGGGAGTAGAGAATAGTGACTGATCTCCATTATCTGCTCTCTACTCTCTGATAACTATTCCTCTACAACGTAATCGAATACCATAAAAGCAATAGCTGTGAAGATCACGTCGTAGGCGATCAACAGATTGAGCCAGGGCAGGATTTCGTCCATTTTTGCGCCGGTCAGGTAGCCGCCACTGGCCTTGACCGCGGCGATCAGGATCGGTACAACGACCGGGAAGAGCAGGATGGGCAGCAATACGTCCCGCGTGCGGGTTTGCACGGCCATGCTGGCGAGCAACGTGCCTACGGCAACGTAACCGATCGAGCCCAGCAGGATAACCAGCAACAGTCCCGGCTGGAACAGGTTGATGTTATACAACACACTATAGATTGGCAGGACAATGACCTCTACGATGAGCATGAAAGCCAGGTTACTTATGACCTTGCCGAAGTAAATCGCGGACCTGTCCACCGGCGCCAGCAGGAGACCATCCAGGCAGCCGCGGTCTTTTTCGATGGCCATGGAACGGTTCAGGCCGAGCGTGCCCGCGAAGGCGAAGGTCGTCCACAACACGCCGGAGGTGACCGAGCGCCGCGTGCTGATGTCCAATTCGAGGGCGAAATTGAAGATGAGGATGACCAGCAGCGAGAAGACCAGCATGGCTGAAAGCAATTCTCGCGAACGCAATTCGGCGGTCAGGTCCTTCCAGGCCACGGCGGCAATGGCCTTCCAGAAACTGGACTTGGCCGGGCGGTGTGCCGTAGTTGTTAGTGTACTTTCCGCCATGTCAGCCTGCCAGCGCCTGTTTATAGAATGTAAGCAGATTGTCTTTGCCAAGACCTTCACGTGTAGACGAAGCTGCGATCACGCCGCGTGACAGGATGTCGAAACGGGTGGCCAGGTCTTCGGCGCGCGCCAGGTCGTGGGAGGTCATCACCACGGTGCGTCCCTGGCCGGCAACTGTTTGCAGCACGCCATCCAGCATGGACGAGGCGTCCTGGTCGAGGCCGGTGTAGGGTTCGTCGAAGAGTATCACGTCCGGGTCGTGCAGCACGGCGCGGCCGATGGCCAGTCGCTGTTGCATGCCGCGTGAGAAGGTGCGGACAAGGTCTTTTCTTCGCTGTTCGAGGCCGACCATTTCGAGCACTTCGGTGATGCGCGCTTCGGCATTTTGAATGCCATACATGCGCGCGTAGAATGTCAAATTCTCTTCGGCGGTCAGGTCAGGGTAGAGTAGGGGCAAATGCGAGACCACACCGAGACGGGCGCGGACAGCCGCAGCCTGTTTGGGCAGGCTATACCCGGCAATGTCCACGCTTCCCAGCGAAGGCCGCGAAAGCGATGCCAGGATGCGCAGGAAGGTAGTCTTACCCGCGCCATTGGGGCCGAGCAGCGCCACGAACTCACCTGGCTGGACCTGGAAGTCCAGTCCACGCAGCACAGTTTTCAGTCCAAAGCGTTTGACGAGTTTTTTGACTTCGATCATGGTTTATCTCACCCTGAGCGGAGGGTCGAGTGGCGGCGCTTTTCCGCTGTATCAAGACCCGTAGTCGAAGGGTTTTACGCTTCGATTACAAGCCTCACTACCGTTCGGCTTTCCGCTCAGCGAGGACTAAGCTA
This sequence comes from Anaerolineales bacterium, assembly GCA_016928525.1. The sequence goes on along the minus strand of JAFGKO010000128.1, from coordinate 31,819 downwards.
ATTCCTTCAACCTTTCCTTCAACTCTGCCCGGCGTGCCCGGTAAGCCTCATCTGGAATCTTCTTTGCGCGATGCAGGTCGTCGAGGGCAATGATGGCATCCATGACCTCTTCGGCGGTCTCGAATTCATCTTCATCCTCCTCACTGCCTTCGAAATCATCTTCGTCCAGCTTGTTCCGGTTGCGCAGGAACATCCAGACGCCGGCCAGGATGAGTACCACGCCAAACATGCCTGCGCCGATCAGCAGGGTTTGTCGGTTGTCCACACTACCTGCAGCAGCGGATTTGACCTTGCCGGAAAGCGTCATTTCAAGCGGCGACCCGGCGCTCAGGCTATCGCTCGAGTACATCTGCACGTTGAAACCCTGCTGCGTTTGCTGAATACCATCGTCTGTCAGTTGGTCGCTTTTTACCTCGATGCCTTCCGGCACAATGACCAGCGCTGAACTCACCGGCAATGCCAACGGTTGGCTTAACACCAGTTCTTTATCGTATGGCATGCTGAAGAAGGCCACGATGGAATAAAAATCTTCGCTGGGCGGTATGGCTAAGTCGCCGGATTCGGTCCCCAGCAGGGGAGCGCTATCTTGGGAAAGCTCGAGGCCAACATTCGAAGCGCCTTCCGGCAGGGGCATGAAGGGCAGGTTGGTCCCGTCTGTGGCAAAGACATAAGCTTTGTTGCTCAGGTTGCTGATGGTAAACAGTTCGAAAACCTGCACGCCGCCTTCCACTGCCATATCGAAACTGACATGCAATTGCTCCACCACCAGCCCGCCGCTGTCTGTGGTGCTGTCATACACCGTAACATCCGGGATGGTTAGCTCAGTCATGCCGGCTTCGCTGATAGCCAGATCGGATTGGAAAGTGATGCCTTGATAGTTGGCTTCAACCAGGAAGATACGCCCTTCTTGAAGATCCACATCTTCAAATAGGAAGGCGCCGGATTCGTCGGTCTTTACCGTTTGCGTAATCACTTCCTGGGGGGTACTGTTTGGGTCCGTAGAATGGTTAAAGCCGTGCAATGTGACGGTTGCCCCTGTAGGCGTCTCTCCGCCGCTGCCATTGAGGAGCATTCCACTGACCGGGCCGGAGCCAGTGAGGACGATGGTCGCTTCGGGTGTACCCTCAACCTGCTCTGTTTCTAGCGGCGTTGCCTCTGCTGATGAGATTTCCGTTCCCGGCGCTTCGGTTGATGATGTCTCCGTTTGGGCAGGGACTGCGGTTGCGGTAGGAGAAGCAGGCTCGAATGCCAGGGGTGAAGCGCTGAAAGTCAGAGTCCGCAAATAGATGGCGACTGCTCTTAGTTCGTCTTGTGAAAGCGTCCCAGCCAGGTCGGGCAGTCCTTCACCGCCCTGTGCCAACATGCTGACCAAATCGTCGGTTGAAAGGGCAGCCATTGCTTCCTGGTCGGAAAAGAAGTCGGTCGGACAATTCACACAATTCTTGCTGAAGAACTCCTTACCCTGGCTGATCTGGTCGGGTGTAGTGCTCAGGGATTGAGCATAGGCCACCACGTCCCAGCGTTCCTGGTCGCTCAGGCTATTGAAGGGCGGCATGAGTTTTTCCATGTTACCGAGCGTGACTGTCAGGAACCAACTGGCAGGAGTGGCTCTCCCTGCAACCTCGGTTGAGCCAAGCGCAGGAACCGTGACGCCCTGCGCAGCAAGTTGCTCGCTCATCACGCCGTCAGCCTGTCCGCTTTCACCGTGACAGGCGGCGCATTTTTCGGTATAGATGGCCGCGCCGTTTTGCAGGTCGGGAGCCTGGGCCGGGAAGACTGGTCCTTGTATAGGCTGTTCCTGTGCTGGCTGTACAGCGCCCGGCGGTGGGGTGACGTCCTGCGCTAGAGTCATGTTGCAGGCGGTGAGCAATAGAACAATAATTGCAACGAACAGGGTTGAACGAAAATTCATGCATTCCTCGAAGAGATTAGAGACATTAGACCTTGGATTTCTAAACTTTTATGCCGAAGGTCTAAAGTCTAAGATCCAAAGTCTAATTGATCGCTTTCCCACAAGAGGGGCAGAAACGGTCGGAGACCAGGATGGGCTTGCCGCACTTGGGGCAAAAACCGGCCGATTTTTCCTTGCGGGTCTTGCGGCGGGCGGCTAACATCGATTCCAACTCATCATCGTCGAGCACGGTGGCCGCTCTTTGAGCAGATGCGTCTGCGCGCCGGGAAGCTACGGCGGCTTCCATACGGCTCTCGGCATCTTTGCCCTCACTCCGCCCCCCTCTCCCACTGGGACGTGTGCCCGAAAGGGTAGAGGGGACGGGGGTGAGGGCATCCAGCTTGCGCAGCAGATCAGTGCCTTTCGCCAGCAGTTCCGTGCGCTGGCGAGGGTAATCCTCTGCCGGGATTTTGCCCAGTGCATTGTCGAAATCAAGTTCCTGCAGCGTATTGACGGCGCGGTCATATTCAGCCATTAAAGAGGAATATTCGCGGTCTTCTTGCATGGCATGGCGGCCACGGCGTTGAATATATGGCTGACTTACGTACATCCCTACCAGGGTGACGACTGCTAGTATAAAAAAGATTGCTCCAATATCCATCTGTATCTCATTCCCCTGCGGGGTAGTTATCTGCTAAGAGCGGATTAATCGTGGCGTGTATTTCCTGTACTGAAGTGAAAGGCCCGATCTTAATGCTGCGTAGCACACCGTCTCGACCGATGAAATAGGTTTCCGGCACACCCAGGTTGCGGTTGAAAATGGACGAAATGCGCGAACCCAGATCGGGACCGTTAGGATAGGTGATGTCGAAACGCTCTAAATAAGATTTCGCATTGTCAGGAGTGTCCGTCCAGGCGATGCCCAGAAAGACCACTTCGCCATCTGCTTCGTAGAAGCGCCAGGCTTCTTCGAGTTCGGCGGCTTCCTGCTCACAGGGTTTGCACCAGGAAGCCCAGAAGTTAATTACCACTACCTTGCCTTGCAAGTCTGAAATATTGACTTCGGAAGCGCCCTGGTAGGAATACCCCTCGAACATGGTCAGCGGAAAGTTGGGGATTTCTGAGCCGATGCTGATGATCGGGTTTTGTGCTTTTTTCAGCCCCAGCCCTACCAGCACCAGCAAGGCCATCAGCACAACCCAGATGATGATCTGCGTTGACAAGCGGACGCCGCGCTTGGGCGCGGGCGTCGTGGTGGTTTGCTCTTCGGTCATGACGTTCTCCTACCTTCACCTTTGTCCCCTCTCCCCCCTGGGAGAGGGGTAGGGTGAGGGGATTAATTTCTTTTCTTAAGTTCTTCTTCCATACGTGCGATGTACTCATCGTCGGATGGGGACGCCGCCTCGTTCTCACCCACACCTGCTCCCGTTGTCCCCTGCAGGGATGATGTAGATGCTTGGCTCCAGGTTCTGAGCGCTCGAAAGAGCACGAAAGCCCCTGCTACGATAGCGATCGGCGGCAATACGTATAGCAGCCAATTTAAACCGGTGCGAGGCGGTTCGGCGAGCACGCGCGCGCCATAATAATCAACAAAATGCTGTTTAATCTCCGCTTCGCTTTTGCCGTCTGCCAGCATGCTGCGTATCTCTTCACGCCATTCCTTACAAGCTGTCGTGGGGCACACGTCCAGGGGTGTGTTCTCGCAGACCGGGCAATACATCTGTTTGGCGATGGCATTGACCGCGTCATCTGTGGGGGTGGAACCCTGCGCATAAACGGTAGCAACTGTCAGCCAGGAAAGAACGAGGATGAGAGTTGCAATCCAGAGGAGCCTTTTCATCGTCATTTCCAGTTAATCCGCTGCGCTGGGTTCCACTGCGCGTTTGTTCACCCGCACGGGACGCAGGCTGGGGTCTTTGTCCGGCCAGGCAGCGAAGAGCATGCCAACGATAAAGACGAGACTGCCCACCCACAGCCAATTGACCAGCGGGTTGTGATAGATCTTAAAGGTTGCGCCCACGGACGAGACAGGCTGCCAGTCCACCAGCAAGATGTACAGGTCGTCTTGCAACGTGCTGCGCTGACCGGGGATGGTCATGGCCTGCTGTGAGTCGAAATAAAAGTCAATGCGCGGATAAAGTTGGCCGATGTATTCACCGTCTTTGGAAACATCGACCACTGCACGGGTGTATTGTACGCCAGCGCCCTCGTCTGGCCACGTAGCGACTTCCTCATACTCAACTGTGTAGCCAGCCAGTTGTAGTGATTCTCCCTGGGCAAGGGTGCCCTGGGTTTCGGTCTGGAAGATTTCGATACCTAGGATGCCGATCGCCATCAACATCATGCTGATGTGGATGAGGTAGCCGCCATAGCGACGGCGGTTGCGGCCGGCCAGCCGCGCCAGGGCGGTGAAGAAGTTTTCTTTTTGCGCGCGCTGGCGGGCGCGGGCGCTGCGGAAGGTGTCGTAGAGTGTGACCGAAACGACAAAGGCCACCAGAAAGAAACCGATTAAAGCTACCACTTGTCTGTAACCTGCCAGATATGCCAGCATAGGGACGAACAGCGCTGGGATGGTCGGTTTCCAGATGGCGCGTCCAAGGGTCATAGCCGTTGACTTGCCCCAGGCCGAAAGCGGAGCGATGCCCATCAGCGCCATCATCGCACCGAAGATGGGCCCGTTGGCGCGCTCATAATAAGGCGGGCCAACGGTCACTTTTTGACCAATGAAGAGTTCTGAAGCAAGAGGGTAAATTACGCCTACAAAGCAGACTACCAGCACACTCAGGAAAAGCAGATTGTTGAGCAGGAAGAAGGCTTCGCGCGAGATCATGGACTTCATTTCGGTTTCTGATTTCAGTTCCGGCCAGCGCCAGATTAGCAACGCTATGGATGTGATAAAGGTCAGGCCGATGAAGCCGAAGAACATCGGCCCGATGGCGCTTTGGGCAAAGGCGTGCACAGACGAGAGCACTCCGGAGCGGGTCAGGAAGGTGCCAAAGATAACCAGCGAATAAGTTAGAATTATTAAGAGCATGTTCCAATGCTTGAGCATACCTTTGTGCTCCTGGATCATGACCGAGTGCAGGAAGGCGGTGCCGGTCAGCCAGGGCATGAAGGCCGCAATCTCAACCGGGTCCCAGCCCCAGTAGCCTCCCCAACCGAGCACATCATATGCCCAGCGCCCGCCCAGCACCAGTCCCAGCGAGAGGAATAACCAGGCCCACAGCGTCCAGCGGCGGGTGATGCGCGTCCAGCGATCATCGGTGCGGCCAGTGACCAGGGCAGCGATAGCGAAGGCAAAGGGAATCACAAAGGAGACAAAGCCCAGATACAGCATGGGCGGGTGGATGATCATGCCAGGGTGCCGTAGCAGCGGGTTGAGTCCCTGACCATCTTGCGGGGTGATGGGCATTCCACCGGCTGGCCTGAAGTTGTAAGCCTGGACACCGTCAATGGTCTGATAGAAGCGGGCAAAGGGGTTCTCATTGAAAAAGATATTCAACGACAGGAAAAAAGCCAACGTAACGGATGAAACCACGATCACCCAGGGCAGGAATTCGCGGTCACGTTCCCATTTGCGCAGGGTGACCGCGGAGGTGAAGGCTGAAAGCAACCAGGCCCAGAAGAGCAGGGAACCGGCCTGTCCGCCCCACCAGGCAGTGACTTTGAGGTAAGCTGGCATGCTACGGCTGGTCACTTCATACACAAAAGACACATCGAAATGATCGTTGACCAGCAGGTAGATCAAGACCCCTGCTGCCAGGGATAGTAAGGGGAAAGTGAGCAATTGAGCGCGTCGGGCACTTTCCACCATTTGTGCGGACTGCTTTCTTTCACCGATCATGGCAGCAACGACGCTATAAAGCGCTACTACAAAAGTTACGATTAAAACGCCAAAACCAAAATCTGCAAGCATATTTTCTCCAGGAACAATCAAAACCTGACAGGTCTTTTCGAAACACCTCGTAACGAAGTGGAAGGGTAAGATCTGTCAGGTTTGTGTTTACTTAGCCTTCGCTCTGTTCAGGTACCGCCTCTTCATATTTAGTTGGGCATTTGAGCAGCAATTCGTCCGCGTAGAAGATGCCGTCTTCTCCCATGTGGCCGGTCATGATAGCCTGGGCTTCGTCGCGCAACAGGTCAGGCTTGGGGCCCACGTAGATCACCTGCATACGTGCGCGTGTCGGGTCCGTGACAGCTTCGTGCAGTACAAACGCCAATCCGCCTTGCGCTTCGATGTCGGCATTATCGCCCGGTACATGCGCAACGTCAAAGGAAAGGGTCAGGGTCTCCGGGTCATATTGGATCGAGTCGCCGATCACAGCACCAGAAGCGCGCAAGCTTTTGCCAACTACAGCCGAACCTTCGGCTTTGAGTTCGTCAATCGTCATAAAATATTCTGCGCTGGCCTGTGTGGACGAAACAATCAGGTAAACGACTGCTGCCAGAATGAGCAGGCCACCCAAGATAAATTTAGTTCGCTGCATTCCGATACCTCCAGAAAAGAGTAACAACAAAATGGTTAATTTGTCTGCATTTTCATTTTACACATATAGATTAATACAGGCTGAGAAGGGACAAGATAGATGTCATGAAATTTACCCAAATTTGTCCCAATACCGATAAAAAAAGCTCTGAGCGTTTTCAGCAGTGCTCAGAGCCTAATATTATTCTATAATTTGACTCATTCCAACGAGATCAACCCTGTTCGGATGGCGAACTTGACCAACTCTGTGCGGGAATGCATGTTGAGCTTTTTCATGACTCGTTCTCGATGCCGGGCAATGGTCTTCGGGCTGAGGCCAAGTTTCTTGCCAATGTCGTGGTTGTTGAGCCCTTCTCCCACCAATTCCAGCACCTGACGCTCTCGCTTACTTAAAATGTCCAGGCCGATAGCGTCCTTGTCCCTTTCACTGGTTTCATCAGCAGTGGGGAGCGTGACGCCTTTTGCCATCTGTTGGTAATCTTCCAGCAACCAGCGTGCCAATGCAGGCTGTAGGTAGACGTGTCCGGCTGCCACTGCTTTGATGGCGGAAACCAACTCATCCGCCGCGGCTTGCTTGGTAATATACCCGGAAGCTCCTGCTTCCAACATTTTCATAAAGTATTGTTTATCGGCGTGTACAGTCAGCACAAGGATTTGGCAATCGGGGTAAAACTTCTTGAATTGCAAAGTGGCTTCTATGCCGTCCATATCTGGCATGGTGATGTCCATCAACACAATGTCTGGCAGCATTTCCTTGGCTTTCTCCAGCGCTTGTAGACCGTTCTTCGCCTCTGCAATCACCTCGAAACCGGGTTGAGTCTCCAGGAATGAACATAGGCCGGTACGCACCACATCGTGGTCGTCGACCAGCATGAGTTTGATAATGTCCATAAAATTACTCTCCTTCTTCCATTGGGATGACAACCTCAACGGTTGTCCCGTGTTCAGGTGCGGAATACAGGATCAATTGACCACCGACCGCTTCGACCCGTTCGCGCATACCCTCCAAGCCCCAACCGCGCGGCGGTCGGAGTGGTTCGTCCGGGTCGAAGCCTCTGCCTGAGTCCAACACCCCCAGCGTGACCTTTGTTGGAGCATAATCCAGACGCACGATAGCCTGATTAGTTTCCGCATGGCGGTTTACGTTGGTGAGCGCCTCTTGCGTCACACGGTACAACACAGTTTCGATCAGCGAGTCGAGTCTTTTTTGTGCTCCGGTCACTTGGAAAACGACTTTCATTCCTTTCGGATAAAATTCATTTTCCAACAAAGATTTTATGGCCGGTACAAGGCCAAGATCGTCCAGTTGGGCAGGCCTTAGCTCGTGAACCATGTTGTAAAGACCCTGCGACATCTGGTGGCTGTGTTCTTGCAATCTGTCTACTATGGTTTTCACTTGTGGCCTGCGCTTGGCAAGCTCGCGCAGTGTTGCGAGTTCCAGTGTAAAGGCTGTCAGGATTTGCGAAGTCTCATCATGCAGTTCACGGGCGATGCGCGTCCGCTCGTCCTCTTGTGCCTGGACAGTGTGACGCAGAAGTTCGCGCCGGATTTCCTCTTGTTGTTCCAGCGCCTCGAGACGGGATCGCTGTGCTGCGAACAACTCAGTCTTGCGTTCTTCTTCCATATATTGAGTGGCGCGCAATAGACCGTAAGTAATCATGACTGCCGTGATGGTTCGGATTAATTGTATTGGGAAACCCATATGCAGTAAGAAAGTATCTTCATTTACATAGCGCGCCGGGAACATGTCCATCGGATGTACGAAGAATTGGGTCAGGGTGTAAATAGCAAACCAAAAGGAAGCGATTGCGAGACTGGTACCCAGGCGTGTGCGCTTATTGTGAAACATTCCTAGCGCTTGGGCGCGCAGCGCCAGCGCGGCCAGCATGGCTGCCGGGACTGCTAACAAGTATCGCGCCAGTCCATCCAACATGTCGATGGTTGAAATGGGAGCCTTGCTATAAGTACCCATTATGCTGATGACGATGAACAGGGCATACGCACCAAAAACACTGAAGCGAAATATGCGTTTTCGAGGGTTGTAAGGGGAAACCAGCAGGAGCATTTGAACCCCATACAAGAACAGGGATGTAAATGAAGCCACCAGAAAGACTAGGCGCAACCAGGGCAACCAATCTGGCAAAGGTGTACCAAAAGACCTAGCCTGAATGAGATAGGACTCCATCCATTCATGTGTACCGTGAATCAGGCCGAACGCGGCCAAAGGACGCAACACGCGTGCTTCTGCCAGAGCAGGCGAGCGCCCGGATTCGAGCGCCATGGTGATGCCCATGCCGAAGAACGCCAGCCCGTAGATAAAGAAAACCAGAAAGGTGAGTTGATCCATGGGTATTTGGGAACCTATTAAGATGATTGTACATGGTATCGTTTGTTTTCCCTCGTTTGGGTTATCATATCCAATGGGTGACGGATGTCATAACTATTTAGCCTTGTGTGAAGTAAAAAATGTGTAAAAAAACCTAATTGTGACGTTTGTCACGCGCTGTTCAGCCCAATTTAACTTGCTTTTAATGTTGTTTGGAATTATAAATTGGTGTAAACCCCCCAATCTTAGTAGGGTTACATTCGTGTTCCTTGAAAGGAGGCACTTGACCACATAAACAGAACCTTTACAAGAATCACCTAACCCAATTTTAAGGAGAATGCAACCTATGTCTATCAAGAGAATGCTCATTTTGCTGGGAACGCTCATCGTGGTGGCGGTCGTCATCGCGGCCTGCGGTCCTGGCGAAACCCCAGCGCCGACCGAGGCCCCGGTCGAGCCGACTGAAGAGCCCATGATGGAGCCGGAGGTCGAGGTGCCCTACTTGACCGCCTGGGAGGGATCTGCGCACAATGCTTCGGATACCGAACCCTTCCGTCACTGGGATGAAGATGATCCTGCCGAAGTGCCGACCTCCTGCGCCAAGTGTCACAGCACGCAAGGCTACCAGGACTTCCTGGGTGCAGATGGCTCCGCAGTTAGTGCAGTGGACGCCGCGGTACCAGCCAAGGACGTCTTTGGCATTCAGTGCGTGGCCTGTCACAATCCCGTTACCCTGACCAAGACCGATGTGACTTTCCCCTCGGGCGTGACCGTCAGCGCTGGCGATGACAGCCGCTGTATGGAATGCCACCAGGGTCGCGAGTCCAAAGTTAGCGTGGATCAAAAAATCGCTGATTACAATGCGACCGATGCTCCTGATGCCGTACCGGCTCCAGTGGACGACCGCGCTTTTGGTTTTAGCAATATCCATTACTACCCGGCTGCAGCCACCCTGTATGGTGGCGTTGCCATGGGCGGCTACCAGTACGATGGCAAGAGCTACGACGGTAAATTCCGCCATGTAGAGGGCATCGCTAGCTGTACCGGCTGCCATGACCCGCACACGCTCGAAGTCAAGGTGGAAACCTGCGCTGGTTGCCATGAAGGTGTTGCCTCTGTAGAAGACCTGAAGAACGTGCGCATGGTTTCGTCTACTTCTGACTACGATGGCGATGGTGACACAGAAGAAGGCGTATACTACGAGATCGAAGGCCTGCAGGAAGCACTCTTTGCTGCTATTCAAGCCTACGCAGCCGATACCGCTGGTGCTGAGATCAGCTATGATGCAGCTACCTACCCGTACTTCCTGGGTGCTGACGGTAGCGCCTATGCCAACTGGACCCCGCGCCTGCTCAAGGCGGCTTATAACTACCAGATGGCTTACAAGGATCCTGGCAAGTTTGCGCATGGTGGCAAGTATGCCATCCAGTTACTCTATGATTCGATCGAAGACCTGGGTGGCGACACGAGCGGCTTGGCGCGTGAAGACGCTGGACACTTTGCTGGCGATACCGAAGCCTTCCGCCACTGGGATGCAGATGGCGAGGTTCCCGGCTCTTGTGCTCGTTGCCATAGCGACAGCGGCCTGCCTCAGTTTATCAAAGAAGGCGCCAACATCTCTAACGAGACCGCCAATGGTTTCCTGTGCTCTACCTGCCATAACGAGGAAGCCTGGCCTGAGCGCTACACTGTTGCTTCGGTCAAGTTCCCCTCCGGCGCTGAAGTTTCTTTCGGTGGCAAGGATGCCGATGGCAATTTTGTCGCCAATGACGGTAACCTGTGCTTGCTCTGCCACCAGGGTCGTGAGTCCAAGGTGTCTGTGGATGCGGCAATCGCTCGTGGTGCTTTCAACTTCCGTAACGTGCACTACTTTGCGGCAGGTGCTACGCTCTTCGGCGCAGACGCCCAGGGCGCTTACATGTACGATGGCAAGGAATATGTTGGCTACTTCGAAGCTCACCCGCTCAATAAGTGCCAGGACTGCCATGATGTACACGGTCTCGAGCCTAAGGTCGAAGCCTGTGCGGGCTGCCATGCCGGTCAAGAAGTGGAAGCTATTCGCTTGAGCGCGCCTGACTACGATGGTGATGGCGACACAGCAGAAGGTGTCAAGGGCGACTTGGATGGCCTGGCCGAGGCTCTGTATGCTGAAATCCAGACTTACACCGAAGCGCAGGGCAAAAAGGCTGTCTACAATGGCAGCGCCTATCCGTACTGGTTCGACGAAGCTGGGGAGAACTTTACCGCTTTCGATGCGATCTCCCTCAAGGCCGCCTACAACTACCAGTACTACCAGAAGGATCCGGGCGCCTTTGTGCACAATGGCAAGTTCGTTGCTCAAATCCTGATCGACTCGATCACAGATCTGGGCGGCAACGTGGGTGGTTACACTCGCCCATAAGTTTAGCAGGGGGGATGAAAATAGAGATAACCATAGCGGATGCAGAAGCTTCCGCTATGGTTATTCTGGATTTGCTTTTTTGTATAATGAGAGTAAAATTTGTACAATATGAAAGGAAGATAACTGTCACCCCTATTCTGGAGAAATGCAAATGCGATTTAAAGAGAGAGTAAAAAAGATATTTTCCCCAGCGCCGGGCACGCCGCGTTGGCTGGTCGTTTTGCCTTATGCAATTTTGGGGGTGGTGTTGATTTTAGTTCTTTCCGGGGGGGCATACGCCTGGGAATACACCAATTCGCCCCAGTTTTGTGGTACCACCTGTCACACTATGCCGCCGCAAGATGCAACGTACAAGATTTCCCCGCATGCCAACGTATATTGCACCGAATGCCATATTGGGCGCGCCTTCGTGGGTGAACAATTGGCGCGCAAGACCGAAGATGTGTATGAGCTGTATTCCATGGTCTTTCACGTCTATGAGTTTCCGATTCGCGCTACGCGCACGAAACCTGACATCTTGACCTGTGAAAAATGTCACCTGCCTGAAGCCTTTTCCGATGATAGTTTGCGGACGATTACCCGTTTCAAAGATGATATTCCGAATACATCCTATGATATTTACCTGATCTTGAAAACGGGAGGCGGCACCAAGCGAGAAGGGCTTGGCAAGGGGATCCACTGGCATATTGTTAACCCGGTCTACTACTATTCTGGTGATCCAGAAAACCAGGATATCCCGTACGTGCGAGTGGAAAATGAGGATGGCACATTTACCGAATACATGGATATTGAATCGGATTTTGATCCCACCAGCCTGGACGAGAACCAGTTGGAAAAGATGGAGTGCACGACCTGTCACAATCGTGTCTCGCATAATTTCCAACCCCCGGCAGAATCAGTAGACAGCGCTATGGCGCGTGGTTTGATCAGTCCAGACATCCCTGGCATCCGCAGGCGGGCTGTTGATGCGCTTTCTGCTTCTTACGCCTCGCGTGATGAAGCGATGACGGCCATGGATGCGATCGAGGCATATTATAAAAACACGGATTATTATCCAGGTCATGGGGAGCAGATCAGCGCCGCTGTGCAGACTCTCAGGGATATTTATGACCGAACGGTCTTTTTGGATCAGAAAGTGGACTGGACCACGCACCCAAACAATATCGGTCATACCTACTCTCCGGGCTGCTTCCGTTGTCATGACGGGAAACATCTCGATGACGAACAGCAGGCCATCCGCCTGGAATGCAACCTGTGCCACTCCATCCCGGTCGTGGCCAGTGAACAGGATTTCGTGGCCAACATCGAGATCAGTCGTGAGCCTGAGCCCGAATCACACCTCAATCCCAACTGGATCAGTTTGCACAATCAGGCTTTCGATGCCACCTGCGCCAATTGTCACACTACTGACGACCTGGGTGGCACCAGCGATACATCCTTTTGTTCGAATAGCGCCTGTCATGGCAGCGTTTACACGTATGCCGGTTTCGATGCGCCTGCGCTGCGCGAGATCTTGAAGGACCAATTGCCTCCACAGCCGGTTGCGCCGACACCTGCGCCAGTTGTGGGCGACCCGACCTACGATGCCAACATCGGCCCGCTGTTTGCAGCCAAATGTACAGCCTGTCATGGGGAAACAGCTTCAGCCGGACTGAATCTATCTACCTACGCGGATACCATGAAAGGCGGCGACAATGGAGTTGTCATTGTCGCAGGAGATGTCGCCGGCAGTGAGCTGGTCCGGGTGCAGAGTGGAGCGCACTTCGCCACGTTCTCTGCCGAAGAGTTGGAATTAGTGATCCAGTGGATCGATGCTGGCGCGCCACAACAATAAATTCTCACTGCAATATCAAATAGAAAACCCCGGTTTCTGTGTTTTGGAGCCGGGGTTTTGCATTCCAATAAAACTAATTTATTCGATCTTTACCCTTCTGCCGGATGTGCATGATGTGGCCTGGAAATAAACGGCAGGTACCGTGCTGCCAGGCTAAAACTTAGCAGCCAGTACGAAATTACCAGGGAAGCCACGGACCACTCCTGCCAGGTGGGTACGTAGGAATTGAGCACGACTGTCGGCGTAAATGGATCATATGTGATCGAAGCAATCAGGCCAGAGAAGTTATAGTTCCAGCGTACCAGCACGGTGCAAAATACTGGTAAAACGGCGGCAGCCATCAGGATGCGGAAGTTGCGAACGCGCTTTGCCAGCAGCAAAATGGTGCCGGGAATCAACGCAAACAGAACCTGCCCTATCCAGAACGAAGTCGAATACGGCGAGATCGAGTTCAGCATTTCAGTTTGTAAGGCTACTTCAATATCGAAACTGTAGTAGTTCGTGACAGCCCAATCCCAGATGCGGATGTAGATGCACAGCAGGATGATACCGCCAGCAATCCGGGCCACATCATACAGGACATCGTCTTTGACCAGCCCGGGGCGCATGATGCGAAACACGATCACGCCCAGGAAGAAGAGCAGGGCCGTCCCGCCACCCATGGCCGAGAGCACAAACTGTACCGGCGCGCTCTGATTGAACCATAGCCCGCGCCCGGAGAGGACGGAATAGGTGGCGCCCAGTGACGCCTGGTGCAACAGGGAGAGCGTTAGACCGATAACGGCCAAAGCCGGGCCATAGCTGTGAAGGCGATGGGCCAGCCAGTTCAACCCGTTGGAAGCTTTGCGCAGGATGGGGAAGCGCTCCAACCAGGGATGTTTGCTGAAGGCCGGGTGTTCCAGCACAATGGGTAACAATTCCGCCATCAAAACGGTCAGATAGAGCACCACACACATGGTAATTTCCCACAGCAGGGAATGCGTCTGCCAGAAAACAACCGGATGCCAGAAACGCAGCGGCTGACCCAGATCAAAGAGCAGCACCATGCCGGCAGTGGAATAGCCCAGGAAACCCAGCAAAACGGCCAGTTTCCCGACAACCTCCATGCGTTTTATCCTGAGCAGGTAGACGATCACACCGAATGTGAAGGCGCTGCCCCCCAGAGCAATGGCAGAGAGGTCGATTGTGATCCACAGCCCCCAGGGTACCTGATTGGAAAGACCGGTTACCTGCAAACCTTTGGAAAAAACTTCGTAAGCGCCAACCAGGCCAAACAGGATGCCAACAATCAAAAAGGCGATCCAGAGAGGAAAGATATCCACTTCCTTTTTGCCCATGCGCATGGTCAGCGGTTTGATAATAGATTCCATCTTAGCCTCCCTCAGCAGCTTGATTGTTCGATGTTTCCTGCGGCGGGATGTAATACACTTTAGGCGCTGTACTCAACTCCTCGCGCAGGCGGATGGTCACCGTGGTTTCACTTAAAGCCTTGGAGATGGGGCTTTCCGGATCGTTGATGTCTCCAAAAATGCGTGCCTCGGTGGGACAGGCAATCACGCAAGCCGGGGTGGCCTGCGGGTCAACGCCCGGGGTCAGGCCGCGTTCCACGCCCGGGTCAATACGGTGTTGACAGAAGGTACATTTTTCCATCACACCACGTGGACGGGGGGGGACTTCAGGTACGCCGTATTCCGGCACGCGTGGGCTGAGTTCCGTATGTTTCTTCCAATTAAAAACGCGCACATCGTATGGACAAGCAATTTCGCAATAGCGGCAGCCAATGCAGAGGTCGTAGTCCATTGTGACAATGCCGTCAGGTCGTACATAAGTCGCTTTTACTGGGCAAACGTGCACACAGGGCGCATCGTCGCAATGCATGCACGGTCGGGAAAGGAAGAATTCTACGCCTGTTCGTGTGGTCTCAGTTGTGACCGTATTGTAGATCATCTCATCCTGTAAGTTGTTGACTGCCTGACAGGCATACGTGCAGTAATTACAACCGATACATTTATTAATGTCTATCAACATTCCCCAGCGGGGGCCTTCTCCTGCGCCGTGTTCACCTTGCGCCTGGCTACCAGTTTTTCCCAGGTTCACCACTTGAGTCAGGGCTGCAGCCCCGGTCATTGCGCCGGCAACCTTCAAAAAATCTCGCCTGGAGACGTTCTTGTCAGTTTTCTCCATGCTATCTGGTTTCTTGGTCATCTTCATACCTCCAAACGATACTTGCTTAGAGAGGCAGCGTCCATTGATGAGACGCTGCCTGCTTTTAGCAACCGTTATTCTTGCTCACCTTCATCTTTGTCTTCGCTTTCAGATTCTGGTTCCGATTCTCCCAGCCTGCGCGTGGAAAGCAGCCAGTATGTGCCACCTCCAAGGAGGATTCCAAGCAAGATCATGAACCAGTCTGGTAGACCGATTCCCGTGCCTGTTTCTTCTACTACTTCGACCACTGGCTCGGGAAATTCTCCTGTCTTGGCGGCTTCCTCCAGGCTCACGACAAGACCGGCCCGGACGAGCGCGTTATCTGCATGAACATTCTTTCCATGGCACTTCAAGCAAGTGTCAAGGCCGATTTCAAAGGTATGACCTGTATCCAAGTCTGTATTCTTGTGGCAGACAAGGCAATCAAAACCGGCTACATGGTGCGTTCCGTTTTGTGATTGAGCTACCTCCTCGCGGTGACAGGATTCGCAGGCGGTCTTATTTTCCCCAATCACTCGCTGAATTTGAGCATGCGGCTCATGGCAGGTGGCGCAGGTAAGGCCAATCTCACCATGATGGCTGTTTTCCCAATCACGCAGTTCATTCAAGTGACAGGCGCCACATACGTCTGCTGAACGTGATGATGTGTATGGGGAAAGCGGATGTGGTTGGTCGCCTTCCAAGGTGTGGCAGGATACACACCCTACGCTATTGGTGCTGTGGACACTCTGTGCCCAGATCTCATGTTGCTTGTCATGACATTCTTTGCAGACCTCTGGTGAGTTTTCGGGTGCGTTGTCCAATTCGATGGTCAGCACGGGCGGGAAATTGGTCAGGCGATTGACATCCTCTTGGCCATAGCCCAGGGCTGCAAAATCAAGCCGCCCGTCTGTTGGCGTATGGCAGTCGCGGCACTGCAAGGAGTCTGATGCCGGGGCAACCATGTGAGTGGTAGGCCAGTACATGACGGACTCAACCCAGTCATACTGACCGCTGTACGGTAACCCGGCGTATTCCATGCCGGCCGGAATGGCCAGAGACCAGTCATAGAATTTCCAATAAGCTGTGGAGTCTTCTTCGCTGGTGGGGAACAGGTGTGGCACAACCAGCGTATTAAAACCGCTGTCATAGGGTTGAATGGCTTCAAAACGTTTTACAGGCCAGATATAGGAGTTGGGATCATCTTTGCTACCCTGGAACTGGTTTATAACTACAGTGCTTGTCGGGTCGATCTTGTCGCCAGCCAGGAGGTATTGCACTGAACCGTTGAACCACAGATATTCAGGCACGACATTTTCTTCCCAGACAAACGAACCTTTTTGCCCATCATAGATGACACGTCCGTCTGCGTCTTTCTCAACCACGGGCTTTCCGTCTACCAGGCGACCAGCCTGTGACCAGTCCCAGGTCATCTTGGTAGCAACGCCGCCGCGCGCAAATTCGGGAATATGGCAGGTTTGACAGGCGACGCGTTGCGCATGCTGGTTCAAAATAGCCAGTGGATGGGGCGCCTCGGTGTGGCAGGATTCGCATCCTTTCCACTGTTCGGAATCCATGCTGTAGCGGCTGCCTGCGATATCGTGTTCTGTGGTAATGTGGCAGGTGGTACAGGTGAAATTGCCGCCGTCCGGGGACATGTGAACATCTACTTCGAGAGGTACATCTACCAAAGAACTGTCCATATCGCCATGTTTGACTTCATCACCGCCGCCGCCGTAGAAGTGACAAGAGCCACAGGTGGCAATGGAAGTCTTACCGATGTTTGACGCTACATAGCCCAGGTCGACCGGTTCGAAGATCGTGCCTTTGAAATCCCTGGCTTCCCCCAGCACCGGCATGCCGGCAGCGGTGGGGAATTTTTTGTAGGTCCCGGTTGTATCGTGGCAGACCAGGCAGTCGATATTTTCCTGCGCGGAGAAGTCAAATGAATTATCAGTCCATCCGTACCCGATGTGACAACTGGTACAACGCGGCTCATTGGATTGTATGCCGATGCAATAGTTGTTGATCAGCGTTTTCTTTCCCAGCACCTGACCGGTTGTCTCGTTGACAAATTCCCAAGTCCAGTGTGTGGTGTGCACGATCTGGTTTCCTGCGTTGGAGTGGCAGGCTAAACATGTTTTTGTCACGGCCTGAGGTGTTTCAAAGGGGCCTTTTAACACCTCAAAAGTGCTGTGATCGATGCTCGGGCCCGGTGTGGGCGTAGCTGCTTCCTGCGCCAGCTTTGCAGCCTGTGCATTCTGGTTGGGCGCTCCAAAAGCCAGACCAATGCCCAGGAAGGCCAGTATCACACCGGTCGTAAATACGACTTTCCGCAGAGTGACATAAGTTTTTCGTGACATTTTTCACATTCTCCCGAAAAATAGTCTAATACATCTCATATAGCGTAATTGATAAGTGAATGAGTGCCAAGTGCAACCTGTCATCGAAGCATAGCCTAAATGTCATAACGAAAATTAGTATGTGTAATAGATTATGAAAAGGTTTGCTTATACTACCCCCGATAGCTTTTACTGTTAGGACTTACGCAGTTCGTGAAAAGGTGGGAGAAGTGAGAACACACCCCACTCCCCGATTTGAAAAGACATTTTTTATTAATGTCCTCTCAGGTGAGGACATTTTTGATTATTGTGGGGTGGTTCTTATGATGTTTCACGTCGCAAGCGTGTACCGCAGGTGCGGCAGAAGCGGTCACCGGATTGCGCCCGTTTCCCGCACTGGTGACAGTATATATTTTCGCCATCTTCTTCGTCTTGCTCGCGTGAACGATGACGTTTGCGCGGTTTGGATTTTCCCTGACTGGTTTGCCAGAAATAAATGCCACCGCCAACGATCAACAACACGCCCAACCCGCCCAAGATGTATGGCAGGTAATTGCTTAAGGAAACACGTCCTCGTGTACTTTCATCGACTACTCCGGTTTCGAGTGGCTGATTCGATACGCTTAACTGATCGGAGGTTCTGGTGTAAGTTAATTTAATGGGTAATTGTTCTCCTGCCTCCAGGTTGGCAGTTCCCCATTCGAGAGATGTTTGAGCACTGCCTTCTGGTGCAACGCTCCTCATCTGTGGGTCTGTTGTGATTTCAGTCGTATCGACAGGAACCTTGACGCTTACGTTGAAGGTCTCCACTGCGTAATCCCCTGGCCAAAGATAGACGTATTCCCGCTGTGCGTCTGTGCGAGTCAGCGGCGCATAATATTCAATATGGTAGGCGGCGGCTGTATCAACCGTTAAGGTGAGAACTTGCCAGCCGCCTTCCTCATAGGGCTCCTGATAAGGGACATTGAGCAGATTTCCGGTCGGTGCGTAGGCCACTGCGATTAGAGTTGCATCGGTCGGAATACGCAGGGTGACATCTACCGGCAGGGACGTACTTTCAGTAAGGGTGAAATCATAAATGACCAACATGGCTGGTTGATCGAACTCCGGCCATAGCTGTACGGTCAAAGTGTCTAGAGCTGCCTGTCCCTGCGCATCGGTAGGGACAGGGATTAGAAGAAGTATGAATAGCAGTGGTAAGAAAAGCCATCTGTACAAAGAGCCTTGCATGGCGCCTCCATGAAGCATTGTTTGCTTAATCTTACCATTTATCCCACATTTCACACTATTACTGTCATTTTGGAGCGTGGATGTAGGCTTATAGCGAGCGCTGTACTGCTGGCAAACTAGCGCGTGTCAGGTGCCAGCATACCCGGTTGACGGGCGTAGGCACGCCCAGTTTTTCTCCTGCCCTTGTGATCGCTCCGCAGATGGCATCGATCTCTGTCGGCGCACCGCGACGAACATCCTGGAACATGGACGAGTGGTTGCTGGCTGTTTTCCGAGCCACATCTTCCGCAGCTCTAACCGCATCTTCAAAAGGCAAATGGATGCCCTGCGCAGTGGCAACAGCCGCTGTCTCCTGCGCCAGGACCTGCATTAGCAAATGTGCTGCCGGGCGTTGTAGCAATTCTCCATTGGGGACACGTAGCAGCGCAGTCAATGGATTGATGGCCGCGTTGACGACCAGTTTGCCCCAGATGAGTGCGTTCGCATCGTTCACCACCTGGACGTTGAAGCCTGCTCCCGTTAGAGCGACCTCCAGCGGTCCCAAACGTGAATGCGCCTCCATTGAAATGACACCCTCGCCACCGGCACGTGCCAGCCCGGGACCCAGCAGGGTCGCTCCGGTGGTGGTCACACCCAGGGCAACGCGCTGCAAGCCTAGGGTCCCGGCTAGAAGCTCGCGGTTGCCCATCCCATTTTGTAGCGTCAGGGCAAGCCCGTCTTCGGCCAGACACTCTGCCAGTTGCCCGGCAACGCGTTCTGTCTGCCAGGATTTGACCAGCACCAGCGCGTAACGCGCCCCACGACAGTCCGCCGGGTCCCTGGTCGCCTCAACGGGATAGGCTTTCTCCACGCCGCTTGTATCCACCAGCCGTGCGCCGTTCTCTTGTAAGGCATGCAGGCCGGTTTCCCAACTACCCAGCATCGTGACCGGGTACCCAGCTGCGCTCAGACGGGCTGCGAACAGTGTGGCCAATGCGCCTGTGCCAACGATGAGAACAGGCTGCTTTAGATATCTTTCAGCAGGGCTTGCCATTCATCCTCCGCCATATCGACGCTGTGTTCTGCCGCCGGGAAGGTTTTGGTCTGTACATCCTCGATATATTCGCTGAAGGCGCGCTGCATCTCGGCATGGAAACTGGCGTATTTCTTGACGAATTTGGGCGTGAAGCGGTCGAATAGCCCCAGCAGGTCGTGTGTGACCAGCACCTGCCCGTCACAACCAACGCCCGCGCCGATACCGATGGTGGGGATATGTAGGCGCTGCGAGACCAATTCCGCCAGCCGCGCAGGGACAGATTCAAGCACCAGGCTGAAACAGCCCGCTTCTTCGAGCAACAATGCATCTTCCAGCAGGCGTTTGGCGGCAGTGGCGGTCTTGCCCTGCGCGCGAAAGCCTCCTAACTGGTGCACAGATTGAGGCGTCAGGCCAAGATGTCCCATGACCGGGATGCCCGCGCCGGTGATCACACGGATGGCATCGGCGCGCTCGCGCCCGCCTTCCAGTTTGACTGCGTCCATGTTCCCCTGTTGCAGGAAGCGGCCGGCGTTTCGCACAGCCTCTTCAGCAGAAACTTGATACGACATAAAAGGCATATCGCCGACCAGTAAAGCCAGTTTTGCGCCGCGCGCGACGGCCCGGCAGTGGTGCAGCATCTCTTCCATCGTAACGGGCAGGGTGTTTTCATAGCCCAGCACCACCATGCCAAGCGAATCGCCGACCAGGATCGAATCGACCCCGGCCTGGTCCATCGCCAGCGCGGTGGGGTAATCGTAGGCGGTCAGCATGCTGATGGGTTCGCCGCGTTCCCTTTTCTCACGGAACGTGCGTGTGGTCACCTTCTTGCGTTGTGACACGGTAAAAGTAGTTGGAGCAATGGTAGACATGGTACCCTCCGTAAAGGTAGAGTCCGCTTTGGCCCTGCCCCCTGAGTTGAGCCGTTTGCGTTGGCTTTGGATAGTTTCGCGATTCCCAACATCAGGAGATGTTGGAGTCCGCTCTCTTGCCGTCGCATTCCTCACGGATATGCGCGATATGTGCTCTATTATTCCATAAAAGTATTTTTTCGCCTATAATAGATTTAGCACATTTGATTACCATTTTGATGCAGATTCAATTTCAAAACCTATCATCTTAAGGAGAATCCCATGCGAAAGATGTTTGGCTTCCTGATTGGCGTTTTTGTCGGCGCTCTGGTTGGCTCGACGATTGCCTTGCTGTTGGCCCCCGAATCGGGCGATGAATTGCGCGCAGACCTGCGTGAACGCGGACAGAACTTCATGGGTGAGATCCGCCATGCCGCCGATACACGCCGGATCGAACTGAAGGATCGACTGGATACTCTGCGCGCACCCCGTGGGTAGCCCTGATCAAGAATTGCGGATTATTCTTTGATAGAAGGATAACGCCTGTGCCATGCAGGCGTTGTACTCTGCCCCTTCCGTAATGCGCTTCGCATTCAGACCTGCGGCCTGTTCCCGCAGGTCTTTGCTTTTCAGCGCCCTGACGATGGACTCCGCTAACCTGTGTGGGTCAGTGGCATCCGTCAGCAGGCCGTTTTCCCCGTCCGTGATCCACTCGCGGATGGACTCTAAATCGCCAGCCACTGGGAAACAGCCGCAGGCCATGCCCTCCAGCAAGGTATTGGGCGTGCCATCGTGGATGCTGGGCGAGACCAGGGCAGCCGCGCGGCGATAGAATTCAGCCATTTGGGCGTGTGGCATGGGGGCGAGTAACTCCACGGCCTGATCGATACCGAGTTCTCCGATCCACTGTAGCGCTTGCGGTTCACCGGCCATCGAGGCGCACAAGAATCGCGCCTGGGGGATTTCTTTCAACACCAGCGGGATGGCCTTGAAAAAGACATCATTACGCACATAGGCGCGGAAGCCGCGCGGGTTGATGACCACAGGCTCTTCCACAAGTTTTTTAGGTAAAAAGAAGATATCAGTGCGGATACCGCCGTTGCCGGGGATGACCAGGGTTGGACGCTTAGTTGAAAAACCCCATTCCTGTGCCAGGCGAATGTCGCGCTGGCAGTCGGCGTGCAAGGCATTGGCTACTTGCATCGTCCAGCGCGTGTAGTGTCCCATCAACCACGTGGACGGTGCGTGCAGGGTGAAGTCGTTGCCCCACACCGAAACCAGCAGCGGGCTGCCGTTGTACGCGTCCGCAGCCAGCATGCCTTCGTAGGGGATGCGCATGGCGTGCACCAGGTCCGGTTTGACGCGCTCAATGACCGTGCGCAGCTTGCGCGCGGAGCGGGTGATGGTCAGAGGGCCGAGATAGTGCCTGATAGCAGTACGCAAGCCAAGAGTCCTGGAAGATGCGGGGCGAGAGACCGGTGAAGGGGAGGGGCGTTTGGTCCCGCTGAAAGCTACGGGGGTGATATCCAGTCCCGCTAAGTCCAATTCAGGTTTGCAGGCGAAGGTGGAGGCGAGGTGGACTTCATCCTCACGTTCAACGAAGTAGCGCATCCAATTGATGGCGATGGGGGAGCGGCCGTCGGCCACGAAAAGCAGTCGCATAGGGGCATTATGCCATATTCCGCGCCTTATTGCTGGATGCGTAGAGCCGTAGTATAGTTAAGAAAGGAGAGTAACCATGAGCAAAGGGCACATCTTGGTCGTGGAGGACAATCTGGATAATTACGAACTCGTGCGTACCATCCTGGAACTTGGTGGTTACGATACGTTTTTGGCTGTCAATGGTCGGGATGGGGTGGATGCGGCTCGCAAGCAGAAGCCCGACCTGATCCTGATGGATATGGCCTTGCCGGAGATGGATGGCTGGGATGCAACTCAGCGTATTCGGGAAGACCCGGAAACTGCGCACATCCCCATGATTGCTCTGACGGTTCATACTTTGCCCAGAGAACGCAAGCGGGCTCTCGATGCAGGTGTGGATGCATATTTGTCCAAACCTTACGATGCGGCCCAGTTGTTCCAGTTGGTTGAGAGTACGTTGGAGAAATCGAAACAAAAGTAGCGGGCGATGAGGTAAAAAAATTCCATACAGTGGTATATTAGGCCGGTCTGCTTTGTGCAGAAAAATACAATTTGTATTGTGAGGTATCCGAATGAAACAAATCTGCGTGGTCGGCGTCGGGTATGTTGGTCTTGTGACTGGTGCTTGTTTTGCTGACCTGGGAAATCGCGTCATTGCGCTGGATGTAAACGAAGAGCGCATCGAAAACCTGAAAAAGGGCATTATGCCTATTTATGAACCTGGGCTTGAAGAGCTGGTCGAACGCAATGTCAAAGCTGGGCGGCTATCTTTCACGACTTCCTACAAAGAGGCAGTGGCCGGGACCGAATTTGCTTTTATTGCGGTTGGGACGCCCTCCGGCGTAAACGGTGAAGCGGACTTGCAGTATGTGGCCGCCGCCGCCACCTCCATTGCGGAAAACATGACCGATCCGTTGATTATCATCAACAAATCCACGGTTCCGGTCGGGACCGGGGACTGGGTCGCCGATATAGTACGGGCTGCTTTATCCAAACCAATCGACTTCTGGGTGGTCTCGTGTCCGGAATTCCTGCGCGAGGGTTCGGCCATCGGGGATTTCATGAATCCGCATCGCACAGTGCTTGGTTCGTTGCATCCAGAAGCCGCAGAAAAAGTGGCCCAACTGCATCTGCCGTTGCGTGCGCCAATCGTCATCACTGATCTACGCACAGCCGAGATGATCAAATATGCCTCCAATGCCTTCCTGGCAACCAAGATTTCCTTCATTAACGAGGTTGCAGATATTTGTGAGGCCCTTGGTGCCGACGTAAAGGAAGTGGCTGCCGGTATGGGCTATGACAAGCGCATTGGTCCGATGTTCCTGGATGCGGGTCTGGGCTGGGGTGGTTCGTGTTTTCCCAAGGATGTGCAGGCATTGGCTTACATGGCCCAGGAAAAGGGACTCGATCCCAGAATACTGAACACCGTCATGGATGTGAACTATGAACGTCGCAAGGAAGCCGTTGCTCATCTCGAAGCCATGACGGGTGGTGTCAAGGGCAAGATAATTGGCTTGCTCGGTTTAGCTTTCAAACCCAGTACTGATGATATGCGCGATGCGCCCTCGATCGATATTGCTCAGGAGTTGACGGCAGCGGGCGCAAGAGTCCGCGCGTATGACCCGGTGGCGATGAATGTAGCCCGCCCGATACTTCCTGCGGTGGAAATGTTCGAAGATCCCTACACAATGTCTGATGGTTGTGATGCTCTGATGGTGATTACTGAGTGGAATGAATTTAAGCAACTTGACTTGGAAAAGACCAAGAGATTGCTGAAGTCCCCTGTCATCTTTGATGGCCGAAATATCTATGACCCTGCAACGATGAAGAAGATGGGATTCGAATATCGCGGAATGGGGCGTGGTTTCAGCGGAAAGTAAATTAATATGCTTATAAAGAGTCGGGTACAATAATTGCCCGACTCTTTTCTTATGGCATCAAAAAACACCCCCCCAGTTTGTAACTACGAAGGCTCCGATTACCAGACGTCTTTCTGGGATCAGGGTGGTCGGGAATATGAAGATCGCACCGAAGCCATCGCTCTAAAGCGTTTGCTGCCTAAAAGCGGACGTCTCATGCTCGAATTGGGCGCTGGCGCGGGACGAAACACGTCACGTTATGCCGGTTTTGAGCGTGTCGTGTTACTTGATTATTCCAGGACACAATTGCAGCAAGCGCAGGCGCGTTTAGGAAAGTCTGACCGTTATGTTTTCGTTGCGTCGGATGTGTATCGGCTACCTTTTGTGGACGGCCTGTTCGATGGCGCGACGATGATCCGTACACTGCACCACATGACAGATGCGCCCAGGGTGCTTTCCCAAATTCGGAATGTTTTACAACCCGGATCTGTTTTTATTTTGGAATTTGCGAGCAAACTCAATCTCAAATCGATCTTACGCTATTGGCTGGGTAGACAGGATTGGAGTCCCTTCACATTGGAACCGGTTGAATTCGTGGAATTGAATTTCGATTTCCATCCGAAAGCTGTGCGTGCGTGGTTGCAAGAGGTTGGTTTTCGCGTCGAAAAAACGTTGACCGTCTCACACTTTCGCCTGGGTCTGCTCAAACGGCTGGTCCCAGTCGATATACTGGTTGCTCTCGATGCACTCGCTCAATGGACCGGGCCGTTATGGCAGTTGACGCCCAGCGTTTTTTTGAGGGCAAGCCTGGGTGGAGTAAGAAGCGAGTTAGTCCATGGCGACATGATTCAGTGGTTCAAATGTCCGGAATGTGAGCGCTCATCATTGGAATCACAAAAAAATTACCTTCAATGTTCTTCATGTGGCAGCCGATGGGCCATCCGTGATGGGATATACGATTTCAGGGAACCGCTTAACGAATAAGGATGTTCAAGGATAGGTTTTGCAAGAACCTCGGTGTGCCGGTTGTTCTGGGGGTAATTTTCATCATTTCCCGGGTACTCTACAACGAAGCGGGTATTCGCTTTGATGCTGGCACAATAAATAGAACTTGGCACTTCATCGATATTTATTTGTTGAAGAATGATTTGTGGCGCAGTGTCTTCTATTTGCACACGCAACCGCCCTTGATGAATCTGCTGACCGGGATTGGTCTTCAGCTATTCCCTGCGACCTATGCTGGAATCTTCCATGTTTTTTTCTTAATAGGCGGTTTTCTGCTGACCCTGGCTATTTACTTCCTTGGAATCCGGCTGTATCTTCCCAAGTATCTTTCAGCTGTCCTGGCAGCCTGGTTTGCCCTCAGCCCGGCGACCGTCGTCTTCGAGAATTATTTTTTCTACAGCTACCCAACCACTATCTTGTTGACACTTTCGGCAGTATTCCTTGCTCGGTTTTTGGACAAGAAGCGCGCTGTGGATGGTCTCCTGTTTTCAATGATGCTGGCCGCTAACGCGTTGACCTGGAGCCTGTTTCACCTCGTCTGGCTGCTGGGCTGCTTTGGGATTATTACGTTTCTACTCAAGGGATATCGTCGTAAGGCGCTCTGGCTGGTTCCGGCTTTCTTGTTGGTGTTTGCCTGGTACGCTAAAAACGGGATCCTCTATAATTCGTTCACCGCCAGTACCTGGGCCGGCCATAATGTATTCAAAACCGTTACCGTCCGGATCCCGGGCGAGGTGAGGAAAAGGTGGGTGAAAGAAGGGATGGTTTCTGAAATGGCCCTTATCGCGCCTTACCGCTCGCCAGATGTTTATCTCCAATTTTTTCCTGATACTCCGGTTACCGGTATCCCTCTTCTCGATGACATTAATATGTCCAATGGGTATCGTAATCAGCATCATCTGAGCTATGTCTATGCGGATGAGCGTTTCTTGAAAGATTCGGTGCGAATCATTATCCACGCACCTCGTTATTACCTCACTACAATCCCCTATTCAATTTACATATTTCTTCATTCTGCCAGTGACTACGAACACACCCTCAATATCCGGGGAGCCATCGATAGTTTGGATACTTGGTGGAACCGCCTGTTCTACGGACAATGGCAAAAAGACGAATCATCGTTCGAACGTTTGCATACGTTCTCGCCAGACCATCTGGGCTGGGGGCTGGCGCTCGGTTTTTTAATTGTCGTCACGGTGACGCCCGTTTATCTGTGGCTTAGACGCTCCAATATCCACAGCCCGGATTCAGGCCTCGTGCTTTTCATGTTCTGGAATATTTTGTTCGTTTCCGCCACTGGGATTTTGCTCGATCTTGGGGAGAATAACCGAACTCGATTTGGGATCGATCCTTTTCTATTGTTATTGGGTGTATTCTTTATGCTTAAAGTAATCCGGGCTACCAGAAATAAACTCAAGACATGACAAACCCTGTACTTTAGGATTCAGCCATAAGTATACGGATGGCCACGGATTGAATTATCTGGCTGGCAGATATGCTAATGATCGACCACAGACAAATAAACGGTAAACACCGTTCCTTCCCCCGGCCTTGATTCGACCTCGATGTTGCCCCCATGCGCCTCGACAATGGCCTTTGCAATTGCTAATCCCAGGCCGGAGCCTCCATCTGAATCTGCGCGGGACTCATCTGCCCGGTAAAAACGCTCGAAAACATGCGGTACATCTTCGACTGCAATACCTGGACCTGTATCGGCAACTTCGAGAGCGGCCCATCCGCTTTCATTACTACGAGTGCACAGACTGATTTGTCCCCCCTCCGGCGTGTGCCGTATTGCATTGCTGACAAGATTCCCCAGTACTTGCATCAGACGGGTCTCATCTACAAAAATGTTAGATAAATCTTTTTCGACGTTCAGACTCAATTTGATCTGCTTTTGCTCAGCTTGATGTCCATAAGTAGCAGCTACTTGACTTAGCAGTTCAGTTGGCGAAATCGATTGGCGATTCAGAGCCAGTTCACCTGCATCGGCGCGCGAAAGCGTGCGCAAATCCTCGACCAGCCGTTGCAAATGTTCGATTTCATGATGAATGAGAGCTAAGCGATCTTCTGTAGGATAAAGCACGCCCTCTTTCATCGACTCAGCATAACCGGCAATGACCGTCAGTGGGGTGCGCAGTTCGTGTGCGATGTCGGCGGTCATCTGCTGGCGCAGGCGGTCCTTCTCGGCCAGTTGGTTGCTCATCTGGTTGAAGGCCTGGGCCAGTTGACCGATTTCATCGTTTGAGGAAACCTTGACCTGTTGCTCCAACTCGCCAGCCGTCATGCGCTGCGCAGCCTGCGTTAAGGCATGTACCGGGGAGGTCAGGCTACGGGCTAAGAGTATGCCCACGATCAAAGCTACCAGTACCGCAACGCCAGACGCCAGCCAGAGCGCCTGGTTGGTGCGTTCGAGGTAGGCCTGTTCTTCCCGGCTCAGGTTTACAGGCTCCGGCGGAGAAAGAATCGTTCCCGCGATTTTCCCGTCAATCTCGATTGGATCCCCGTTGCGGAGCACATTTTTGGGTACTTGCGCTCCGCGTTGGAAATTTGGCAAGAGTGGCAGGATGACTACCCCATTCGGACCTGTCAGGCCAAACATCTCACGACGGTCCTGGGGTGGTGGTTGGGGGTTATTGCCCTCGGGGGGGGGCGGTAAAAGAGGCAGGTTGCCAGTGGATCGTAGGTAGTCTTCGACGCCTCGCCAATCGCCGTTCGATGTGTAGTAATCCATAAGGGCGGCTTTCAATTCGGCGCGGTTCTGCTCGAGGAGCAACTGGTTCAAGCGTTCGGGGTTGCTCCACCGCACGAACGAGGCCACCAACCCGGCTGCAGCGACTGCAACTAGCAAAAAGGCCAGGGTCAGTTTCAGGGTCAAGGAGCGCTTCATACTTCAGGGCGGAAAAGGTAGCCAACGCCAAAGACCGTCTCGATATATTCAGGTTCCTCGGGGTTGGTTTCGATTTTCGTGCGCAGGTTGCGCACGTGGACGTTGAGCGTGCGTTCCAGCCCGGCAAAGCCCTTTGCGGACAGGTGCTCTACAATTTGCTCGCGGGTGAAAACTCGCCCGGGCGCAGCCATCAATAAGGCCAATAAGCCAAACTCCATTGGGGTTAGACGTACGGGTTCGCCGCGCACTTCCACCATGTGCATGGATTCATCCAGAAAGATCTCACCTGCCTGCAAAGACCTCGATGGTTCTGCCGCACCTTCCGCGCGGCGCAGGACAGCTTTGACCCGCGAGACCAGTTCCCGCATGCGAAAGGGTTTGATGACGTAATCGTCCGCACCCAACTCCAGGCCAAGCACGGCGTCGGTCTCTTCTTCGCGCGCCGTGATGACAATGACCGGCGTACTCTTCTCCTGCCGGTACTGGCGTAGGAACTCGTAGCCGTCCATTTCGGGCATCATGATATCGAGCAGGATCAGGTCTGGCCTGGCGCGCCGCGCCTCGTAAATCGCTTCGCGTCCATTGGTCGCGGTCGTGACCTTGAAGCCCTGCTCGGTTAGGTAATCCTGTAAAAGCTGGCGTACGTTGGCTTTGTCGTCAACCACGAGGATAGTTTTCATGATTTCTATCATACACGAAAGTTATTCAGATTTGGTTAAGAGAGCGGGGGTATTTTTCACCGCCAAGTCACCAAGAGCGCCAAGAAAACTGTGATGACGCCAAGGAACTCCCTTGGCGATTTTGGAAATAGCTTGGCGGTCTTTGCAGGCTTGGCGGTTCAAGAAAAGCTAAAAAATTAATCGCGAATTTACTCCCTCTAAACCAAATCTGAACATCTTCTCCCTACAATGTGGACAAATTATCCACTAATCCTTTGGCAAACTCAAGACAGGTCTGCGCGAATAAATCGATTGGTAAAGATTAACGGACAAAAATTAAGGAGCATACTATATGGCGACCGTGGCCCTTCCCAGCGCACCCTCATTCCTGACCCGCAAGATTGCGTTAGGGATCACACCCGCGCATATCTTGGTGGTTGGCATCATGCTGCTTTCACTGATACTGCATCTCTCCAACTTGGACGCCATCGGCGATGGCAACACCTACTACACCGCGGCGGTGAAGAGCATGTTGCAGTCGTGGCACAACTTTTTCTTTGTCGCAGCCGAACCCAGCGGATCAGTCACCGTGGACAAGCCACCGCTGGGCTTGTGGATCGAGGCTGCCTTTGCCTTTGTGCTGGGCGTGGAAGGCTGGACCGTCTCGCTGCCTAACATCCTGGCAGGTGTGTTCAGCGTGCCGTTGCTGTATCACCTGGTCAAGATGTATATGGGCGCAGTGGCGGGACTGGTCGCCGCGTTGGTATTGGTGGTCACGCCGGTTGCCATTGCCACCGACCGCAATAACACCATGGACGGCATGCTGGTCTTCACGCTGCTGTTGGCGGCCTGGGCTTTCATTGCTGCCACAGAAACGGGCAAAGCGGGCTGGTTGTTCTTAGGCGCGTTTATTGTTGGGTTGGGATTCAATATCAAGATGCTGCAAGCTTTCCTGCCATTACCGGCTTTCTATGCATTGTATTTCTTCGGCTCGAAAACCAGATGGTTTCGCAAAGTATTCAATTTGGGCGTGGCAACTGCCATCTTAGTGATGGTTTCGCTCTCCTGGGCTGTGGCTGTGGATCTGACCCCTGCCGACCAGCGTCCTTACATTGGCTCAAGCGAGAATAACACCGTCATGGAACTGATCGTCGGGCACAATGGCCTGTCACGCATCTTCGGCAGCGGGGGGAATCGAGGGCAAGGTGGCGCTGCACCTGCCAGGCAGATTCCTGGCAATAATCCTGATGGTAGCAACTTTCAGCCACCTGTGCAGGGATTCCGTCCACAGAACCCTCCAAACGGGCAGCCTCTATCTGGCGTACACCAGGGGACGCCAGCCAGTGCACTGGGCGACGGCCCCAACGCCAGCCCTGATGGGCCGCCTGATGGCGGAAACAATGGCGGCATGCCCTTCAGCCGTGAAACTGGTTCTCCCGGCCTCGCGCGTTTCTTTGTCGCGCCGCTGTCCAAGCAGATGTCATGGCTTTTGCCCTTCGCGTTAGTGGGTGTGGTGCTGGTGGCTTTCGCAGCGCGCGTCTGCCTTCCGCTGGCGTCAGAGCACAAAGCTTTAATGCTATGGGGCGGCTGGCTGCTGACCTGCCTGGTCTTCTTCAGCGCGGTGGAGGGCATTTTCCATGCCTATTATGCCATCATGTTGGCCCCGGCGCTGGGAGCTGTGGTCGGTGGCGGATTCGGTCAATTATGGTGGTGGCCCCCTGCGGGGATGATACAGGTCCACCGTCGCTGGGTGGATGCGCTATTGGTTGTCGCCGCGATCATCACCGTTGCCTTCCAAATCTTCACTGCGGCCCAGTACGGTGAAATGCCTGCGTGGATTTACATCCCGGTCGTTTTG
Source organism: Anaerolineales bacterium (assembly GCA_016928525.1). The sequence goes on along the minus strand of JAFGKO010000128.1, from coordinate 1,350 downwards.
TTGATGGTTGCTGCCGGATTTTTCCTGCTCCCGTCTTTGCGACGCGTCGGATATGTGACTGTCTTGGCTGCGCTGTTGACCGTACCCCTGATCTGGACGGCGCTGACCGTGTTCGACGCGGCGCCCGAAGTCAACCTGCCGACAGCCTTCGACGGCGCGCAACAGACCGCCCCTCGACCGGTTCCTAAACTCAATGAGCCCAACACAGCTGACGAGGACCTGCTGGCTTTCCTGCAGGCCAACACGCGGGATACCGAATATATGCTGGCCGTGCCGAGTTCGCAGGTTGGCTCGCCACTGGTGCTGGCAACCGGACGACCAGTGTTGTACATGGGCGGCTTCAACGGCGGCGATCCGGTCATTGACGCAGCTGGGCTGGCTGAACTGGTGGCAAGAGGTGAACTGCGCTACGTGCTATACGGCGCTGGCAGGAACGATAAACAGGATATTGGGAACTGGCTGGCCACCTCCTGCACGGTAGTGCCTGAATTCAGCCGGGAAAATGGCCGCCCAGCGCAGGGACAACAGCGCCCCGGCAACAACCAGCCGATAGTTTTGTATCAGTGCGGGTAGGTCACGCTTGCAACGTGACGGTCGATTCTGAAAATCTTTATTCCTACAGCTAAACAGGATGAAAAGGATTTTTTCATCAAATCATCAATGTTCATCTGCGTTCATCTCTGGTGGATTTTGGAGCTACAATTTCTCCACCACCCAGAAATGCGACAACCCCAGCACTTTCAAAGGTGTCTTTTCCAGGAATTGCAGCGTCCCCCGTAGTACTTTGCCGAAGGCCCCAAAACGGGCGATGATATTGTCATACGCGCCGAAGATGACGGTGCGTTCGATGAATTTGACGGGTAACCCATCAAACAGCTTCTCCAGATCGCGCCTGGAATAAACCTTCACGTGTGGGGCAAGTATATCCCGCCATTTGCGTGGTAGATAATTCACGAATGGTTTATTCCCAAAATAATATTTCCCCTTCCAATAAACTCCATGTGTCTCGAAGGGATAGCCACGGTTGGGGACGAACAACACGATCCGCCCGCCTGCCTTGAGCACCCGCAGCATCTCGCGCAGGGCCCGGGCGTCATCCTGGACGTGTTCGAGCACCTCATGGCTTAGGATCAGGTCAAAGGCGTCGCCCTGAGCTTGTCGAAGGATCGCGGAAGGAAGGGGGAGGGATTCGCCTGCGGCGTTGAGGATGTTCGGGGAGCGGGTTCCGGCAGTTGCGGCGCGCTCGAAGTCGTATTCCAACCCGATGATCTGCCCGCCATAGGGAGCCAGGTGTTCCACGTACATGCCCACGCCGCAGCCGTTTTCCAACACCCGGCCTTCGATGCGTTC
>JAFGKO010000012.1 GCA_016928525.1 Anaerolineales bacterium | reverse complement strand
GCCGAGCCGACGTGCGCCAGCATCAGCTTGCCGGTCACGTCGCCAATGGCATAGATGCCGGGTACGTTGGTTTGCATCTTTTCATCGATTTCGATGAAGCCGCGTTCATTGAGCTTGACGCCCAGTTCCTCCAGTTCCAATCCTTTGGAGTTAGGACGGAAACCGATCGCGACCAGCGCCTGCTCGGCTTCGAGTGCCGTTTCCTTGCCCTCGGCGCTGACGACTACCTTGACGCCCGTCTTGGTGGCCTCCACTGATTCGACCTTGTGACCCACCAACGACTGGATGCCGCGTTTATCGAAGGCCCTCTTCAATTCTTTCCCGATTTCTTCGTCTTCCATCGGCAGCAGGCCCGGCAGCATCTCGACGATGGTCACCTCTGCGCCGTAGGCATTCCAGACAGTGGCGAATTCCACGCCGACGGCGCCCGCACCGATGATGATCACGGATTTGGGCAATTTCTCTTGCAGGATGGCTTCGAGGTAGGTGACGATTTTCTGGCCGTCCACTTTCCAGGCCGGAGGCACTAGCGAAGAAGCGCCTGTTGCTAGGATGATGTTTTTGGCAGATAACTCTGTCGCCTTGCCATCGGCGCCAGTAACGGTGACAGTTTTGGGTCCAGAAAGATGCGCAGTCCCCATGTGGACATCGATCTTATTCTTCTTCATCAGGAATCCAACGCCCTTGACCAATCTGTCCGATACCTGACGGCTGCGTTTGACAGCCACACTGTAGTCCAGTTTGAGATTATCGAAGGAAAAGCCAAATTCCTGGCTGCGCTCGCGCAGGGTATGAGCCAGTTCGGCGTTCTTGAGCAGCGCTTTGGAGGGAATGCAGCCTACGTTCAGGCACACACCGCCGAGCCATTGTTTGTCGACGATGGCGGTCTTCTGTCCGAGTTGCGCCGCGCGGATGGCGGCCACATAGCCGCCGGGACCCGCGCCAACCACAACGACATCATATTGTTCAGGCATAGAATATCTCCAATGATATCTTTTCAAGAAAGCGGGGTGTGGGGTGTTTCGGACGTGCGTAGCATGCCCGAAACACCCCACTTCCCCCTCTTTTTGATGCGAAGGTTTTGATCCTTCTGGTTTCGTCTTCTGGACAACCCTTCGCAAGATTTGTGATCGCTCAGACTTTTTGCGCCTGCAAATAGTGCAGGATCTCGTTCATCGTGTTGAGCTTGCCCATGTCCTTTTCGGAGATATCAATGTGCAGGCGTTCGCTCAAGGCGATGAAGAAGTTGAGGGCGTCGAAGGAGTCGATGTCGAGACCCTCGCGCAAGTTATCGTCCAGATCGAGCACACCGGGGTCGGAGCCAGGGGCGACCTTGGTCAGTTCGGCGATGATGATCTCCTTAAGTTCGCTCTCGTTCATAGTTTTTCTACCTCCTGCAGGTTACGATTCAATGCTTCCAGGAACAGGCCGCCTTTGTGACCGTCTGTGGCGCGGTGGTCTCCTGCCAGGGTGGCAACCAGCACCGGTCGAACGCACAATGCGCCGTTCACTGCCCAGGGTTGCGGGGTGATCTTGCCCAACCCGACCAGGGCTACCTGGGGCGGGTAAATGACCCCAAAGACCTTTTCAACGCCCCGGTCGCCCAAGCTGGTGACGGTGATGGTGGCGTCGGTCAGTTCAGAGGAGCGCAAGCGGTTGCCGCGCGTGCGGATGATCAGGTCGTTCATCGCCTCGCGCAGCTCGTCGAAGTCCTTCATGTCGGTATCATGGATGGCGGGGGTGAGCAGACCGCCCTGTCGCAGGTTAATGGCGAAGCCGATGTGGATGGCTTCGCTTACCTGGTGGCTTCCATCGATCCAGAAGCCGTTCAACTCGGGTACTTCGGTCAACGACTTAGCCACGGCTTTGAGCAACACCACTACCGGCAGCAGGCGCTCGCGGATGGAGCGCTTCAGGTTTTCTTCCTCCAGCCAGCGCAGCGCATTGGTCATATCGATGCTGGTTTCCATGTAGTAGTGTGGGATATCCCGGTTGGATTTGCTCATGGCTGCGGCAATGGCCGAGCGCATGGCGGTCTGGAAATCAACGGCTTTCTTTGCATCGGGAGCAGGTTCTGATTTGACTTCGACTGGCGGCGCTGCGGCTGCTACTTCTTGTGGTTTGGCTGTGACGGGTTCAGGAACTTTTACCGGTTCCGGGGGGGCGGCTATTTGCGCTTGCGCTTCGCGCTCGATATCGACGCGCTGGATCGCTCCACCAGGGCCGGTGCCCTTTACCTGGCGAAGATCCACGCCAAGTTCGATCGCCATCCTGCTTGCCAGGGGAGATATCCTGATGCGTTCCCCGGTTGCAGGCGGCTGCGGTATTGCAGCTTTTACCGCTTCTGCTACTATCTCAGCAGCTGGCTTTACCGGTTCGGTTGCGACTGTCTCAGGAACCTTCTCGACTTTCACAGGTTCGGGCGGTTTCTGGGGCTCGGGGGATGGCTTCGCTTTACCAAATTCATCCTTCGAGGAGATGGTTGCCAGCACCTGACCGACCGGGACTTCCTGCCCGGCCTGGAAGAAGATCTGGTCCAGGATGCCGTCCTCGAAGCATTCGATCTCGATGACGCCTTTGGCGGTCTCCACGGCGGCGATGATATCGCCTCGTTTGACGGGATCGCCCGACTTTTTCTTCCATTCCACCAGGGTGCCGGCGTCCATGTCGGCGCCCAGGCTTGGCATCTTGAATTCGCTCATGGGTTCACCAGCTTTCTGACCGCGGCGGCGATCGTCTCGGGTTGTGGGACAGCCGCCTCTTCCATGTGTTTGGAATAGGGCATGGGCACTTCGGAGGCACATAGCCGTTCGACTGGGCGGTCTAAATCATAGAATAGGTTCTCTACAATCCGGGCGCTGATCTCAGCAGAGAGACTTCCGCTGCGCCAGCCCTCTTCTACGATCAATACCTGATGGGTCTTGGCCACCGAGGCGAAGATCGTGTCGTTATCCAATGGCCGCAAGGTGCGCAGGTCAATCACCTCGGTATCGATGCCCTCCTGGGCCAATGTCTCGGCGGCATTCATTGACCTTGGCAGGCAGGAGCCATAAGTGATCAGCGTCACATCCTTGCCCGGTCGCCGGACTTTGGCATGATCGATATCTACCGGCTGCGGCTCGGCTGGGACCATCTCGGTCATGTTGTACATCACCTGCTGCTCGAAGATCAATACCGGGTCAGGGTCTTCCAGAGCCGGCCAGAGCATACCGCGCATATCTTCTACGGTGGCCGGGGCCAGCACTTTGATTCCGGGGATATGGGCATACCAGCCTTCCAGGCTGTGGGCATGCTGGGCACCCAGCTGGCGGCCGGAGCCGGTGGCCATGCGGATGACGACAGGCACATTGAAGAGTCCACCAGACATGTGCAGGAGCGTGCCGGCCGTGTTGAGAATCTGGTCCAGGGCCAGCAGGCTGAAGTTCACAGTCATGATTTCTACGATCGGGCGCATCCCATTCATACTGGCGCCAATGCCGATACCGGCAATGGCCGACTCACTGAGCGGCATGTCGCGGATCTTCTCGGGGCCGAATTCATCGAACAGCCCTTTACTGACGGCAAAGCAGCCACCGTAGCGACCCACGTCAGCGCCCATCAGGAAACAGCGTTCATCTCGCAGAATGGCATCGCGGATCGCCTGGCGCATTCCTTCACGATAGGTCATTTTTACCAGCGCTGGTGTCTGAGTTTGAGTCTGTGATACGGCAATCATGGTTAGCTCCTATCCATGGCATTCACCGTGCCAGGCTCGGTATAAACAAATTTGGTCAGGTCTTCCAAAGCCTCCCAGGGGGAGTTCTCGGCGAAATCAACCGCATGTTGGACGACCGCGGCCACTTCCTTCTCGATGGCTTCGATCTCCTCATCCACGATCAGTTTGTTCTCCTTGAGATACTTCGTGAACAGGATGATGGGATCACGCTTTTTATGCTCTTCGACTTCCGCTTTTTCGCGGTACAGTTCGGCGTCGAACATCGAGTGCGGGCGGAAGCGGTAGGTGATGGCCTCGATGAAGTACGGGCCTTTGCCGGAGCGCAGGTATTCGCAGGCTTCACGCGCGGCCTTCTCCACGGCCAGAACATCGTTCCCGTCCACCTGAACGGATTTGACGTTGTAGCTGGCGGCCTTTTCGGTCAGGTTGGTATTCGACTCGTGGTAGCGCAAGGCGGTGCCCATGCAATACAGGTTGTTTTCAACAATGAACAGGGTCGGCGTTTGCCACAAAGCGCCCAGGTTTAGCGACTCGTGGAACTCGCCTTCAGCCACCGCGCCTTCGCCCAGGAAGCAGGCGGTGACGTTCTTTTTGTTCTGCATCTTGTCGGCCAGCGCGATGCCCACTGCCAGGGGTAGGTGACTGCACACAATGGCGTTGCCGCCGAAAAAGCGCGTAGGCTTGTCGAAGAGGTGCATAGACCCCCCGCGTCCGCGGGCGCAACCGGTGACCTTGCCATACATTTCCGCCATGATCGCGTCGGCGCTGACGCCGCGGGCCAGAGCGTGTCCATGCTCGCGGTAAGTGCATACAACCGAATCCTCGGGGGTCAATGCTTGCATAACCCCAACTGCGATGGCCTCTTCACCAATATATAGATGTAGAAAGCCTCTGATCTTGGTGGACTGATACAACTCGGCGGCCTTCTCTTCGTAGCGCCGAATCAGAACCATCTGATGCAGCAGATGATGATAATGTGCTCGTTGATCGGCCGGCACAGAATCTTTAGCTTTCTTTTCTTTGGTTGCAGTTTTTGTACTCATTCTGTTGTCTCCAGTGTGGATGTATCTCCTTCAGGCAGTCCAAGCTCACGGGATTTGAGCAGGCGGCGCATGATCTTGCCGCTGCGCGTCTTCGGGAGATATTCCACGAATTCGATCTCTTTGGGAGCCACTGCCGAGCCTAACTTGTTGCGCCCGAAACCCTGCAATTCCATGCGCAGGTCGTCGCAGGGATCGAATCCCGCTTTGAGCGCCACAAATGCCTTGACCAGCTCTCCGATCACCGGGTCGGGCTTACCAATCACGCCGACTTCAGCAACTGCCGGATGTTCCATCAGGGCGCTCTCGACTTCGAACGGTCCTACCATGTGTCCGGCAGTTTTGATGATATCGTCAGCGCGGCCGATAAACCAGTAGTAGCCGTCTTCATCCCGTTCAGCCAGGTCCCCGGTAATGTACCAGCCGCCAACGAAGCATTTCTTGTAGCGTTCTTCGTCGTTCAGATAGGTACGGAACATCGAGGGCCAACCCGGTTTGAGCGCCAACTCCCCTTCGACGTTTGGCTTGGTCTCTATTTCCACGCCGCCACCTTCCAGGCGGTGGACAATGGCGGGTTCGATCCCTGGCAACGGACGACCCATCGAGCCCGGGCGGATATCCATCACGTTGTAGTTCGAGATCATGATGCCGCCTGTCTCAGTTTGCCACCAGTTGTCATGAATCAAGAGATCGAGTACCTCTTTGCCCCAAACAACCGCTTCAGGGTTCAAGGGCTCGCCGACGCTGGCAGAGAACCGCAAGTGGCTCAGGTCGTAAAGTTCACGTGGCTTCATGTCCAGGCGCATCAGGCGGCGGATAGCGGTGGGCGCGGTGTACCAGACGGTGACTTTTTGATCCTGCAAGATCGTGTACCAGCGCTCGGCATCAAATTCCGCTTCGTCAACGATGTTGGTGATGCCGTGCAGCAGTGGGGCAATGACGCCGTAAGAGGTGCCGGTCACCCAACCGGGGTCAGCCGTACACCAGAAAATATCGTTCTCGTGCAGATCCAAGGCGTACTTGGCGGTCATGTAATGCACCATTACAGCCTTGTGCACGTGCACGGCGCCTTTCGGCATGCCGGTGGTGCCGCTAGTGAAGTGCAGGCAGGACATATCTTCCGGGTCGGTCGGCGGGATGGTGAATTCGGGAGAGGCCTTGGCCATCAGCTTTGGCAAGGAAAGTACATTCTCCTGAAGATCCTCCTCCGCATCTGCCAGCAGGACATATTTCAATTCCGGCAGCCTGTCCCAGATACCTGCGATCTTCCTCTTGTACTGCATTTTGGTTGTTACCAAGACCTTGGCTTTGCCACGAAACAGGCGCTGGTAGACCGGTTCGGCCCCAAAGGCGGAAAAGAGCGGGCAGAAAACACTGACATTCTTCAGCGCACCCAGCGCAGCGATGTAAAGCGCGGGGATGCGGCCTGCCAGGACGGCAACGCGGTCGCCTTTCCCCACGCCGAGCGTGCGAATTAAATTTGCAAACCGGTTGGTTTGCTCTTTGAGATCCCCATAGGTGAAATCGACAACTCCCCCATCTTTGCCAAGCCAGCGCAGGGCTAACTTATCTCGCTTTGGCCCTGCAGCATGGCGGTCAATGGCTTCATAGGCAATATTGATTCCAGCCCCATTGGGTAAGCCATCCAACTCCTGCAGAATCTGATCCCAGGAGAATTCTGAGTAGGTCTGCTGGTAGTTTGTGAGATTAGGAGGCACGGACCAAGAGCTTGGAATCTTCTTGATTTGTTTGAATTCCATAGGTCCTTCTTTATTAAGTTTGCAGCTATCTGCAGTTGGTTAGTCCGTGCGTTAGACACTTTGCGCGGCCTTCCTTTGGCGTAAGACCAACTGAAGTTCAGGGATTGACCTCGCAGCCAGACCCCGGGATTCTCCTATATCCCATGGATCTGGGGAAAGAATTATCAAACCTTGTGAACAAAAAACGGTCCCCTACTCCATCCAGGGAGCATGGTTATGCCAATAGTCTGGGTAGAGGGGAGCACCGGTGAAAAGGACTGTCGCCGGGCCGATGAAGGTCATCTGTTTTTCGTTCATGGTTGTCTCAAACAAGCTTTTTCTGACATCGAAGAGATTATTCCTCAACGGTTTGTCCCGGTCATCAAGTGACGGGAGGAGCATCTGTATTTCTTTAGTTTCGTGTTTCTTGAATGGCTTGATCTCCTTTTTCCATTGCCTAACCTAGATTTGACTTTTATTCTCTTTCCCAGGCCAGGCAACAAAAAACGCCATAGACATCATGTCTACGGCATCGATGGCTTACACACTCAGCCTGGATGGAAGAACCGTTTTCGTTTAGCTGCGATGAAATTAGATTGTGATTAATTTCATTATAGAACGAACGTCATATTTTCTAACCTGCTATTCATCAGGGGAAAGGGGTGACATTTATCCTGTCCCATCTATAAAACCAAATTTTGGTTGAGGAACGATGCGGGATATAACAGAAAGATGTCTAGGCTTCTTTTCCATTGAATTCACCCCAAAGCAATGGTATATCCGTTCAATCTGCCGGAGCACGAAGTTCGGCGGTCTGCTCTGTCTTCGACAGGGTCAGTTCACGTTTGTCGAAACCGAAACGTTCGAAGATGTCGGCGTATAGTTCGATGATCTGCTGGCGGGTGAAGCCCATCTCCTCGTAGGAGTAGACGTGGTCGCTCTTGTAAGCCAGGGTTTCGGCAACGGCTTCGATCACGATTTTGTCCAACGTGGGCTGATCGGGATAGCCGAACTGCTCGTAGAAGCCGCGGATGACGCCTTCCGGGTTTTGGATCAACTCATCGTATCTCAGGAGCAGGTGGCGGGGGGAAGGATGCGCGTCCAAATATTTCAAGGGATGACGGTACCAGTGTTGGGTCAGGTCCAGGATTTCGTCTATATAAAGATAGGTCTCTTCTGGCTCAGTGGACTGACGGCGGGCATAGTTGATCCACGAAACGGTGGAGGGCAGCATATCCAGCGGGTTGCGGACCAGGTATATGATGCGCGCATCGGGGAAAAATTCGGAGAGCGTTTCGATCTTGGGACTGAAAGCCGGATTCTTGGCAACGAAATATTTCGCGCCGGTGGCGTACAGGTGCCGTTGCAGCATGGACTTGTAGAACCCCATGATGCGACGCTTGTGCTCGGGTGAGAGCGCTTCGTCGAAGTGCTGGTAGTTTGGCAATTCGTCCATGAAGGGGAAGAGGTAGCTGATGAAGTAACCGTCCCAGTTCTGGAAATGGATATTCTCGTCCTCTTCGGGCTTGAAGAACGAGATGGGATGAATGCGGATCTTGCCGAGCGTGTTACGGTCGAAGGCGTATAGCAAGCGGTGCAGATGCCCGCCCAGTTTGTAGTCGAGGCGCGAGACGAATTGGGTGATCTTCTTCTGCGTGACGGAGGGGGCCAGGTAAATGTCCCAGATGGTCAGGCTGGTGAAGTTGTCGTCGCGCGAGAGCAGGCGGTGCAGGAAGGTGGAGCCACTGCGGAAATTGCCCAGGATGAAGAGCGGCTTTTCGATCGGCTGCGTTTTGTGACCGGGGAAGAAAATGTCATCCAGTAGGAAGCCGAACCAGTGCGCCAGTCCACCTAGCGGCCAGACCAGATAGAATAGGATGAGGAAGATCAATCGTTTGCGGGTCAGGCGGGCGGGCGTGCCTTTCCATTTGAAGAACGAGCGATAGAACATGCGCCAGAACAGTCGGAAGTTATAGGACATAAAGCGGTGAGTTCCTTGTTTACCACAAAGACACAAAGGACACGAAGATTCTCTGTGCCTTAGTGGTGAGATGGCGATAACATAGAAAAAGGCCGTGCGGCCTTTTGGTCTGGGCTATTCTAACAGATTTTCAGCGTACCAATCTGCCCCCGAATGCAACGCGGCCAGCGCCATCCGGTTGGTAAATGATGTGGACGTTTTCTTCCGGGCAATTCAGGACTTCGGCGATGGCTTGGGTCAGCCGGGCGATTTCGTCTTCCAACTCGCTTCCTTTTTGGATACTTCGACTTCGTTCAGCACGCGCCCTGGACTTGAGCACCGTTACAAAGACAGGATACACGCCCTCGGGTGTTCCTCCGTTTTCGGCATACTCCGCGGACGGGATGACCCGCAGCTTGACCCATACCGTCCCTGGCGACGAATCGAAGACACGGGCAGTTGCATCGGCGAGTGATTGCGTCAGCTCGGCTGGCAGGTTTAGGGTTGAGTCTGATGCGACGATCTCGATATCCAGGATAGGCATATTTATTATGCGGTCTTCTTTTTCCTGGGTTCAGATGGCGGGCTGGCAAGTTGTCGCGAATCCCGGTATCCCAGCCAGGCTGTGCCTGTGTCCGCAGCAGTGACCAGTATTCCAATTACTTTGAAGCGGATGCGTTTTTTCATAGGAGTTTCAATTTTACATCAACTACGCTGCGATATGGGCAGTTACTCCAACAAGCTGCATAACGCCCTAGAAAGCAATTAGCGCTTAAATAGTTCGGGCGAGGCCTTAGACCCCGCCCGATTGTTTCGTTTGAATAAGCCTAGAACAACCCGACCACCTTACCGGTCTTCAGGTCGACGTCCACATCGTAGAACACCGGGCGAGTAGGCAGGCCGGGCATCGTGCGCATCGTCCCCAGCAGCGGGTACAGGAAGCCTGCGCCCACCGAAGCGCGGATGTCCCGGATCGGGACGGTGAAGCCCTTGGGCACACCCTTCAGGGCTGCGTCATGGCTCAGCGAGAGGTGCGTCTTGGCCATGCACAGCGGCAGGTCCGCGAAGCCCAGCTTGGTGTACAGTTCGATCTTGGCCTCGGCTTCGGGCGAATATTCCACGCCGTCCGCGCCGTAGATTTCCTTGCAGATCGTTTCGATCTTCTCTTTGATCGAGAGCTCCAGCGGGTAAAGCTGCTTGAAGCTGCTGGGCTTTTCAGCCGCCTTGACCACCGCTTCCGCCAGCGCTGTCGCGCCCGCCCCGCCTTCCATCCAGTGGCGAGCGACCACCGCGTCTTCCGCGCCAGCCTCCATGGCTGCCTGGCGCACCAGTTCGACCTCAGCCTTCGTGTCAGCCGCAAAAGAGTTGACCGCCACCACCACATTGACGCCATACTTCTTAGCGTTGCGGATGTGGTGCTGCAAGTTGCCCAAACCGGCACGCAGCAGGTCCAGGTTCTCGTCGGTGTATTCGGGTGCCAGCGGCTTGCCGGCCACCACCTTCGGGCCGCCGCCGTGCATCTTCAGCGCGCGCACCGTCGCGACCAGTACGACCACCTGCGGGATCAGCCCGGAGTAGCGGCACTTGATACCGAAGAATTTCTCCATGCCGATATCTGCGCCAAAGCCCGATTCCGTAATGACATAGTCGGCCAGTTTCAGCGCGATCTTATCGGCAATGATGGAGCTGTTGCCATGCGCAATGTTGGCAAAGGGCCCTGCGTGCACGAAGGCCGGTGTGCCTTCCAACGTTTGCATCAGAGTTGGTTTGATCGCGTCCATCATCAGCACCGTCATCGCGCCAGCCGCGCCGATGTCTTCGGCGGTGATGGCTTCACCGGCTTTGTTGGTGCCGATCACGATCTTGCCCATGCGCTCGCGCATATCCTCCAGGTCGGTGGTCAGCGCCAGGATGGCCATGATTTCGCTGGCTACGGTGATGTCGAAGCCTGTGCGGCGGGTCTTGCCCTTTTCTTCCGGGCCCAGGCCTACCTCGATCTCGCGCAGGAAGCGGTCATTCGTGTCCACCACGCGCCGCCAAGTAATAGAAGCAGGATCAATGTCCAGGCGGGCGAAGCGGCTGCGTTCCTCCGGTGTCAGCGCATCGGGATCCGTCTTGTTAATCCCCAACTTCTTCAAACGCTTGAGCATGGGCGGGGAGAATGTGCGTGAGCCGTCCTTGGCGGGCGGGCACAACGCGTTGAACAACTTCTCATCGTCCTGGTTGGATTCGTGGAACATGCGCG
>JAFGKO010000127.1 GCA_016928525.1 Anaerolineales bacterium | reverse complement strand
CGTCGGCTCGATAGGGCTTCAGCTGCGCATAATCCGCAGCGCCACGAAGCTTTGCAATCCACCCGTAGCCGGGGCCGTTCAGTCGATGGGTTGGAAAGGTGCAAGTTCGCCATTCTTTTCGCAGGGCGTTCGAGGGGGCGTGTCGGCGGAGCCCTGCACGGTTTTCTGGTGAGGGGCGATTGGCTTTTTCAATCGCCCCGGCACAAGCCCGGAAGAAAACCGTCGCAGCAGCCCGCAGGGCTGGACACGCCCCCACGCCCTGCGACTATGGCGAATAACTTGCACCTAACCCATCGAGCTGGCTCCGCGACGAGATTGCCGCATCGTCAGGCGGTACTCGGCACAGCGGTTCCCGGTGGGAGCTGTTCCTGAGCAGAAACCGGTTTAGCCGGCAACACACAGTAGTACGGTTTATTGTCTCTCAGGACCGCATATATGATATGAATCAATTTGTTGGCCACCGCACCGATAGCAACCTGGTAGTGTTTGCCTTCCGCCATCTTGCGCTGATGCAATGCTCTCAATGCGGGATCGGTCCGTGTCGCGGCAACCGCAGCCTGCCAGATCACGCGTCGTAGAAACGGCGAGCCGCGTTTGGAAATGTGAGCTGTACTGGCAGTAAACTGCCCACTCTGGAACACGCGCGGATCGATACCCGTGTACGCGACCAGCGACTCGGCATTTTTGAACCGGCGCACGTCCCCGATTTCACTCAAGATGGCTGCGGCCAGGACGGGCCCGACCCCCGGAATGGTGGTCAGGTACTGCGGTATCGAATCCAATACAGCCGCTATATCACGCCCCAAGGCTTTCACCTGCTGCTTCAAAAAAGTGATCTGCTCAACCAGGAGCCTGATTTGAATGCTGTACGCTTCCTGTCCAAAGGTGACGCCAAATGAACTCTGCGCTGCCTGGAGGATTTCTCTGGCTTTTGTTTCCCCCAGGTGGTAGTTACTTTGTATCTGGACGAACGCGGTCAACTCCTCCAGACCCAGCGCCGCAATCTCGCTCGGTGTTGGATAGGTGCCCAAGAGTGCCATGGCTGTCTTGCCAAACATCGGCTGAAACAGATCCTCGAACTCCGGAAAGACCTGCTCCAGCAGTGAATGGATCCGCCGCTTTTGATTGGCCAGATAGGTAGTGAGGTCCACGCGTTGTCGCGTTAACTGCCGCAAACCCAGGATTTGCGCCGAAAGCAGCGGCGTTTCTTCGTCCAGCCCCAGTCGTACCATTTCGGCGATACACCAGGCATCAATCCGATCTGTTTTTGCCGGTCGAATGTTGAGCTTCCGATAGGCGCTGCTTCGCAAGGGATTGAGAACAACAACCCGGTGTCCTCCATCCGACAGATGGCTGTGTATCGCCAGCCAGTATGGTCCGGTTGCTTCAAGCGCGAACGTGAGGGGTTCCCGCTCTGGATTTACTCGTTCGATCCGTTGGAAAAGTAGTCGGAGGCCTTCGTGCGAGTTCTTGATTGTGAAGCTCTTGCCACGGAGAGTCCCGTTTTCGCTGACGATGGCCACTTCGTGCTGACGCTTGTGGATGTCCACACCGATGTACAGCATGTTTCGCTCCTTCGCCATGTCTTGACCGAGCTGTGCACACTGGGTTTCGGGGCATCACCCACCCTCCTGCCAGGCAGCCTCATTCGACATCCGTGGACTGTGAGGCTTGCTGCATCACGCCACATCTAGCTCATTCGCCTTGTAAGGCAGCGAGGGCGGAGCAACACTCTTAACAACGTGGAGAGCTCAGCTCCCACTGGTGCGAGACGCTGACCCCGACCAGTCGCTTGCATTGTGCGCCTTGATCGGCTGATCCGCAAGCCTCACGTCGTTGCCATCACTATATATGAGGTGCGAGTTCGCCAGTATCTGCGCACGGCGCGTCGGAGGGACGTGTCGGCGCAGCCCTGCACGAGTTTCTGGTGAGGGGCGATTGGCTTTTTCAATCGCCCCGGCACAAGCCCGGAAGAAACTCGTCGCAGCAGCCCAAAGGGCTGGACACGGTCCTGCGCCGTGCGACAGTGGCGAACAACTCGCACCTAACCCATCGACTTGGCTCCGGCGGGGGATGTGTGGCGAGGAGCGAGATGCGAGTGCAGCTAGCCATTTGGGTGGCGCATTCCAGAAGAAGACCAACCCAGGGTGATTGCATCAAACGAAATCCGGGCTTCAGAGTTATTAGCGTGATTCATCATGACCCTTTATGGCCCATTCAGTTAAGCTGTTTGGGCAAACCACACCGGTTTCATCCTTAACTAGTAACTAATGGTGCTAGTTGCCTATAGCTGTTGAGGGTTGCTAAAGGGTCAAAAAAGCTCATTTCAAATTGATCCTTGGTCAAAAACCACGTTCAATTAGCGATTCTAGCCCAAGTGACCCTTACTGACCCTCTGAGGTCCAATCAAACTAGCACCAATGGTTAGTAGGCTGACAACGGGTCAGGAAAGCTCAAACTCATTTTGATGCGTTTGCCCTAAAGACCTACCGTCTTTACACGTATGTTTTTATTTCATCTGCTATACTTGTCCCGAATCTGGATGCTGTTCATCCAAGGTTGAATTAGGCTGGTTCGTCGATTGTCCAAACTTCGACTGTCATAAGACATAGGACTACTTTTATGAACAAAGAAGGGATCATGGAAAGCCCTTTTTGGCCGGAGCCAGTTGAGGTGTTATCGAAAATCAACTATCCAGAAGGTTTCGTAACGATCGAAGCTATTGGTTTGCATACAGATTTGCACTATACCACCACCATTCCATTTGCTGAATGGAAAACGCTTCAATCTCCCAAGAAACGTTCCTTCAACTTCAGGGGATCGGCACAAGAATTCAAGTTGGCTCTGGAAGCTGAGCGATTGCGTTTGGCTTATTCAGCCGATCCTTTATTGGCTGCCAATAACGCGAAGGTTCATCTTCTCCCTCACCAAATGGAAGCTGTTTACGGAGCAATGCTTCCCCAGCCTAAGATTCGACATTTGATGGCACATGATGCCGGTGCTGGTAAAACGGTGATGTGTGGTCTGCTATATAAAGAACTGCTCAGCCGAACACCTGAACTCCGCACTCTAATCCTTACCCCAGCGGCTTTGACCGTGCAGTGGCAAAGAGAACTTAAGGAGAAATTTCTGGTCAGATTCAATATTGTTGAGCGCAACGAACTAAAAGCTAATAGTCAGATCTGGACTGAATCATCCAGTGTGATCACTTCTGTGACGTTTGCTCGTCAAAGTGATGTTCAAGCTTCCTTGAGCAGTGTCAAATGGGATCTTGTGATCGTGGACGAAGCTCATCATCTTGCTGGCTATGGAAACCGCGAAACTCTTGCTTACCGTCTTGGACAAACCCTCTCGCGGCAATCTCATCATTTGGTGTTGGCAACAGCAACCCCTCACAAAGGTGATCCCGTCAATTTTCTTAAACTGCTTCAATTGTTAGATCAAGGAATTGATGATCCATCTGTAGTTGGCGAGAAGGGGCCAGGTCAACGTGGCACACCATTGATGCTGCGGCGGTTAAAGGAAGAGATGGTGGATTTTAATGGACAACCTCTTTTCAAACCCCGAGTTGTCGAAACACGCTGGCACATTATTGCGGAAAATCCTCCAGAAATGGAGCTATATACCACCCTTACTAACTATGTCAATAAAATCTATCGTGCAGCCGAGAGGTTGGGCGGACGAATCAAAGTAAATACTGAGTTCGCAATGGTTATGCTTCAGCGCCGAATGGGTTCAAGTTTTGCGGCACTGGAGGAGTCATTGAAGCGGCGGCAGATTAACTTACTACAAGCGAATGAAACAAGTTTCACAGAAGTCGATTTTGATACCTTAAATGAGCTTCCAGAAGCTGAGCGTTGGGACCAGGAACAGCGTAGTGAGTTGGCTACTCCTGCCAGAACAAAACAAGAGCGCGAAAAAGAAGCATCCGAGATTGGGTTTCTTCTAGAGAAACTGGATGCAATCCGAGACAGTGGCGTTGAAACCAAAGTTCTTGCACTGAAAAGAATTCTTGATGATAGCAACATTACGCCTAGAAACGGCGAGAAATTGCTAGTCTTTACCGAGTTCAAAGACACACTTGATTTTTTGAGAAAGCTATTCGAAGGCTGGGGATTTACCGTTACCCAAATCGATGGCAGTATGTCTCATGATCGACGCCGGAAGGCTGAAAAAGAGTTCAGCCAAAGTATTCAAATAATGCTGGCAACCGAAGCCGCAGGTGAAGGCATCAATCTTCAATTTTGCGCCTATATGGTCAACTACGATCTTCCCTGGATTCCAAGCCGTTTGGAACAGCGCATGGGGCGCATTCATAGGTACGGCCAGAAAAGAGTGGTACACATTTACAACCTAACCGCTGGCGATACCCGTGAAGGAACAGTTCTGCTTGGCCTGCTGAATCGTTTGGATGAGATGCGGCAACACCTTGGCGACCAAGTGTTTGATGTTGTGAGCACTCTGGTCAGTGAAATTGATTTGGAGAGGTTGCTTGCCAGAGTTGCCACATCTCCCTCAACCGAGGCGTCTCAAGATCAAGCACTTCATGAACTGATCCAGGCAACAATGGCTGGAGAAGAACGGTATCGACAATGGGAAGAACATCCCTTTGCTATCTCGCCGGATGAATTCAGGCAAATGCAAGAAGCTTCCCGCCAATCTCGCCTGACTCCTGAATACGCTCAGCACTTCTTCGTCGATGTTCTCACCGAACTAAAAGAGGAACCAAAGACCTCAGTAAATGTCCTTGAATCCCCAGGGGACGCAGACGTTTTCCAGGTCGAACTACTTCGGACTAATGTGGCCCGAGAACTAGAACTGCCTCATAGCAAGCTGCTGAACTTCTCCTTTCGTCCCGATAGAACCAAGGAGAACGGCGAAGTTCAGTTCGTCGCTTTGGGAACTGAATTATTCGACCGGATGCTTCAATTGGCGCAAACACGGTGGGGAAAGCGATTATCCCAGGGTGCGATATTTATG
>JAFGKO010000126.1 GCA_016928525.1 Anaerolineales bacterium | reverse complement strand
GGAGGTCATGTCTGCGCGGCGAAATGGGCGGAACACGTTTGGGCCGGGTAAACTGACGCAGGCTATGGGCATCAACAAAAGCGAGAACATGGTCGATTTAACGGGAGCAGGCCAGGGTCTATGGATCGAAGCGGGGATTTCCGTCCCAGATAAAAGCGTGACGATTGGGCCGAGAGTGGGTTTAAACACAGTGCCGGAGCCATGGAAGTCCATTCCGTGGCGGTTCCTGGTCAAAGGCTGGAAAATAGAGAACAGTGACTAGAGAATAGAGATTAGTCCACTGCTCTCTAATCTCTGTTCTCTTGGAGGAATTATGGGTCTTTTAGACGGTAAGAACGCACTGGTTTTTGGATTGGCAAATGAACGTTCAATTGCCTGGGGCATTACGCAGGCGCTGCATCGCGAAGGCGCAAATATTGGTATCAGCTACGCGGGCGAGGTACTCAAAAGACGGGTTATGCCGCTGGCCGAAAAGATTGGCTGTACCTGGGTCGAAGAGTGTGACGTGACGAAGGACGAGCATATTGAGGTTGTGGCGCAAAAAGCGGCCAGGGATTTCGGCCAGGTTGATGTGCTGGTGCACTCCATCGCTTTTGCAGGCCGCGAAGAACTGGATGGCCCGTATTACAACACCACGCGCGAGGGCTTCAAAAACGCCATGGACATCAGCGTTTACTCGTTTGTGGCGCTGGCACGCGCGTTCCAGCCCATTCTGCGTACGGGCGCGTCGCTGATGTGCATGACCTACTACGGCTCGGTCAAGGTTGCGCCGCACTACAATGTGATGGGCGTCGCCAAGGCCGCATTGGAAGCCACCACTCGTTACCTGGCCTACGACTTCGGTCCACAGGGTGTACGTGTGAATGCCATTTCAGCCGGTCCGATCCGTACACTGGCGGCAGCAGGCGTGGGCGGTTTCCGCGATATGTACAAGCACTTTGCGGATATGTCGCCTATGCGCGAGAATATCACCATCGAGGACGTGGGCAACGCGGCGGTGTTTTTGGCATCCGATCTCTCGTCACGTATCACGGGCGATGTGCTGTATGTAGATAGCGGGTTCAATATTGTTGGCGTGCAGATGAGTGGGAAAGAAAGTAACGAGTAAGCCGGGCTCTACTTTTAACAAACCCTTACCACGGAGACACGAAGGCGCGGAGATTTTTCTCTGTGTTCCCGTGCCTTCGTGGTTTTTGTTCTTCAATTGGTAAAAATCAGCGGGGCCAGCGTTCTTTTTGTTTCTACGGTAAAATAAGCACGTATGTTTAGACGAAATACTTCCCCTGTCGCTGAACCATCCCAGCCTATTCAGGCAGTAGAGCGCATCACCTCCGTGCTTGGCTCTGGCGTGATCTGGCATGGCAGCATCAATGGCAGCGGCGGCGTGCGCATCGAGGGCGCTTTCGAGGGCGCAATCTCCCTGCGCGGCATGCTCGTCATTGGCGAGACCGGGCGTGTCACTTGCGAGAACATCCGCGCCAACACTGTTATCGTAGCAGGCGCAGTCCGTGGAAATATCACCACCAATAAACTCGAAATCCGCGCCAGCGGACGTGTATGGGGCGACGTGGTCACCACCGCCTTCGTGACAGAGGACGGGGCCTTCTTGCGCGGACAGATCCGCATGGAAGAAACGGTCGAACTGGACCTCGAGCCTGCTCCCGAGACCACTCCCGCCGAGGCCGCCCTGGCCGAGTCTTCTACCCCTGCGCCTGAACCTGAGCCGCCTTCAAAGAAGCCCAAACCTGTCCCGAAAAAATCGACGCGTGCAACAAAGAACGCCACCAGTTGATGCGAGCGTAGGGGGCTCATTTCATTCTATATGAAGTACACAATGAAGTATACAGACCTCTCAATCCAAACCCAACGTGAAGCTCCCAATAACGCCCGCACACAGGGATTCGCCTTCCTTGTCCGTGCAGGCTATGTCACGCGCGAGAACCAGCCGACTACGCTTGGGAAATATGCGCTGGAGCATCTGGAGAAATTGTCAGTGGCTTTAGGGGACACTTTCTTCTCAACGCTTGCTATCCCCGTCATCAGCAATGAAAAAGAGACCTTCTTTCCCCTGAAAACGGGCGCGTTGGAGGTGATCCGCTGCTCGGCTTGCGGATATGTGGACCGGGGAGAATTTGCTCTCTTTGCTAAAAGCGTTCCCCCAACCGAAGAGACGTTGCCCGCTGCAAAAGTCGCAACCCCCGAATGCAACACCATCGAAGATTTAGCCAATTTCCTGGGTATTCCGAAAGAGAAAACGGCGAAAGCGTTGCTCTACACCCGCCCATCTGATGGTAAATTCGTCTTTGCTGTGGTACGCGGGGATATGCAACTGAGCGAAGACAAGCTCAAACGACAGGTTGGCGATGTAAAACCAGCTACTGTAGAAGAGATAGAAGCAACCGGCGCGGTGGCTGGATACGCTTCGCCTGTCGGCTTGAAGGATGCGCTCATTGTCGTCGATGACTTGATCCCGAATTCCCCCAACCTGGTCGCAGGCGCAAACGAGACAGGTTATCACCTGAAAAACGTCAACTACGGGCGAGATTATAGCGCTGAAATTGTCGCGGATTTGGTCCAGGCCGAAGACGGGCACGCGTGTGTAAATTGTGGCGAGCTGTTATCCGTTTTATCGGCCGATTTACTGGCTTCGAAAGAAGCGTATTATTTCGACAAACTCCTGCACGCGCTGGCCGAATCCCACCACGATGATAAGGGCCTGACCCTGCCCCATCCTGCCGCGCCGTTCGATGTGTATCTAATGCATGTGCCGGGAAAAATGATGGATACTAAATCCGTTGCGGGTGATTTGTATGAGAGCATACAAAACGCCGGTATTTCTGTGCTGTTCGATGACCGCGACGAGCGCGCCGGGGTCAAATTCAACGACGCGGATTTGATCGGGTGCCCCGTGCGGGTGACGGTGGGAGAGCGGGGCTTGCAGAACGGGATGGTAGAATTGAAACCGCGTTCTGCTTCGCAGAATAGTCTCATAAGTCTGACAAGTCTAAACGGTCTGACAAGTCTAAACGGTCTGACAAGTCTAAACGGTCTGACAAGTCAGGCCGAATTCTGGAGTTTGGTCGACAACCTCGACTTGTAAGACTTATTAGACTTTCAGACAAACCAATCCAACTTTCAGACAATAAGACTTACCGACGAATATGATGAAAATCCCCATGTCTTCCCCTGACCTGACCGATGCGGACCGTCAGGCTGTAATCGATGTCATCAACACGCCCAATTTGAGCATGGGCCAGCGCATTCTGGATTTCGAGCAGGCCTTTTGTGACCGGACTGGGCGGGTGCATGCCATTGGCGTCAACTCGGGGACAGCGGGGCTGCATTTATGCGTGCGCGCGGCGGGTATTGGACAGGGGGACCTGGTCATCACCACGCCGTTTTCGTTCGTGTCCTCGTCGAATGTGCTGTTATTTGAGAACGCCGTGCCTGTTCTTGTGGATGTCGATCCGCGTACGGGGAATATCGATCCTGAGTTGGTGGCGGATGCGGCCAGGAATATCGAGAAATATCTACCTCGTAAATTGTCAATCGCCAATCATAAATTAAAGGCCATTCTTCCTGTAGACGTGTTCGGCCAACCTGCAGATATGGATCCCATCATTGCTGTTGCCGAAGAACACGGATTGAAAGTGATCGAGGATTCCTGCGAAGCG
The DNA here is from genome assembly GCA_016928525.1 of Anaerolineales bacterium. Next base: position 5,297 of record JAFGKO010000126.1, on the reverse strand, counting down.
TTGGGCGCAGAATACAAAGACCGCCAAGCTGGGACGCTGGGCGATTACGGTGTATTCGCCTTCTATCCGAATAAGCAGATTACCACCGGCGAAGGCGGGATGGTGGTCACCGATGACGACGGAGCCGCTGATTTCATCCGTTCGTTGCGCAACCAGGGACGCGCCGTGGGCGATACCTGGCTGCAACATACACACCTGGGCTACAATTATCGCCTGGACGAGATGTCCGCGGCAATGGGGGTCACGCAGATGTACAGGCTGGATGCGTTGCTTGCGAAACGGGAGCAGGTGGCAGTCTGGTACGAAGCGCGCCTGAGCGAAATCCCGGGCGTCGAGGTTCCCACCGTTGAGCCCTACACCACACGTATGTCGTGGTTCGTCTACGTTGTCCGTTTCGATGCCAGGATCGACCGCGATGCGCTGGCAAAACGTCTCGAAGAAATGGGTGTGCCTGCCCGTCCGTATTTCCTGCCGATCCACCTGCAGCCCTATATGGCCGAGCGTTTTGACTGGCGCGAGGGCGATTTTCCTGTGACTGAAGACCTGGGCCGGCGCGGGCTGGCGCTGCCGTTTTCGGGCGTGATGACGGAGGAGCAGGTGGAGTATGTCTGCCGGTCGATCCGGGAGGCTTTGAGCGCGGCGTGAACGACGGTCATTATCCCCCTCCCAAGCAGTTCGGGCTGTTGCTGCATGGTATTCTGATCCTGGCGCTGACCGGGCTTTCGGGTTGGGGCATCTGGAACCTGACGCGCGCCGAAGTGGGGCCGAATTTTGTAATCTTTTTACTGGACGCGCTGCTGGCGTTGGTGCCGGTGCCACTGTTCGTCTACCGCGCTTATGCCTTGATGCGCGCGGACTACATCCTCGACCGCGACAGCCTGGAGATACGCTGGGGATTGCGCGACGAGGATATCCCGCTGACTGACATCGAATGGTTGCGCCCCGCCTCGGATCTGACTACGCCCCTGCGCCTGCCCTGGTTACCCATACCGGGCGCTGTGCTGGGACTGCGTCGCCACCCCGACCTGGGTGTGGTCGAGTTCCTGGCGGCGGATCCCAAGAACTTGCTGTTAGTGGCTACGTCCAAACGCGTGTACGCCATTTCACCGACCAACGCGGCCAAATTCGCGCAGACTTTTGCGCGTACGATCGAAATGGGCAGCCTGATGCCCGCAAAATCGAAGTCGATTTACCCGTCTTTTATCTTCTCGAACGCGTGGGAAAACCCGCTGGCGCGCTTCCTGTGGCTGATCGGGCTGTTCATGAATATCGGACTGGTGGTCTGGGTAGGACTGACCATTCCCACGCTCAATCAGATATCGCTTGGCTTTGCGCCCTCCGGCGCGGCATTGTCCCCCTCTCCGGCGAGTCAGTTGATCTTGCTGCCAATCGAGAGCGCTTTTCTGTTCCTGGCTGGGCTGTTTGCGGGATTGTATTATTATCGCTGGGAAAACCACCGTATCCTGGCGCTCATCCTGTGGGCTTCGAGTGCGTTGACCAGTCTGTTGTTTTTGTTGGCTGTGTTGTTTATTGTTTCGACGCCGGTGTAACTTTTCATTCGCTGGTTTCGATACGGCGGCGGCGCTGGTCGAGTAGGCCGAAGGCCGTATCGAGACCCGCCGCCTACTCAACCAGCGATCTATCAAAACATGCAACTCATCATAGGGTTTCTTCTCGCCATCCTCATCGCTTATCTAGCTTACCGCGCCCGCAGCCTGGACCGCAGCGGGGCGTATGCGGCTTTCGTCGTCGGGACGGTCATCTTTGGGCTGGGTGGCTGGGGTTGGGCGATTTTGCTGCTGACGTTCTTCATCACCTCCAGCGGATTGAGCCGCGCGTTCAAGGATCGCAAGCGTGAAGCCAACGAGAAATATGCCAAAGGCGGACAACGCGACGCCGGTCAGGTGTTGGGTAACGGCGGGATCGCGACCCTGTTCGCGGCGCTGCATTTTTTCTTCCCAGAAGCGACCTGGCCCTGGCTGGGGTTCGCGGCCTCGCTGGCGGCGGTCAATGCGGATACCTGGGCCACGGAACTGGGCGTGCTTAACCCGACTTCACCGCGCTTGATCACAGACCTGCGCAAAGTTGTCGAAAAGGGGACATCCGGCGGAGTCTCGTTCGTTGGGACGCTGGCCTCGTTGGCCGGGGCAGGGATTATTGGCTTGCTGGCAGCAATCCTTGCTCCGGCAGGAATTAATTGGGCAATCTTTGTTTGGATCACAATTGCCGGTTTGCTTGGCTCCCTGTTCGACTCGCTACTGGGCGCAACCGTGCAGGCTATTTACTACTGTCCCGCCTGCCAGAAAGAAACCGAGCGCAACCCCACGCATAGCTGTGGTACGAAAACAACCCAAACCCGCGGCTGGAGGTGGCTGGATAACGATTGGGTCAATTTTGTGTGCGGGGCTTTTGGGGTGGGGGTCATGTATTCCATTAAAGTTTTTCAATTATGGCTGCTGTAACGTAAGCTGCATTCTGGGCAGCTTGTATCAAGCCTCGGTTGATTTGAACAATATTCTTTAGAAGAGTAGGGTTCCTTACCAGCTTGGATAGGCTAGATGCAGTTTGTTGCAACCTAGCTAGAAAATTCTTTTTCTCATCGCTGTAAGTGATCATGTGGGTATAATCTATGTCGATGGATGAGTCGGCCTTATCGCTGACGGCTCGAATTGCTAACCAGGGGACATTGTTCATAAGCGCTACTTGCGCCATTGCTGCTGATTCCATCTCGACGGCGATGGCATTGAAGGTTTCTGATAACCACCGTCTTTTGCTTTCGGATGCAATGATTTGATCCCCGCTTGCCAAACAACCAATATGAACAGCCGGGGCGATTTTTGGCCAAGATAGTGATATTGCAGTTTGGTAGGCTAAGTCTAACAATACCGGATCAACAGAAAGATGACGGTGATAGTGCCAACCATCCATGTATGTGTTGTCGAAAATCCCCAGATAATTGAACTTTTCATCAGTGTATTCGCCAAAATCATGGGGGACAATCCGATCTGTCAGTATTATGTCGCCAATCTTTAATTGAGAAATGAGTGATCCGGCTGAACCACAACTCATCAGGATATCGACCCTATAAGCATCAATCAGATGTTGTGATACTGCGGCAGTTTGCACCTTGCCCATGCCAACTTGTGCTAAGGTAACCTTTCGTTGGGCTAGAGTGCCATGATGAAAACGTGCTTGGATATGTTCTGTGGTATTCTCAACGTCAATGAGTTTTAGCAGAGGATCAATTTCGTTCCAGACTGCAATGAGACCAATTTGTGATATAGATTTCATAGCTTAATGATGGAGCTGTATGTGTCATAAGCTTCTGCAAGATATTCAGCTTTCGCTTATTTGGGGCATTGCCTTGGACTTACAATGTGACAGGGCTATATGTTTTACAAAGCAATTTTAGCAGGATTCTGGGATTTTCCATGATAAAGAAAGTGCGATGGGTTAGCTCTTACGGAAAAGTCCTATCACTGCTGGTTGAGTAAGTATCGCATCCTGTTCACGATTATCGTGCTGGTATCCTGGGCGCTGTAAAAAGTGTTTGCATTATCAATATTATCGCTTGACGATAATATCGTGTTGTGATATTGTTATCCTGTGATCGAATCCTTTGCATCGGCAGAAACAAAGAAGATCTACCTTGGACAGGCATCTACAAAACTGCCGAGAGAAATGCAGCGCGCCGCACGCCGCAAATTGCTCTATCTCAACGATGCCGAAAATTTACAAGATTTGCTCGCGCCGCCGGGTAACCGGCTTGAAAAGCTCAAAGGAGATCGCTCCGGTCAATACAGCATACGCATCAATAACCAGTGGAAAATCTGCTTCGAGTGGTCAGATGGCAAAGCAAAAAACGTTGAAATAGTTGATTATCACGGATAAGTGAGAAAAAATGGACGAACTGTTATCCCCCATCCATCCAGGGGAAGTGCTCCTGGAAGATTTTGTGAAGCCGCTGGGCCTGAGCCAATACCGTCTGGCGCAGGATCTTGGTGTGACCCCGATCCGCATCAGTCAAATTGTCAACGGACGGCGTGCCATCACAGTGGACACGGCCATGCGGCTGGCGCGCTATTTCGGCACCAGCCCGGAAGTATGGCTCAGATTACAGGTCCGCTATGACCTTGAAGTGGCGGAACGCGAACTGCGTGAGCGGATTGACAGGGAAGTTAAAGTGTTGCACCAACCTGCTGGGAGTGCGTAGATTACCCCACCAAATGTGACACCACGATCCTGACCCCGATCCCGATCAAGACCAGCCCGCCGAGTATCTCGACGGGCTTTTTGCATTGTAAGCCATAGTTCGGCTCAAGGGATATACAGCGGGCCGGACTGGACAACTTGCAGGACTTCGTTCCATTTCACAGCCGTATCCGGGCCGGAATAGCGGGAGGTAAATTCAGCCTGGGCTTTATCGGGCTGGCCGGCGTAGAGATAATCGAGCGCGAGCGGCAGGATGGCGCAGATATTGGTATTATCCCATTCACCGAGTTCGCCGGGAGCATACTGGGCGCGCCCTTCGTGCGTGGCGATCTCCTCCGCATATTGCTCCGGGAAGCGCGGGCTGGCCGGGAGGTAACGGTCCTGCCCGGCGTTGTAAGCCATGATGACCTTGACGGTCACCCCGGCCGCATAGGGACAATACTGGTAGGCAAACGAATCGTCATAGGTGATGAATTCGAAGATGCCGTCCGCGTCCAGGTCTTCGAAGTAGCCGCCCGCGTTGGTCTCGGGTTTTTGCAGGATGAGCGCCGCCACAGCCGGTCTCAGACTGAAGACCTGCGTGCCGAAACAGCAGTGGGCGCCGCCCGAGTAGGTTTCCACCACCAGGTCGGGATAGCCATCACCGTTGAGGTCGCTGCCGGTCAAGTCATGCAGGGCCGAGACCATGTCCACGCGGATGGCCGGTTGTCCCGTTGCTTCGATCAGCAGGATGGAATCGAAGCCAAGCTGGTCATCTGGGTTTTTCCAAATGCGGATGGCGTAGCCGTTGATCAGGCGTTCTTCCTGTAAGAGATAGCCCGTTTCAGGAGCCGAGGCTGGCGGCGGCGCGGCGGCGGGGGGTGATAAGGAGGTGAAGGTGGGGATGGGGGTAAAGGTCGAGGCTGCCGATACTGCCTCTGTCACGGAAGCAAGCTGGGGTTCCGAGGTTGAAGCAGGGGTGAACAGTCCGCAGGCAAAGTTGAAGATGATTAAAACAGCAATAAACTGGCAAAATCTTCAAAATTCCTATCTCCGCCGCAAGCGGACGGAGTATTACGGAATTTTGCCCCTTCGGGTACAGATTT
>JAFGKO010000125.1 GCA_016928525.1 Anaerolineales bacterium | reverse complement strand
TGGACCCCCAGCGCCTGCAAGAACGCCGGGATTTGCCGCACCCCCTCGACGGCAGCCGCAAAGGCCAGCAGGCCCGGAATCTCCGCGACCAGCCGGGCCCGGTCGAAAGCGCCCACGGCCTGTGCGCCGGCCAGGTGCTCCACGCGCCTGACCCAGGCGACTTGCGCGGCCACTTCCGGCGTGTAGGTCTCAGAGTGATGGAAATTGACGGCCAGATGCGGGGTCTGCGTCAGATCTTCGATACCGAGGAAGTAACACACGGCCTGTTCCAGCTCCTCCGCCGTGTCCTGCGGCGCGATCCACCCCCGCCGCAGCAACTCGGTCACCGGTGCCAGGCTGTACAAACGGCTTTTCCGTTCGATCCCCGAAGCATCATACGTCTGCCGGGCCTCATGAATCTGATAATGGGCCTCGAGGTTGAGCCAAAAATCGGCAGACGTGCCGAAAGCGGCGGCCAACTGCAGGGCCGTTTCCGGCGTGACCTGCTTGCGCGCATTGACAATCTGGCTGATCAGTTGCTCCGGGCGATCCATGATCGCGGCCAGGTCTTTCTGCGTCCACCCACGAGCTTCCAATTCACGCCGGATGATGCGACCGGGCGGTACCGCCCTGGCCGGTCGTAAATCCGCGTTCATCTCTCTGCCTCACTTTCCATGCTGCTCAACGATACCGATGGGGATCGATGTCGATGATCAACAACAGTCTCCCCTGTTCATCTACGACACGCTCAACGATCAGCCGGAATTGATCGTTCAACCGCAGCGAATGCAGGTGCTGGAGGTTGCCCTTGAGCTTTTCGTAATGCAGGCTCTTGAACCTCCGGATGTCCTGCTCGTCCACGGCCGCCCTGATGACGGCCATGACATCGAAGAAAGCTTCTACTACCGCAGGATCATATTTCTGCGCACCCTTTTCCTCGGTGTAGAGCAGTTCCAGCTTCTTGCTCTTGAATTCAAATCGCATGGGGCGGCTCCTGCCCGGAAGGCTTCGATATATTCATTCAGTGATTCACCCCATCGCTGAATTCTATATATATCTTATCGCAAATTGTCAATAATTGCAATAGTGAAATCCCTGTTTTTCGCGGATACGTTTCATTCTGGGGGCAAAAATGCCTCATTCTGCAAGATGTCTCCTACCCTGGTCTGTCATCCCGAACCCGGAGCGCAGCGGAGGGTGAGGGATCACGTTCCCAGATTGCACTTCATAGTCAAAACGAGATTCCTCAGCCCCTCCCTGCCCGCGCAGAGGGTGCACCCGCGTGGCCCGGGGCTTCGGAATGACACTAGACCCGCACCCGCCCGGTGAGGAGGTCGTCCATCAGGCCGGCTTTGACCCGGCGCAGTTTCGCCAGCGTCGCCTCTTCCGCACGGATGCGAGCATCATGGGCGTCGAGAATTTGAGTGATTTGGTCCTGCTCGGTGATTGGTGGCAACGGCGCCTTCATTTGTCGAAGGTTTTTCAAGCTAATCGCCGGCTGAGCAGTCTCCGTCCTAACTAAATACATTTGTCCAATATCATAGTAGTAATGAAGCAATTCCACCAGAAACTTGGCTCGACATAGTTCTTGGTTAGTAGATATCTTGAGGCAATTGCCTGCCAAAATACTAAGAGGATGATTTTCAGGTAAGATGGCACAAGTACCACATTGAGCACCAATTTTCGCCATCACAATGTCTCCTGATTCGACAGAGCTACGAATTTGCGCCCGGAACAACGCTTCACCAACAAATACATAAGAGGGAGCTTCAAAATAACCTGTAGTCACAAATCCACTTTGAATTACAGGAATACCTTTTTCTCTGTAGTGTTCCGATTTTAAGTTACTGCCAAAGGGACCATCTACAATCGCATAAGGTTTATTAGCCCCAATCGACTCAATAGTTTTCACCTCCCACTCCCGCGGGATCCTCCCCAGCGGCGAGTCCTTGAACTGCTCCGGGTGGGCGACGGGATCGCGGAGATTGCCCTGAGCATCGACGCCGCAGGTGAGGAGGTCGTGCAGCAGCCCGGCCTTGACTCGGCGCAGCTTAGCGATGAGTCGCTCGGCGGCATGGATCGCCTCGTCCGCCGCGTCGAGGATCTCGGCGATGCGACGCTGTTCGGGGAGAGAAAATAAAGGGACCTCGAATGTAGCAAAGAACCAAGCAGGCACACGTTGCTGTCCAGCAGAACCAACCATCACAGATGCAGCCTTGGTTCTTAAAAGTTCCGCCTGACTCCAATGATAGAGATACCGAGCACTGCCAGGATCTCTCGGCCTCAACACATGAAATTCAGTGCTGCCAAATCCAACCCCATTCACCAACCCGATGACATGAGCACCCTTACCATTTTCAGTACAAGGCGTGATCTTTGCAAAAAGTATGTCATTGTCCTGAAAAGCCGTATAGCCTTGTTTTACTTCACGGAATTGCCGAACTTGATGGCTTAGCCATTCACCACCATTCGAAACGTCAGTCATCGGAATAAATGAAACCGGTGAATCAGCACTAATCTCAGGTTTAACCGATGGGTTGATCTCAGCCAAAACAGATAGTGGAGCAAATTCCAAATCACTCATACCCCAACACCTCTACAAACCCCATAAGTCGCTGTTTTGTCATCTCACGAACCCAGAACGCAATAAAGAACAAGGGATCACGTCTTCCAGCCGTCTCTCATGTCCACAAACGGGATTCCTCAGCCCCTTCTTGCCGGCGACGGTGGCTCGAAGGCGTGGACCGGGGCTTCGGAATGACAGGAAGAGGTGGCTGCGTGGCTGCTGCGGGCGCTCATGCATACCCCAACTCCCTGATGTATCCGGCCAGCTTCGCCATGGAGGCTTCGCGCCCGGCTTCCAGTTCCTGCAGCGAGACGTAGTACTTGTCCCACCAGCCCTCGACCAGGCTCACGACGGCCTGCACGCG
>JAFGKO010000124.1 GCA_016928525.1 Anaerolineales bacterium | reverse complement strand
GGCTCTGGGAACCACAGGCGCTGGATGTGCTTCTTCGCCAGCGTCATGGCCGCATCGAAGCGGATAATTGGAAAATTGCGCGCCACGTGCAGGATGGTCTGAATGACGGCTTCGCGCACTTCCGCCTTGGAGAAATCCAGTTGGGCGGTATCGTTCCAGGGCATGGACGTGCCGTCGTTGCCGTGGTAGATGTAGCGCGTATCGCCGGTCCAGTGGTCAATACGCTTGAAGACCACCGCCGCATCGCTGTGGTTGTAGTAATGGTCTTCGAGGATGACCGCCACGCGCTCGTCGTCGCACAGGTCCTCGCTCTGGAACTGGTAGTTGGGATAGGGCGCATACGGCAGCGACAGGAACCAGTCGGGGTGCTCGATGACCCATTTGGAGTCGATACCCATATGGTTGGGGACCATATCCGCCGAGAGGCGGATGCCCCGCTGCCATGCACGCCAGCGCAGGTTTTCGAGCGCGCCCCAGCCACCCAGGTCTTCGGCTATGTCGTAGGAGTAGAGCGAGTAGGCCGAAGCAACGGCGTCATGGTCGCCCATGCGCTGCTTAATGCGCTGGCTGGCGCGCGAGCGCTCCCACAGGCCGATCAGCCACAGGCCGGTGAAGCCGCGCTGGGCTAAAATATCAAGTTCTTCGTCTGGGATGTCGTTCAGGAAGCGGATCCAGCGCCCGTATTTGCGCGAAAGCTGCTCCAACCAGACATAGGTGTTCTTCGCCATCAAGATGGCGCGCGGCATCCAGTCTTTGTCTTCGCTGAAACGTTCGTATTCGGGATAGCCGAGAAATTCCGGGACAGGCGCTTCCCCACCGAATCCGCCTGTTCCGGTGTGACGGGTAGCTTCTTCTTTTACGAAATCTATGCCGCGCAGCAAACGTTGGATAAAGTCATCACCCAGCAACGCACCCCATTTTTTGATCACAAATTCCAACTGCCCGGCTAATGAATCTGGGGAGGCAAGCGCAGGCGCGCGCAAAACCCGTATGAGAGTCTCGCCGGAGCCTTCATCGCCAAATTCCGGCTGACCGTTCAAGAAATCGCTCAGTTTGTCCACGACCTGTTCATAGGCGCTGGTTTCTTTCAGTGGCGATTCGTCAAATATATCCCGGTATGGCCTGGTAGCCGGGTTGAGATTAGTGATGTGCAACAACAATATCTCTTCCAGGGATAGCTCGCGATGTGGGACATCCCCGCTGGCAGCGTTCAAGAAGACCTGCCCGGGCATCTCCCCACGGTAGACGGGCTGTGGCGGGAATTCATCCGTAAAGCGCACAAGTGTGGTCTCCAACGGGGCCTCGCCGACATGCGCAGCCAACCAGTCCAACCCGCGCCGGAAGAGGCCCGGATTTCGCTGCTCATATTGTCGGATTAGCACCTGGAATACCTCGTTGAGCAGTCCCATGGCATTGATATCGGAAGCAGGCACGGGCTGAGAGCGACGCGCAGACATCGTCTCAGCAAAACGGCGCGCGGCAGCGTAGTCCGCTACCGCAGCGCGTCCGCTGGCGGAAAACAGTCCTTCATCGAATTGGTAGGTATCGCGTGCTGGGCGTGAAACATGGATTTCAGACATGGATTGGCCTTGTGATGGGTGTATGGGTTGGTCAGTTTTCGCTTTTGTTAATCTTACCGCATATCAGACAGATTGGAATTCGAGTATACTTTCACAAATGCTCTCCACCCTGCAAATCATAGATTTGAGCCTGTATCTGCTGCTCGCCGCGCTATACCTGCCGGTGCTCATCAATGCGCTGCGCGGACAGGACGGGCATCAACCTGTCCATTATCTGCTGGCGTTGTATGCCTTCTGTGGACTTCTGCTGGGCGTGGGTGAAGCGTTCTGGCGGAGCGGATTGCTTCCTGGCATCAGCACAAGAACCTCTCAAGTGTACCAGACCTACGCCGCGCTGCTGCTGGCGATGCTGATGTTATTGGTGGTGAGCGTGTTCCTGCGTCGGGAGGGGTGGCCCTGGCTGGTGGTCGCAGGCCTGCTCCTGATCATACTGATCCTGTTCACGCAAGATGTATTCGGCCTGCCTGACACCCTGTGGACCAACGGCCAGTGGTCATTACCGCGCGATGACCTGCCTTTCTATCTGATCTTACTCGGTTGGCTGATCTTTTTCGTCAGCGGGCTGGCGGCTGTCCGCAGGGCCTACCGGCGTTCGAACCAGCCGTTATATCGCAATCGCCTGAACTATTGGCTGCCCTTCTTCTTCCTGATCGCCGCCAATGATATCCTGATTTTCAGCAACCGTGCTATTCCTGGCAACCCGTTGCGCCTGGCAGCCACATTCCTGATGGGCTATGTTGTCCTGACGCACAACCTGCCCGATGTGCGCCAGATCCTCCGGCGCGTCCTGGTCTACGTCATTACCACATTGCTCATTGTGGCTTTTTATGTGGCCGGGTTTACATTATCGCAATCGCTCTTCCGCGCTGTCCCCAGATTCAACCCCCTGGTGGTCGGCGCGCTGATCGCGTTGGTGCTGGCGACCTTATTCACGCCGCTGCTCAGCCTTGTGCGCCGCTGGGTGGATAGCTGGCTGCATTTGGAACAGTTCGATCCCAGCCGCGCTTTGCGTGAATACGGCGAGACCATCAGCAACATCCTCGAGATGCAACGCCTGGCAAGTGTGGCCATCGGCCTGATCATCGAGTCGCTGGGGATTACGCGCGGCTTTCTCTTTCTGGTGGATCAAGACCTGGGCCAGGACAACCGCAAGACCTACTTCCTGCGCGCCGTGCGCAGCCCAGGCGAACGACAGATCAAAGCCGGGATATTACCGGATACAAGTCCCATTGTCCAATACCTGACGCGCGAACAGCGCCCGCTCCTGCAATATGACCTGGACCTGCTCCCGTCATATCGGTCGGTTACACGCTCCGAACGGGATTGGTTCAACGCCACCCAATCCGAAGTATATGTGCCCATCTTCGCCAAACGCCGCTGGATCGGATTGCTGGCCTTTGGTCCCAAACTCTCCGGCAACCGCTACACCGAGCAGGACCTGGTCACCCTGAGCGCGCTCGCCAACCAGACCGCAGTCGCGCTGGAAAATGCCCGCCTAGTCGAAAATCTGGTGCGCCTGAACCAGGAACTGCGTCAGGCTTACCATTCACTTGACCGGGCCAACCGCGACCTGGAACGCCTCGACCGTACCAAGTCCGATTTCATCAGCATCGCTTCACATGAATTGCGCACGCCACTGACCGTCATGAAGGGCTACACTGAAATGTTGCTCGAAGATACCAACATCAGCCCTGACATCCAGATCATCATGAAAGGCCTGCACGACGGCACCATGCGTCTGCACGAAATCATGGACTCGATGTTCGACATCGCCCAGATCGACGCGCGCGCGCTGCAACTACATCTACAGCCCATCGATGTAGCAGATTTGGTGCGTGAAGTGTGTTTCGGCCTGACAAAGCAATTCGCCGAGCGCAGCCAATCCCTGTCAATTGACCTGCCCGCCCTGCCTCTCTTGAAGGCTGACCCGAACATCCTGCACAAAGTCTTCTATCACCTGGTGACCAATGCGATTAAATTCACCCCGGATGATGGAAAAATCACGGTCACCGGCAAGGTTTTGCCGCCCGGTAACAAAGACGCGCCCGAAGGCGGTGTACAGGTCACAATCAGTGACACAGGCGTGGGCGTAGCTCCTGAGTATCGCGATCTGATCTTTACCAAGTTCTACCAGCCCGGTGAACTGGGCAAGCACTCCACCAGCAAGTCGCGCTTCAAGGGCGGCGGCGCGGGGCTGGGACTGGCGCTCGCCAAAGGCATCGTCGAAGCGCACGGTGGGCGTATCTGGGTGGATAGCCAGGGGTACGATGAAACTCACTTCCCCGGCAGTCACTTCCATGTGTTGCTGCCTCTCTCCAAACCGGAGAAGGGCGAGCCGGCAGGGGTTGAGATGGGACGAGAAATCAAGATGACGCTTTAACAAGTCGGATTGCAATCTGAATTTCAAACTGCGAGTAGCCGGTATAAAAACAAACGAGCCAGAGGCCCTTCCTCTGGCTCTAAATTTCTCATTTGACAGTGGTCTCTACGGCGCTGGTGTGGGCGTAGGCATGGGCGCAAAAGGCGCGCCCAATTCGCAGACAGACAAATCATCAAAGTAATAAATCGTTTCCGGGTCGTTCCAGATGTGGGCCTCGAGGCTGATCGTGCCGGCGGGCAAAGGTTGCGGATCCTGGTAATCCAACATCATTTTTCCATCCACCCAAACCTGGATCTGGCCATCGTACGAGCTGATTTCCAGTTGATACCATTGATCTGGCTTTGGCCGGAAATTGCTGCGGTCGACGTCGAAATGACCGGCATCGGGCGACAGGCGAGTCAAGGCCATCAGCGCTTCCCCACCCCATTGAATCGGATAACGTGTATCCCCACCTTGAGCTGGCGCGTGTTTCCAGTTGAGGAAAGAAAAACCGTCATTCCCATTCGCCTGGACTTTGAGACGCCAGACTACGTTTTCGAAAGCGTAATCCTGCAAATCATCCGAATTCTCATTAATACCCGTGAAATAGACGACCTGATTCCCTTCCTCTTTTGGTCCCAATCCCCAGCCATTAGTTGCATTGAACTCAATAGCGGCATTGATGCTCTGCCAACCCTGTGCTTGGCCATCCTGAAAATCTTCGATGTACAGTAGTTTTTCTCCCGCTGCACAAGCCTCCGCTGGCAACAGGCCATATGGATCGCGCTCCAAAGCCACAGCGACCTCGTTCGGGCCGCGCTCCAGGCTCAGAGCTTGCTGGGCGGGCAAATATCCCTGTGCGGATACACTCAATGTTCCCGCTTCGCCAGGCAGGTTATTCCAGGCAGCCTGACCTCCATCGTCAGCAGCTACAGGGGTATCATCTCCCGACTCAGGAAATACTACACGGGCGCCCGGAATAGGATTGCCGTCCTGATCCGTGATTTTCACTGTCACATCGAAAGGAACAGGCGTCGCTGTAGGCGTCAATGTAGGTGTAGCAGTTGGCAACGGGGTAGCGGTCCAGGCTGCGGCCGTCATAGTGGCGACTTCTTCTACCGATGGACCGCACCCTGCAAGCAGCAGAACTGCAGTTAACAAGATAGCGAAAAATATTTGTTTCACAGTTTACATCCTTTGTTCTATATCAAATCTCACATCGCAACAATATGGCTAATCTTTTCATCAGATCATGTCACCTCCTACTTCGGATCACCTTCAGCGATTTTAAATAAAAGCAGCCCAAAACCCATACTTCGGCCACCGATAAAGCTATACCCATAATTTCATTTACATGACGGGGCAATTTATTGAAGGTTACAAAACAATACCCCCGGCTCTTTGCGAAACCAGGAGTATTGACGGAATTAGCTGGGAATAAGTAAACTCAGCTATCCCCTTTTCGGCAATATCCACCCCACCAAGGTAAGGTATAAAACAATCCAAGCAACAGCAACCCAAATTTGATCATGGCGCTGAAAGCTGCTGCTCTTAGATATGTTTTTTATCCTTGCGAAGGCCTGTCCTGAAGACGTAGCCCAAAGAATCAAACCTTCGCAAGGATTGACATACCGCCTACTTATCCACAATATAAAAAACTCTGTTCCGCCCCTGATCCTTAGCTCGATACAAGGCAGCATCCGCATTCCTGAGAAGCGTTTCAAAGGATTGCACCTCGTCGTTGGCAGTGGCCACGCCAATGCTCACAGTCACATTTACTATTTGCCCTTCATTGACAACGCAAGATTGTTTTTCAACAGCCATGCGCAACTTTTCCGCGACGATACTTGCATTTTCCTTCCCCGTGTTCTGCAAAATGATGCCAAACTCTTCTCCACCCAGGCGCGCCAATATATCTGTCCTGCGGAGATTACCCTGAAGGGTGCTGACAAAGTCTTTCAACACTTGATCACCAGCCATATGACCATATGTATCGTTGATTTTTTTAAAACCATCTATGTCCAAAATCAGGAGCGTAAGAGGAGCCTGATAGCGCAAGAAACGGTTGACTTCTTCCGCACCCCGGCTGAAAAACGAGCGGCGATTGAGGATTCCTGTCAACTCATCCGTCATCGCCAGGCGCTCGAGCTGGACATTCAACTGGCGGATTTGTTCTTCGGCCCGTTTCCGTTCGACAATCGCCCATACGATATCTGCAATGTAGGAGACAAGTTTCACATCGCTTTCGTCGTACTCGGATGATTTGTTGCCAACGCCAAGAATGGAAACCACCCGTTCCTCACGCAGAACAGGCACCACCAACTGGCGGACCACCTCCGCATGGCCTTCGGGCAACCCTTTGCGATGTGGCAAGGCAGCATAATCGTTATGGATGACCGGTTTGCGCTGGTGGAAAGCATCCACCCACACGCCTGCTTCGTCTATGTTATAGTGCAGACCCTTCCCTTCCGCCCGGCAGAACTCCGCCAGGGTACGGGTTGACCAGGCCTGGAGCGAAAGCGTTTTCTGATCTTCCTCGACAAAGTGATAGAAACCGATTGGGCTGCCGGTTAATGCGCCAATTTCATCGAGCGCCTTTTGCATCAGGTTCTCCAAAGGGTACGTTGCAGCGCATTCCCAAAGTTCCAAACGCAGCCGGGTGATGTCTTCCGCCTGTTTTTGTTCACTGATATCGCGTACCACTGATAGAATATGGGCCTCATCGCCCAAAAAGATGATTTCACCTGAATAGAGACCAATGATTGTCCCCCCTGATTTGATATGAAATTCATATACCTGATCACGAATGCGCTGGTGCTCCTTTAAAGCAGCGATTACCTTCTCCCGGTCTTGCAGATCAAGCCAAAGTTTCAGATTGATCGAGGAGTTCGACAGCGCCTCCTCGCGCGAATACCCCGTGATGCGACTAAAGCCCTCGTTGACCTCAATAAGCCGCCCATCTTCTACACGGGAGATAAGAATAGCGTCTGGGCTGGAATGGAACGCCTTAAAGAACTTTTCTTCGCTCAGCCTCAGCGCCGCATCGGTCTGTTTGCGCTTGATAATGTCGTGTTCCAAATCAACAACCAGGCGGCGGTTGACCATCAGGTATAGACCAAAGGTCAGGATAATGAACAGCATTTGATTCATCAAAACAGACAATGTGTCGAATATGCCTGAATTGAAGAGTTCATTTCCCGGATTGACGACCAAATCCAGGATGATACGCAGTAAGAAGAACAGGCAAAAAGCCAGGAAAACAGAGCCGACTCCGCGTGTGATGGGTAACATTTCGGCATCTACCCTACGTATCATGAGCCAGGTACATTGGGCACAGATGACAATCAGGCCTAGTGAAAAATTGATATTACGTGCTAACAGGCTGGGTTGAATAAATGAAAAATATGAATGAACAACAAGAAAAACCGCCAGGAAAACATAATTATGGATCTGCGAGGTCCGTTTGTCTACAAATCGTTCCAGCCCTATGAGTAGCAGGATCGTTCCCCCAACGATCAACGCTTGGCTGACAATAATGGATACAAAATCTGGAATGCTGCCGCGTAGCGCGACCAATACCAACGCGATAAACTGCATTGCAAAATCGGCCAACCAAAAACCAAGCCCTGAATAACGTTTGCGATGATCGAGCCATAGCAATGCAATGACAACTGTGCAGATCGCATTACTCACAGCATAACTGACGAGGACGGTTCTTATATCGATCATTAGCTACTCGCGCTTTTATTCGGCCACAGCCACCCAACCAGAGCATAAATCAGACCCAGAAACAGCAAGCCGAATTTGATCGTAGCGCTGAAAGCTGCTACTTCCGGATACGGCGACCGGACTTCGTTCATCAGCAGCATGCGAACCAGGGCATAATTCTCTACTGCATCAAACAGCGCGGCGGCATATGCGCCCCATCCCAGCCAGGCCCCCAACGACGCAAACCGGCCTTTATGCCTGCCCGCAGCCAACAAAATGCCCAAGGCCAGCGCAGTGGCGTAGACCGGCATGAACAGGTAATCGATCCCCAGGCCAAAGACTGCAAATGAATACGCCCGGTTGGCCATGCCAGGAACCGGTTCACCGGCCACGTCATTCGCCAATACCGCCATCTCTTGCCAGGAATCGATGATAGCCTGCGCTTGGGATGGCGTGCCTGCCAATTCGAACGAGACGATGCCGTTCGGCGCGGCGGGAGTCCGTAAAGGAGCATCCAAAACTCGAAAAACGGCGAACAGGACCAGGGTCCCGGCCAGGAACGCCCAGAACAAGGGTTTGCGGGAGGCAGAGGGGATGGTTTCAAGAGGGTGTTTCATTTCTATATCGCTTTGAAACGTCATTGCCCCGCCATATTGCAGCGGGGTGGCGAGGAGCCGTGAAGCAGCGACGCGGCAATCTTCTGACAAACGGCAGACTGCTTCGCTATCGCTCGCAGTGACATCATATCGATTTCCTATACACGCGATGGTTCTTGTATTCCACGCCGTTCAGATTCTTCAAGTCGGCGCGCATCTGTTCGGTCGTTTCGGCGACCTGGGTCATCTCAACGTGCTGGAACTGCATGAAATCGAGCAGCGTATGTCCCATTTCGATGTATAGAATGGCGTTGCCGCCGTGTCCCTGGAACTCGGGCAGGATACCCATGCCATTGGCTGAAACGCCGTGGGTGCGTTTCATCTCCAGCAGCAAATCAACCAATGAGAATGGATTTAAGCGTCCCTTTGCGCGTTGAAGCGCAGCCGAGACATCGGGAAAGGCGAACAGAAAACCGACAACATCTTCCTCGTGAACAATGATTTTGATAAGGCGATAATCGGCGATCATCATGATATTTTCGACCACAAAGTCAATCTCGCGCTGACTCAGTGGATAATATTCCCAGTTATGGACAAAGGCAGCATTATATGCCTGCCCAATACGGCTTGCCCATTGGAGCATTTCCTTCTTATTCTTAAAGCGTTTGACCTCCAAATGCCCACGCTCCATCACCCGCCTGGCGATGCGCTCCACACGCTCCGGGATTTTGAAATTTTCGGCTGGCAGATAACAGGAAACAAAATCCACTTCTTTCTCGAATCCGTACGTTTCGACCAACTCCTGGTAATAAGGGAAGTTGTAGTTTAGCATAGTCATCGTATTGCGGTGCTCATGCCCCAAGACCAGCACACCGTAACCGTCCAGCGGCCCCATCCCCTTCGGCCCTACCATGCCATCCAGATCGCGTTGTTTTGCCCATTCCACCGTCGTGTCAAAAAGCGCATTGGCAGCTTCTTGGTCATTTTCGCAATCGAAGAAATAAAAGTTGGCCTTTTTCGTACCGTGATACTGGTTGAAGGGTTTGTTCTCAATCACGGAAATCCGCCCTACATCTCGCCCATTGCGCAAAGCAAGGAAGAAATCCACATCCGAATGCTCGTGAAAGGGATGCTTTACCCGGTTGAGGTAGGTATAGGCATCGACATCGAGCAACGGCACCCACTGCGGACAATCTTTATACAGCCGGTGAGGCAACTTGACAAACCGCTTGACCTGGGCCTTGTTATCGGTATCAATTTTTTCGATAGCGAGCATGGGAAACTCCTGGTGAAAGATAATTGCCTGACTAAGTATACAACACCGCAGGAGGTTCCAAGGCACCCATATCTCGTGCTATACTTGCAAAAACTTCCCACATATAAGGAAAACCAATGTCCTTTCCATCTCAAGAAAATCTGCAAAAATACGCCGAACTGGTCGTGCGCGTCGGTCTAAACTTGCGCCCGGGCCAGCGCCTGCTCATCAACAATCCCACCACGCGGGGCGTGTTGTTGCATGTTGCGCCGTTCGTGCGCGAAGTGGCCAAAGCCGCCTACAAAGCCGGCGCCCGCTATGTGGACGTGATTTGGGGCGATGAAGCCATGCTTAAAACCCGCATCCGTCAAGCCCCGCGCGATTCGTTCGACGAGTTTTCCTACTGGCAGATCAAGGCCATTGATGAACTGCTCGAGAGCGATGGCGCGCACCTGAGCATCCGTTCGAATAATCCCAATTTGATGGATGGGGAAGATCCCGAAATCATCAACCAGGTGCAAAAAACATATCTAAAGGCTTACGAGAACTTCAGTCAGATTATCGGCCAAAACAAGGTCAACTGGTTGGTGATTGCCGCTTCCGGCCCGGACTGGGCCGCGCGCGTCTTCCCGGACCTCGAGCCTGCTGAGGCCGAAAAGAAGCTCTGGGAGGCCATTTTTGCCATCACCCGCGCAGACCAGGCCGATCCCGTTGCTGCCTGGGAAAAACACGTCCAGGAACTGCAGAAGCGCAGCGAGTACCTGAACGCCAAACGATACACCGCACTGCATTACCAAGCCCTGGGCACCGACCTGACCGTCGGCCTCCCGCAAGGCCATTTCTGGAACAGCGCCGGCAGCACAGCCCAGAACGGCATCTTCTACATTGCCAACATGCCCACCGAAGAAATCTATACCCTGCCGCACAAGGACCAGATCAACGGCCATGTCAGCGCCTCCATGCCCCTGAGCAACGGCGGTGCGCTGATGGAAGACTTCAGTCTGACCTTCGAAAACGGACATGTTGTAAAGGCAACCGCCAAAAAGAACGAAGCCGTGCTCCAGAAGCTGGTCAGTTCCGATGAGGGTGCCTCCAGCCTGGGCGAAGTGGCGCTCGTGCCCCACAATTCTCCCATCGCACAGAGCGGCCTGCTCTACTATGATCCGCTGATCGACGAGAACGCCGCCAGCCACCTGGCGCTCGGTCGCGCTTATAAGTATACGCTCAAGGGTGCAGAAAATCTGTCTGACGAGGACTTCAAAGCGCGCGGCGGTAACGTCAGCATGGTGCACGTCGATTTCATGGTCGGTTCCGGCAAAATGGACATCGACGGGACCACCCCAGATGGCAAGATTGAACCGGTCATGCGCCAGGGCGAATGGGCTTTTGACGTGTAAAACAAAACCAATACCCGTTATCCACCGTCCCGCAGGTTGAGCCAGCCATCAGGCTCGAACAAAAGAAACCTGCGGGACGCTTTGCGGAAGGTGAGTTCTTACCTGGCAGAGAGCCTCCCAACAAGGCTCTTTCTTTTTTAGAACATATGTTATACTGCTTCATCTTTTCCCGCCAGAAGAGAGAGAATGAGCACTAATCGCTTCAAATCCCTGACCGAGGGCCTGCCACCCACCTATTGGTTACTCTGGACCGGCACGCTCATCAACCGACTCGGTGGCTTCGTCATCCCCTTCCTGACGTTATACCTGACCAGCCAGCGCAGTCCATTGAACACTTCTCGTAAAGCGTGATCTCGCTGCGGTGCATCTTCTCTCATCAACGTAAGATAAGGAGCTACAAATGCCCATTCATCGTCCGTTACATCACTCGGGTATGGTTTTCATGTCATTCACAGAGTTTACCATCCTCAAAGGTGCATAACAGGCTCTAGCGTTTCCCCGATTGCACGCGCGATCTGGCGGGCGGCATCTGGCCGCGCCGCGCGGCGACAGTTTTCAGCGTACTGCAATCGGATCTCCGGTTTCTGAACCCACTCCCTCAGAGTATGCACCACCCGCTCCGGTTGTGGCGCCCACACACCCACTTCCTCCTCCACTACAAACGAGACATTACCGTCCTCCTGTCCCGGCAACTTAGCATATAAAATCATGGGAAGACCGGCATTCAGTGACTCGGCAATCGTTCCCGGCCCGGCTTTGGTGACCAGCACGTCAGCGGCGCGCATGAAATCGGGCAAATCCTGGGTGAAGCTGTAAATATGAACGGGAACCGGCCAATCCAACGAATCGAGATGCTCCTTGAGGCGCTGATTCCGTCCGCAAACGACGGCAAGCGCTACGTCCAATCCTGAGGTGGCAATTGCGCGCGCGGTCTTTCCCAGCGGTCCCATCCCATCGCCGCCGCCAACGAGCAGGACGATGGTCTTATCCCCTTCCCAGCCAAGGTTTTGGCGCAGTTCTCCCTTATTTCCGGTAGGAACACAATAACGCTCTGCAACCGGCTGACCGACCACGCACACTTTCTCGGGCGACATGGTGTACTCAATTGCGCGTTTTCGCGCCGTATCCGTGGGAACGAGTATCAAATCGGCGCGCTGGTCGTACCAGAGAGCATGGGTGGTAACCATATCGGTCACCACGATGATAAAGGGCGGGCGATTTCTCCCCAGGGCTTTCAGGAAGACGGTCGTTGCTAACGGGTGCACCGTAACAACCAGGTCAGCAGGATGCTCTTTTACAATTTTGCGCACAGCGCGGCCCACATACGGCCACATACTGGTCGTAATGGCGCGTGCGCGACGACGCCCGTCGCTCATCTTGAAGCTCAATCCCCACAAATACGGAGCCTTGACCATGTCGGGGTACCAATCCGGCATTTTGTTCAACGGAAGTGGTACGTGGCTCCTGAAGAAATCCAGCATTTCAGTTGTCACAACATCGCCGAGTTCAAGTTGAAGCGCTTCTATGATTGCTTCCGCAGCGCTGCGATGTCCCCCGCCGGTATCCGAAAAAAGAAAGAGAACATGCGGTTTTTTATTCTGGCTCATGAGCATCATTTTCCTGTTGTGGATGAATCGTTTTGGCACGTCGGACCAGTTCACGGCGCGTCAACATGACACGTCGACCGCAGCCTTTACATTCCAGGCCTATATCCGCTCCCAGACGAGTCACCGTCCATTCATATGAGCCGCAAGGGTGCGCTTTGCGCATCCGCACAACATCTTTGAGTTGTAAGTCTGGCAGCATATCAGGATTATACACGCTCGAATTGGCATACGAGTGGTATAACAAAAATATCGAAACATATTTTGATTTCGCGCGGAGTGATTTGTGATAAACTAACCCCTGTCTATACCACTTCCCCGGAGGGAAACATGTCTGCTCGTGAGACCTATCCTATTGAAATTGCCGGACTGAAGCGTGACTTGCGCCTCTTTGAAGTTGCTCCCGGCTTACGAATTGCGATTCTGAACATCCTGGGGGATACAGAACTGGTCCAGGCTTGTGCCAAAGAACTCAACAAAAAACTCAAAAGCGTGGACTATGCTGTGCTGGTCACGGCTGAGGCCAAGTCCATTCCACTGGCGTATGCGCTTTCGGTTGAGACCAAGAAACCTTATGTCATTTTACGCAAGACATACAAGCCTTATATGGGGGATGCCCTCAAAGCCGAGACCCTGTCCATCACGACCGGTCAGCCGCAGATTTTGATCCTGGATGAGAAAGACCGCGATCTGCTGAAAGGGAAAAAGGCGATCATCCTTGATGACGTTATCAGCACCGGTTCGACCTTGCAAGGCATGCGCATGATCCTGGAAAAGGCCGGCGCAAGCGTTGCCGCCGAGGCCGCCATCCTGACCGAGGGTGAGCGCGCCAAGTGGCAGCACATCATCTCGTTGGGGCATTTGCCGCTGTTTACCGATTAAATTCCCCTCTCCCTAAAAGGGAGAGGGGTCAGGGGTGAGGGTCAATTTCTTTTTCTGCTCCCGAGAGAGGCGCTTGATGGCCCTCTCTCGCTTCATTGCTGTAGCACGATCAGGCTGGGGCTCGAGATAGACCAGCTTTACCGGGAGCCGGCTGCGAGTGTAGCGCGCAGCGGTTCCCCGGTTGTGTTGTTTCAGTCGCCGCTCAGGATCGGTCGTCCAGCCAGTATAAAAAGTCCCATCGACACATTCGAGAATGTAACAATAAAACGCCACAGGCTATTTTCGTTTTTTGCGAGAGCCAAGCATACGCTCCCAAACAGAGGGTAGTTCCGAAAGGTCAGGTTTCTCGCCTTCCGACCATTCAGCGGAGAGACGTTCAGCCAACCAGCGTTGGCGGCCCGCCAAAGCCTGCTCGATGCGATCAGCTACGCCCTCGCGATCCCCTTCGGCTATATCGTGACGCAAGCCACTTAAAACGCCAATGAGGATGTCCAAAACACGAGTGACATTCTTTTGATTGAGGAGAGCGGCTTCGGTCAGGGCCTCGAATCCACCCTGATCTGCTGCGGCGGATGTCAACGTCGCAAAGGGGCGACCGGCCAGCTTGCGCGCGTCGCTCCAGCCGGGTTGGTCGACGATGGCATTAAGTAAAGCCACCGCCAGCAATTGTGGAACCAGGTGCGTGCTGGCCATCAAGCCATCGGTCTCGACCATGTCTCCATATAAGGGTGCTGCGCCCAATAAATGGATCAGGTCCGAAGCCAGCTTCACGGCTTCTCCCGGTGTACCAGGCAAGGCGTTCAACGAGATCAGGCCGTTCTTGAAAAGGTCGGCGGTTGCCGCATCGACACCTATTTCGCTGCGCTGCAGGTACAGCGGATTGATGGCTGGCGCCAACCCAATGTAATAGCGGCCTTCAGGCAAAATTTCCTGGGCCCATTTCGCAACCGCTTCTTTTACAGGGGCAGTGTCCATCACTACAGCGCCTTCAGGCAGGTCCAGGGCGATGGCCTCCAGGGTGGCACGCATCTCGTGAGCAGGCAGGCTTAACAGCACGATCTTGGCTTCACGGACCGCCGAGGGGAGATTGAATTTTATATCGTCTACCGCGCCCATCTTTTGGGCTTTCTTTGCTACTTCCGGTTCCTTATCATGTCCCACCCGGTGCAACAAGGATTTATGCTCTGCCAGCGCCAGCCCAGCCGAAGCGCCAATCTGTCCGAGGCCAACGATAGTGATTTGAACAGTCATGGGTATCCTCTCAATTTGGGGTGGTAAGATTATACTGCTTTCAAGGAAGAGTTTCCCGCTTGATTTCCATTTGTCCCCTTAAATTGCGAGAACCGGGGACGCCGACCCCGGTTCTCTCTTGAAAGGAGGAGAAGAGAAATCACCTTATGTCCCTAATTTATCATGTATGTCCAAAATAAACTTGACGCATAACCTACGCTTGCCCTACGATTGTTAGACAACTTACAAGGTTGTTAAGATTTAAGGCCAAAATGGATAAAAATTCCCCGCTCGACATTGGCATTTTACGAAATTCCCCGCTCGGCGATCTGTGGGTCGCGGTCAGCGACCAGGGATTGGCTGCCATCGAATGGTCACAGGATGAAGCAGACTTTGGCGCCTACTTGACCAAACGCTTCAAGCGACCGGTAAAGCCGGATTTCGAAAAAACGGCCCTCGCGCTTCGCCAACTGGACGAGTACCTGCGAGGCGCACGAAAAGTCTTCGACCTGCCGATCGACTGGGCCCTGTTGCGCCCGTTCCAGCGGCAGGTGTTGCAAATTGTCTATGCTATCCCATACGGACAGACTCGCACCTACGGCGACATCGCTCACGAGATCGGTAACCCGCGCGCTGCCCGCGCCGTTGGCCGCGCGAACGCCATCAATCCCATGCCGCTGGTCATCCCCTGTCACCGTGTGATTGGGAGCGATGGCAAACTACACGGCTACGGCGGCGGGGAGGGCTTGCCTACGAAGGAGTGGTTATTGAAAATGGAGGGGGCAGTGTTGACCTAAGACAAGCTTGCAATTCAACAAAACAAATCACTTCATAAAACCACTTGTAGCATAATCTACATAACTAAGAGGATTTTGGGCAAATTCTCCCCAGTTGTTCAAATCTAAACTAAAGCTATATTCTAAGCCTCTCAGTTGTTCACTTTCCCCTGGCGAATACGCCCCTATTTTAATCCCATCAATAATATAAGCGAAAGTCATAGGCTCCGGATCGATTTCGATTCTAAGCACATGCCATGTTCCAGGATTGATTTCAACATAATAAGATCCCCGTTGGACATCGAAATAGTAACTCCAACAACTAATTGTTTGAGTACCCTGGTTAGCAAAGATACTGCATTTAGAGTAACCAGCTCCTGTACCGATTCCCACCCCGGAATCGGTACCATCTCTTGTAGTGTTTGGATCCAACATCATCCTGGCTTCAATAAAAATAAAGCCATCTCTCGGACTGTAAGTTTGATTTGCAGTTACAACGACTTTATGTTTATAGCCATCCACCACTAGATTAAGTAATCCATCTTTTACATACGCCCTACCTGGGGAAGAACCTTCTCCAGCCTCGCTTTCATCCCAAAAGTTTGTATTCAATCTATTATTATCGAATCCGTCATAGATTGTAGGATCAGGGACATCAGTTATTATTTGCGTAGCCGTAGGCGGTCTTGGCGTACTAGTTTTCACAGGAATCCTGGTTGAAGTTGGAACCACAATTTTTCCACTCGAAGCAAATGTGGGAACCAATTTGGTTGGTGGCGCAATCTTATCGCCACCATTTGTGAACAAGATTAATGCCAGAGCTGCGATAGCAATGGCGGCAATACCACCTAAACCAATCCACAAGGCTTTTAGAATGGTAGCGCCTGGCTTTGTCAGAGCCGCCAAACGTTTCCTGGCCGTTCTTTCCACTTTCTGCCAATCAGGGTATCTGGAATCAGTGCTCCTAATCTCCCGCCATTTTTCCAAAGCATCCTGATATCTCTCTTCTTGAACCAGTCGCACTGCTTCGGCGTACATAGCAGCCAGTTTATTCTGGCGTTCGGTTTCCTTGTCAACATCAGGTATGGGTTCTTCAGCTAAAGTGTGCTTGACACGTTGCGCTGCGGGGATTTCGAAAATAACCCCCTGCGGCGTGCGCATGTAGAGCACCGGCGTGCCCCACTCGACGTCATTGCCGGTGGCAAAGATGGCTTTGCGCGCCTCGGAAACCGCCGCATCCACCGGAAAACCATCGGCCACCGCGCCGTAAAATTCCTGCGCAAAGGTGATGGCCGCCGTTTCGACGATCTCGAATTGCATGGCAATCACCGCCGGGATGCCTTGCAAAACCAGCGTTTGCGCCACGCCCGCATAAGGATCTTCCTGGGATGTGCGCGCTCCTTCGCACGCATTTAAGACCACCAGCCGCAGCGAGCGGTGGTCATGCAATACTGTTCCCAGGTATTGCCCACTGACCGGCCGCCCGCGTCCGTTTTCCTCTTCCAGCAGGAGCATGCCATCCTGTTTATGTTCGGAGAATGTGCCATGCCCGACAAAGTGGAAGATATGATATTCACCTCTACGCAAATGCTGCTGCAATGCGCTTAATGTGGGAGACTTCAGTCGTTCCAGAGTCACCAGGCCACGGCGTAGCAGCGGAGCCAGGGCGTTACTGAGCCGTCTCCACTCCTCTTCCACATTCAACTGCGGGAAACCTTCCGGGCTGGAGATCATCACCAGGATCTTCAGCGGCGGCTGAACCGTGAGCGGCTGAACCGGGTACGGCAATTCCAGATAGCGCACCACAGGCGTATCTTTGGAAAGCGCCAGGAACTGGTTCAGGTGTGCGTTGTATAAAAATTCCCAGGGATAGTCATGGAACTCGGGCACATCGATGCGCAGGCGCACGCGCAAGCCTTTTTCCTCTTCGAGAGCAGTGTCCCGGCTGCGCAAGAAGCTGGCATACACATCATCCGTGAAGACTGCCCGGAAAAGACGTTCTCCGCATTGCTTGACCGCCTCCATTTCGGACGAGTCCACGCGCCTCACCCCGGACCTTGGCCTGCCCATGCGCAAGACAAAGTTTTCCAGTTCCAATCCTGAAAAGGGGAGTTCGAATTCTGCTGAGGCCTGCCCTGCCGGGGAATCGAAGACACGCGCCCGGTATTTCTTTCCCACCCGTTCGATAATCAGGTCAAAATTGAAGTAAGAGCCCTCGCCCATGCCATCTTCTCTCCCGTCAAATGTCTAAACAAATAATACAACCAGATGGGGGCAATTACAAGCAGCATTTTGCCAGCCGAACATTCGCTTTCGTGATAAACTCGCCCTGTTTGCCATCTGGTTTTATCTGTGGTCAGGAGCCTCATGCAACCCAGACATTGGACAGCTTTCATCGTTCTCGGCGGCATCTGGTCCGCCTCTTTCCTATGGATCAAGATAGCGCTCGACGAAAT
>JAFGKO010000123.1 GCA_016928525.1 Anaerolineales bacterium | reverse complement strand
TTCCTCAGCATCGGTCTCAACGCGGAACGCATCGCGCTGACCGGCAACGAACTTTCCCCGAATGACGAGCGCCCCGGGATACCACGCCTGGTCATCGCGCGGGCTATCCTTGCGGCGCGCGATTTCGACGAAGCCGTTGCAATCGCCCTGCACCCTGAGCGCGCCTCCTCATACAATAACATCATCTCCAGCGGCGATGGTCGCATCGTAAGTGTGGAAGCCTCTGCCAGCGATCATGAACTGCTGTTTCCTGAGCAGGGCTGGCTGATCCACACCAACCATTACACCCATCCGCGCATGCGGAAGTACGAGCGCGAATCTCATGAAATCGCGGGGTCCATCAGCCGTTACGAGCGCGCTCGCGCCCTCACGCAGGCCCATAGCGGACCTGTCAGCTTGCCCGTGCTCAAGACCTTTCTCAGTGACCACGCAGCAGAGCCTGTCTTGTTATGCTGGCACGACCCGGAGGGAAAAGTCAAGACCGTTTTCTCGGCGCTGATCGATCTCAGCGACCTCACTGTAGACGTGGGGGTGGGCAATCCCTGCCAGGCTGAGTTTTCGAGAATCTGGGGTTAGCGCACTGGGGCTATTCTTGCTTTAATTCTGCCAAGCGTCTTTCCATCTCGGCTTGAATGTCCCGGTAGCGCCACTTATTTGCCAGGTTTCCCAACTCATATGGGTCATTGACCAGATCGTATAGCTCGCATTCACCGGTGACGTATTCGGTGTATTTCCAGTCCGCGGTGCGGACGGAATAAAATTCAGGGATGATCGCGCCTACGCCCTCCTCGGTCGGCCAGTGCTCGAGCAGGATGGCATCCCGCCAGGGAGCGTCCTTGTTTTCCAGCAACGGGACCAGGCTCACGCCGTCCACACTCTCCGGGATGGACGCGCCCGCGAGATCAGCGAAGGTAGGAGGCAGGTCGATGTTGGCAACCAGGCTGGGGTCCGTGCGCGCGGCGTATTTCCAGGGCGCATAGACGATGAACGGGGTCTTTATACAGGCTTCGTAGGGACAGTTCTTCGTAAAGCCGAAACGATGGTCGCCGGCTGTCAGCCCGTTGTCAGTCAGATAAACGAGGATGGTTTTCTCCGCCAAGCTGGTCTGATCCAGCACGTTCAACAGGGAAGCAACCCCATCGTCCACGGAAAGCAGCGAGCGCAGGATCTGCCTGTAGGTGATGTCCACTTCTTCGGGGGAGAAAGGCTCCAGTTCGGCAATGTAGTCGGGCTTGTCGCGGATGTTCTGTTCGTTGAAGTTGGGCGGGCGGTACTGCTCCCAGGCCCATTCATGCCGGAAGGTCTCCTCATGGCGGGGCGCCCAGATGTAGGGGGAGTGCGGGTTATAGTAACTGACGAACAGAAAGAATGGCTCGTCGCGGGATTGGTTGACGAAGTTCACGGCTTTGGTAGTGACCACGTCGGCGCTGAAGTTGTATTTTTTCTTGGGATATTCCACCACCTCGCCATTTTCCGACATCGTGAAGTCGAAGAAATATTGCAGGTTGCCTTTGTCTTCGTCGCCTGTATCCTTGGCGAGGAAGACGCCCCAATCGCTCCAGCCGGGAGGCACGACCCCGGACGGTCGAAGCTCATCGTATCCGTTCAGGTATTTGCCGAAATAGGCGGTACGGTAGCCAGCCTCTCGCATCCAGACCGCCACACTGGAAACATCGTCGAACTTTTTCGCGCCGCCCATCGGGTAACGATTGGTGTAGACCTTGTGATTGTGGACGTATTCGCCGGTCAGCAAGCTGACGCGGCTGGGACAGCACAGGGGCGTAGTCAGGAAGCCGTTCTCGAAGTTGATCCCCTCAGCCATCAGCACGTTCTTGACGGTCGGCATGTAGGCTACGGTGTGCGGCGGCTGGTCATCGGTCAACACGAAGATGATATTCGGACGCGGATCGGCCAGGCGCGCTTCGGAGGCAAGTTGCGGTTCCTGCGCTTCAAAGATCGTGACCTGGTAGTCTGCTGGCGGTTCGAAGTCGATTTCCGGTGTCCAGTCGGGGTACGGGTTCTTTGCCCCGCAGGCTGAGAGTAGAAATGCTATGATGAGTATGGCGATCAGGATGAGTCCCCTTGTCACTCTGATTGACCGTAACGAGTGAAAGTTCCCCGCGCTTCGCGCGGGAGACCCTTCACTTTGTTCAGGGTGACAAATAATTGTATTATTGAACATTTCCCACCAATCCCAATTCAGGTGCGATCTTACGCATGGCCAGGATAACGTTGTCGACGTGCTCCCACAGCTCTATTCCAAAGTCTGCGGCTGCTTCTTCCATTTCAGTGCGGTCGGTTCCGGCGGCGAAGGACTTGTCCTTCCACTTCTTCTTGACCGATTTGGCTTCCAGGTCCAGCAGGGAGCGCGAGGGGCGCACCAGCGCCACAGCAGTGATCAGACCGGTGATCTCGTCGCAAGCGAAGAGTGCCTTGCGGCGCAGGGTGTTACGCGGGGGCATATCGGAGCCAAACCCGTGGCTGAGTATGTCCTGGATGAGTTCCTCTTCCAGTCCACGTTCACGCAGGATCAGCGCACCTTTGGCCGGGTGCTCTTCCAACGTAGGATGAATCTCCCAATCGAAATCGTGCAGCAAGCCTAACAATCCCCAAGTCTCTACATCTTCGCCAAATTTCTCGGCGTAGAAACGCATGGCAGCCTCCACACACAGCATGTGCTTGACCAGGTTCTCGTTTTTAACATATTCATGCACAATAGCCAGGGCTTTGTCACGGGTCATAATACTCCTCACTTGTAAGCATCTTTGCGTTGCCGTATTCGAATAATTTCAACAATCAACTTCTTTTCGAAAATATCATACAAGATACGATAATCCCCAACGAGAACGCGATAAGTATGCTCAAACCCAGCCAGTTTTCTAACGCCTTGTGGATAAGGGTTGTCAGCTAACCCTTTAATTATGGCAACAACCCGGGGAATCATCTTGCGTGGCAATTTTTCAAGCTCTTTCGCCGCAGATGATTTAATCTCAATCCGGTAAGAGACCATCTTTTTTTCAGTTTTGCAACAACTTCTTCAAAGGGAATAGTTGGCTCATCGCGTCGTTCAAGCAAAGCAGCCATATCACCAATGTCTTCAAGCAACTCTTCGAATTCCTCAATCGGAAGAATAACGGCTGTCTTCTCGCCGCTTTCGTCTGTTACATACTTCAACTGCATTTCACCAATTTTGTGTGGCATGATTTGCTCCGCTCAAATTATACATCTTGTTCTGTCATGAAACCGGAAAAATTGGCTCAGGCTCGCCCAGCACGGGCAGCGGTTTCTTGAAGTATACATCCCAAAAGGCGCCAACGGTGGCAAACAGTTCACGAGTGTTCCAATACAAGCGTGACCGTTTAAGATAGTAAAAATTATTTGCTCCCACGCCCGTTGCCTTGACACCCAAAGCGTTACAGGTAAACAAAGCGCGTGGCAAATGAAAATCCTGGGTGACCAGGATCGCCGATTCGACCCCAAAAATGGCCCGGGCGCGATAACAGGTATCGTAGGTGCGGCGACCGGCGTAATCGAGCACAATCGCTTCATCCGGGACACCCAGGCTGAGCGCATGAAGGCGCATGGCTTCCGGCTCGTTGTAGTCCACAAAGCGATTGTCGCCGCTCATCAGCAGTTTTTCGACCTTGCCATCGAAGTACAGTTGCGCGGCGGTTTCCACACGGTCGCGTAGCACGGCGGTGGGAGAACCGTCGCGGCGCAGGCCAGCACCGAAGACGATCGCCACCCGTTCAGTTGAAACGTCTTCCACAGAAAAAGTTCGGAAGACAGCATAGATCGAGGTGATGAGGCGGGGCAGGAAAAGGACCAGCAGGCCGAGCAGGAGCAGGGTCCGGATGATACGCCAGGTCCACTTGAGAAAGGTTTTCCACATTGGCAGGAATTCTACCTTAAACAATGAGTGCGGACAATTGTCCGCACTCATACAACTTGATCGTATTAGTTTCTAAACGTAACGTTCACGGATGGCGGAGCTTACATAGTCCATCGAAGCGACAACCACGGCGATAGCAAGCATCTGCACACTCGCGCCGCGATAGTTGAGCAGGTTGATGTTCTGAATCAGCAGGAAGCCGATACCGCCGCCGCCTACGAAACCGATGATGGTGGACATACGCACGTTGATATCCCAGCGGTACATGGTAAAAGAGATATAAGGCGGGATAATCTGTGGAATGACAGCGTAGATGATGGTTTGCAACTGGTTGGCGCCGGTTGCCCGTACAGCTTCCATCGGTCCGGTAGAGATGCTTTCAACCTGTTCAGAATACAGCTTGGACAAAGATGCAACGGTGTGCAGCGCCAAAGCAAGAGAGCCAGCAAATGGCCCAATGCCAACCCAGATCACCGCCACGATTGCCATGATGAGTGGTTCGACAGAGCGGGTTCCGTTGAGAAGCGTGCGCGTGATGGAATAGACAACCATGCCCGTAGGTAGTGCTTGTTTGGCCTTTGCGATGAGCGCAAGAAGAATGCCTAGTACAGCGCCAATCCCGGCAGGCCAATACAATGTTTTGACAGGGTCGCCGATCTGATAGAACCACTCAATACCTGCGCCTACGATGGCGAACAATAACGCCCCAGCCAACGCGGTTAGCACAATATTGATCAGCTTGACTGTGGCAGGATTAAGTCCGTCACTGATGCGTTGTCCGATCTTGCTGAGCGTATTTGCTAGCACAGCTCCGCTACTGACCGCAACCAGAAGCGGGATCAGCATGGTGGTAATTTCACCAATTTGGAAGAGGAAATTTCCCAGGAAGCTAAATTTACCTAGAGCCTCAGCAAGTGATGCGCCCATTTTGCTTGCCAGCGTACCCCATAAGAAGATGGTGACTACGCCGAAAATAGCCACCACCAACATGGCCGCTATACGGGCGATACGCATTGTCTGTGTGGGCTTTTCGCTATCTTCAGCAGGAATACTCCAGCGAAGCAAGAAAAAGATAAGAGTAGGGCTAATCACTGCCCCCAACACCGCCAATATTGTCGTATCTGTGATTGGTGCAATCAGTGTTTGCAGCCACCGGGCGACTATCATCCCGACCCAAATACCGATAGGCCAACTGATGATTGAAAACGCAATGCTGGTCAGTGGGCTGGTGTTTTCAGCCATCAGGTTGCGAGCGGCAGCAAAACTAACCGGAATTGCAATCAATGTACCGATAACGGTGGCAAGAAAAGCGATGAAGATTGTCTCAACGATTTTATCCCATGTTGCGATCGCAGTATCGGTAAATTTTGGGCCACCGACATTGACGCGCGAGATCGCCCGAAGTGTTTGTGCCTCTGCAACAGGTTGTCTCGTTGGGATTTCTATGTTTTCAACAAAATGTCCGTTTGCATCAGCCGCAAAGCTCCCTACTTGTTTATTCACGCCGCTGGATGTGACAAAGTTAATTGGCCCGGTTGAATTGGGAATTAAGTTGAATCCTTCAACGGTCACCATTTCTTTGGGAGAGGCACAAGAGACACTTGTTTTTAGGTAAGGCCCAGTCGTATCAACTGGGGGAAATTCAAGTTCGCTACCATCATCAGGACAAGGTAAATAAAAAGTAGCCTCTGCGTTAATTTCTTCTTTTTCGTAAGTAAGAACATCTGGTTGGACAAGCGCACGGAGAACGCGTGTCAGTTGTGTCAGACGTACCTCTGATCGGGTGGTTTCAAAATTGACATCCGTGACCTGGAAAGCATATGCAAATACAATGATGGTTAGAACAACCGCAAAACCGATACCAACAGATTTAATGAGTGATTTTTCTTTTTTCATAATTTTATTCCTCACCCCACACGCTCAGCATCTTTACCGTAAATTTCGCGGAATTTTTCGTCGTCAATATCTCTGGGAGGCCCATCGAACATCAATTTACCCTCGTTGAGGGCGATGGCACGGTCAGCGTAGCGATGCACCAGATCGAGGAAGTGTAGGCTGCACAGCACGGTTACACCTTCTTCTTTGTTGATCTTTTCAAGATATTGCATAATGGAGTGTGCCAGGACGGGGTCAAGGCTGGCAACGGGTTCGTCTGCAAGAATGATGGCAGGATCCTGCATCATGGCGCGCGCAATCCCAACGCGCTGTTGCTGGCCACCGCTTAACTCATCAGCGCGCTGATGGGCCTTCTCGGCGATTCCCACGCGTTCCATTTCCTTGTAGGCATTTTCGATATCGTTTTTTGGGAAACGGTTGAGTAAGCTCATCGCGGGGTTGACATACCCCAAGCGTCCGGAGAGGACGTTGGTCAGCACCGAAGAGCGATGGACTAGATTGAAATGCTGGAAAACCATGCCGATCTTACGACGGATAGTGCGTAACTCGTCATCTGATGCCGCTGTGACGTTTGTGCCTTCCCAAATAATGTCTCCAGCCGTTGGCTCGATCAGGCGGTTGATGCAGCGTAGCAAAGTTGATTTACCGGAGCCACTCAAACCGATGACAGCGAGAAATGCGCCTTGTGGAACCGTAAAACTGACATTATCCAATGCCAGGGTACCGCCATCATAAATTTTCGTAAGATTCTTGATCTCTAGCATAAGTCTTATTCCCGTTTTTCAGATAATGCAGCCCCAGACAAATTGTCTGAGGCTGCATTATTGTTAAGTTGATTGACTACTCGCCAAGGTTTTCCAGGGTAATGCCCTGAGCTTCCATGAGCAAGCGTACGCCATCGAAGTTCTCGTCGAAGATCGGGCCAGCGCCGGTCCAGTCATAGAATTTCTCGTTACAGAGAGTTTCTGCACAGGCATCGGTCGCGATGTAGGCTACGAGTGCGTCCATGACGGTCTGGCGGAGGTCAGCGGGGAACTCAGGCGAGAAGGACATGGTGTCATTGGGAATCTCACCAGAGAGAGTCAGAATGCGGACCTTTTGGACAACATCGGGGGCTTCTTCCACGATGGCAGCGCGGGCATCCAGCACGCGGTACTCACCGCAGTACAGTTTGGCCTCTTCGTTCGGGGCGCAGTCGGCAACGACTTCGTCGGGAACATCCGGGGACATATCAGTCGTCCAACTGCCTTCTGGCAGCAAGGGAGCACTGAAGTAAGCGGTAGCAACATCTGCTTCTCCATTGTAGACAGCTTTCACAGCCTGCGGGTGACCGCCAGCTTCGACGGTCTCGCCAATGGTGACGCCAGCGTCATCAAAGATGGCGGAGGGATACAGGAAACCAGAGGTGGAACCAGCATCCGGATAAGCCCAAGTGGCGCCTTCCAGGTCTTCGATGGTTTGGTAATCGCTATCGCGAGCTACAAGGAACTCGGTCCAGTAGACATTCCAGCCGTAGCGCTCAGAAGCCAAACCGGGCTCAACGCCGCAGAGTTGGTTCGCAAGAGCGTAACCCATAGCAGGGATGAAGCCGATGGTGTCTTCGGGGGAAGCACACATTTCTTCGATTGTCGCGGCATAAGAAGTCGGGACACTAGCTTCGAAGTATAGGCCAGTGGCTTCGTTCAGAGCAACTTCTAATAGATCGCCACCGGCGATCATGAAGTCGACATCCACAGACGGGACAAACAGCACCTTGATGGGGTGTCCTTCCTCGCCGATGGCAGCGGGTGCCTCGGTCGGTTCCGGGACCGCGGTGGGTTCAGGCATCGCGGTGGGCTCGGGCGCAGGCGCGGGAGCCTCGGTCGGCTGCGGGCCACAAGCGGAAAGTGCAAGAGCTAACGCAGCCACTAAAGCGAACAACATATATGATAGGCGTGCTTTTTTCATTTCTTCTCCTCTCAGAAGATTGGGATGATAGGGGGACGTTCCCCTTACAGCCTTGATATTATAACAAAATTGCAAGGTGAGCAAGTGTTATTTGTAACCATAATCAATCTTTAACCTAAATTTTAAGATTATCAATTTAGCAGGCTCTCCAAATCAACACCAGAAGCATCAAGATACAGGCGAAATTCCTCATAGAACGCGTCCGTAATACGCTCCCACTCTTCGATTCCGTAAGCCTGCCCCAAGACCTGCCTCCCAGCTTGCATGCCAGATATCCGGAACATAGCGTCCTCTAAGGCCTGTACTATTTCCGGCGGCAAAGTGCGAGCAATCACGAAGGTTTCGTAAGGGATGATTGGCGGGATACGCCAGATCACACGCACCCGTTCAAGCGCATCGGGGTATTCATCCAGCACGGCGGGAAAGTCACGCGCATCGATGTACGTAGCGCCAAAGTCGCAAATACCACCGACATACACCGCCCGCACTACCGTAGGCTGGCCTTGCACAAAGGCGGGGAGACGAAGGGAAATGTCGTTGTGCGCCAGGATTCCGGATGGTATGACATACCCGGAAGGGGAAGTCTCGTCTGACCAGCAAGGCTTTTTGTCGCGGAACTGGGACAGGGCCGTGGCCGCATCCGCAGTATTTTCTTCCGTCTGCGTATCAAAATAGGACTTGAAGCCTGCATCCTTGCGAGCGATGAACTGCGCCCCATAGGCCTTTTCTCCCGATTTTAAGCTGGCAAAAGCCGCATTTACGTATCCATTTTCGTACGCCAGGGCATAGGCATAATCAGGCAGAACAGCAATGTGTGCGTTCCCTTTTCCTATAGCATCTACTAATCTGGCATAAGATTCTGGCGCAACCACCACGAATGTATAGCCGGTCACTTCGGAAAGCTGTTCGGCAAAGGCTTTACCCGCCTCAACACGTTCTACATCTGCAGAGCTGCCCGGCGGCAACGTCAGGACCAAGGGGTTCTCAATTGTCCCTAGCGCCGCTGGCGTCGGTGTGGGGCGAGGAATTTCAGCGGTCGCGGCTGCAATGGCGAGAGCTGTCTCCATACCGAGGGTAGGCTCAGGCGTATTTTCTGAAGCGTCCCAAAAGGTAACGCTGCAGGCCGTCAACATCAACAGAGTCAGGCTGAGTGAGAGTAGTTTTTCCAGTCCAAGCATAAGGATTATCCAAGTATATTAATTCTATAATAAATTTGAGAGAAATGTGTAAACAAGTGTGTTTGTATATAAAATATGTTTATAATACAGGCATGAAACAAAACTTCCTCTCCCTGCTCGTCCTTATCGGGTTCTTCGTCGCGGTTTATTTTATCGTGCAAATCATACGTGAGAGCGCGCAAGCGGCCACAGATGCTGCCTCGGGGCCATTCAACCAGGTCCAGCAGGCGAACGAAAGCCTGCAAACCCAGGTAGCGGAACTGATGCACCCTACTCCTACCATAATCCCAGACCCGGTGACCTATATCAACGAAGTGCGCGCCCTGGCACGATTGGAGACCATCCAGTATAGCATTGAGAAGGTCATCACTGCCGAGATCGGACAGGGCACTTTTGATTTCCTGTTCGGTGACCGTGTGCTTTTCGTGGCACATGGTATTGTCATTGCCGGCATTGACATGGAAAAGATCGGCCCGGAACAACTTCGGCTCGATAATGGCGTATTGTATGTAACCCTGCCCCCGGCAGAGATTTTCGTTGCCACATTGGATAACCAGAAATCGTACGTTTATGATCGTGATACGGGCTTCCTGAGCAAGGGTGTGCAAGACCTGGAAACCCTGGCCCGCCAGAGTGCCGAGGATGAAATCCGGCGGGCTGCTTTGGAAGATGGGATTCTACAGCAGGCGCAGACAAACGCAGAGAATTATCTCTTCCGTTTCTTCCAGGCGCTGGGATACGACAGTGTGATTTTTACAGACTAATCTTAGTAACTATACTCTAATACGGCAAGCATGTAACTTTTGTAGTACTTTTTTCGTCTTGTAATTGAAAAGAGTTTAGCTACAATAAAATTGTTGGTATTACTGGTGGGATCTTAATTGTGTTGTTCTCGAGCAAATAGTCAATTTAGTTTTTGGCGGCGAAGAACCAAAAGTAGTATCTGGTCGCTTGCCCATTTCATCGAAGAATACATTCACGCAGGGGTAAACTTTTGGGGAGCCAATAGCGAAACCGGCCGATTCTGGCCGGTTATTTGTTTTTATGGAAAGGAGGTGCATCAGACATACTGTCCGTTGAGTTCAACCTTCTTTGTTTCTTGCTACATAAGGAAAGGAAAATCAAATGAAAAAGTTAACAACAATTTTATTGCTTCTTGCTTTGCTAGCTTTGCCAATGACAGCATTAGCAAAAGCTGGTAATGTTTGGCATGTACCAGGTGATTTTGCTACCATCCAAGAGGCTATCGATTCTCCAAATGTTTTGGCTGGGGATACAATTTTCGTTGGCCCAGGTAACCATGCTGGGGCTCTTGTAAACAAAGCGGTCAAAATTAAGGGCCAGGGTGGGGCCATCATCGACAGTGGCCCGATGCATCCCGCGGGACTTTCAATGGGCCTCCGGCTATTAGCAGGAAGTGATGGAGCTGAAATTAGCCACCTTCAATTTCAAGTTGACCTCGCGATCATGAACGGCGATGGAGTAGACAATGTCACTGTTTCACATAATACATTCATCAACTCGATACAGGCTATCTCGAATTGGCGGGGCAGCGGATGGACAATCAGTCACAATGACATTACAGATTTGCGAACTCGTAATGGAGGAGGCATTGGTATTTTGATAGGCGATTACAGCGGAGGGACTGTCTCTGGCAATGTAATTTCCCAAAACAAGATTAATGGAACGCTCCATGTATATTCTGGCGATGGCGGTGGCTATCAGGGTTCAGGGATTGTGCTCTTCGCCGATTTCCGCTGGGGTGGGGCAGGAGCAGCAGAGATCAAGAACAACTATGTGACCAAGAATAAAATCAGCTTGGTGAGCGATACACCACTTGTTGTTGATATAGTTGCATTTGAATTGACTGATAGCAGAGATAATATATCAGCAATTCCTTTCCCTGTCATATTTGATAACGCAATCGGATTTAACGATTTCCGTGGCACAGCGTTGCAGATTACCCTGACTCCGGATGAGTTGGCGGATTACAATAATATCTCCCGCAACTTAGGAGATAATCGCGGACATGGATTACACCCATCCATCTTTAAACCCTAATAATTGTAGAAATCAGCATGGCAAACAGCATGAGGAAGCAAAGAACATCCTCATGCTGTTATAGGTTTTGCAATTTTTATGTTCCGAATTTTATTTCGAGTTTTGTTCTTCTCGTTGCTTTTTGGGAAGTGAAGATCTTCTTCCAAACCAGAAAAGCGCGATGGGATTCTGCTCGAAAAAGACTCTATAGATCCCCAAACAAAAGAGGATGCTGATCACAAAAGCAGACAGGATCGAAAAGGCCTGTAGTCCCGTCACGAAGAAAATCTTTGGCATCCAGAATTCTTGAATGGGGACATGGAAAATCAAGATAAACAGTGAGGCCTGGCCGATGTACTTGAGCACTGAGGCAAGGCGCGTGGTCCGTAAAACGACTTGCTTCGAGACAGCTAACGCGAACAAGATGCCCAGGATGGCTTCGGCAGTGTTGATCGGGAACGATTCGAACAGGCGGGTATTGAAGTCGCTTCGCTGCGGGAACAGCACGGTCAGCAAGATGAGCCCGCCACCTGTTCCGAAGAGTATCCACAGGTTGTCGAATGTCTTGTCGGAAGTGGATTGACGAATTTCATTCCCCAGAATGTAGAAGAAACCGCTCAGCAACACCAGATCCAGGCTAAATGGCAGGCCATATAACTCATATTCCTTGCCCAACAGCGAAACCGAAAAGGGATAAAACACATCCAGGAAAGCGACTGCAATGGCCTGTATCCCAAGCAAGACGGACCAGCGCACGTAACGATTATCGATACGGATCAGGATGACGCGGTAAAAAAGAAAAGCGAACAGGCTGGTGACGAACAGGCTGGGTAGAAACCAGAGCTGTACCCAGTCAATGTAATAGCCTGTGGCGTACATGGATTTGAGGATGCGGCCAAACACAGTGGCGAAGCGCATGTTGGTAAAAGAGAGCGATACGATATAGATCAAAAAAATCGTGACAAGATAAGGCTTGAGAATCGAGTTGAATCTTTTCTTTAGCAGAGTCCAGAAAGGGATTCCTGGATTGAAGAAATATCCCGAAAGAAAAAAGAACAAGGGCATGTGGAAAGCGTATATGAACTTGTGCAAGTAAGGGGAAAAGAGTGAAACATCCGCATGCGCCAGGGCGACCAGTAAAATGCCGATGCCTTTGGCGACATCCAGATATGCGATTCTTTGGGAAGGGACTGAAGCCTGATCCACGCCTTTGATTTTACCCGAACTCGAAAGTGGGCATCCCCTGGACTTTGGTCTTCATGCGCATCAAACTCCCCGAATACCTGTAAGCCGTTAAATCAGCTTTGTCCAGTCCCACGCGCGCCGAGGTGATGTAGAGTTCGTCCAGATTTTCTCCCCCAAAGGCGCAAGAGGTGACATTCTTGGCCGACAGTGGAATTTGCTCGAGCAGGTCCCCATTTCGCGGGTTCCAGCGCGTGATACTCGCGCCGCTCCACATGGCGATCCACAGGTTGCCATCCGTGTCGGAGGTCATGCCATCCGGCCAGCCAAGGGATTCTGGCACGCGGATGACCACGCGCGGCTCCGCAATCTGGCCCGTGGATAGGTCGTAGGCGAAGGCTTTGACTTCACGCGTGGGCGTGTCGATGTAGTAGAGCGTCTTGTGATCAGGGCTCCAGGCCAGGCCGTTGGAAATGCGGATACCGGTCAGCAGGCTAGTGACAGTTTGCCCGTTGAATGAGTAAAGCGCACCGCTGGGTGTTTTCTCATCCATGTTCATGCTGCCGGCCAGGAAACGGCCGGCCGGGTCGCATTTGCCGTCGTTGAAGCGGTTGTTAGCGGGTTCATCTACGGAGGCAAGAACGGTTGTTTTAACGGTGGCCAATTCGAGCTTGAGAATGGATGCGCGGGCGGCGACGAGCAGGGAACCGTCTCTAGATGGAGCCAGGCAGCCGGGCATTTCGTCCAGTTGGATAAATCCGTTTTCGTCGCCACAATGATAGTGGATGCGTCTCCCCAGGATGTCCACCCAGTAGAGCGTCCCGGTTTTCACATCCCAGGCTGGACCTTCGCCAAGTTCGGCCTGCGCGTCAAGAACGATTTCAGCTTGCATTAGAACCAGCCGCGTTTGTAGAAGATGATGACTGCCAGACCGGAAAGCAGGATGGAGATGCCAAAGACGGTCAGGAAGGCGAACGGGTGATTTTCCCCTGGCAGGCTGACGTTCATGCCATAAAATGACGCCACCAAAGTTGGCAGGCTGACGACGATAGTGAGTGTCGCCAGGACTTTCATGACCGCATTGAGATTGTTAGAGATGATGGATGCAAAGGCGTCCATCATGCCGCTTAGGATTTCGGCGTTGATGTTGGTCATCTGAATGGCTTGCTGATTTTCCGTAATAACATCTTCGAGCAGGTCTTCATCTTCATCATATTGATTGAAAATGCGCATGCGCTGCAGGCGTTCCATCATCACTTCATTGGAGTGCAGGGCGGTGGTGAAGTAGACCAGGCTTTTCTGGTACTTGAGCAGTTCGAGCAGTTCGCGGTTACGGGTTGATTTTTGAAGTTGGTCTTCCACGTGGTCTACCGAGCGGTTGATCTCGCGCAGGTAGGTCAGGTAGCGGGTAGCGGTTTCAAGCAGTACATAGAGTACGAAGCGGTAGCGTTTGGCGGTCTTGAAACCGCGATATTTACCATTAGTGAGGATTTGGGTGATTTGACTCTCATAGCGACAGATGGTTACGATGAGGTTATCTTTGATGATGATTCCCATTGGAACGGTGGAGTAGGGAATGTCGTGTGTTTCGCCCTGGAAATGAGGGATTCGCAATAGGATAAGCGTGTAAGCTTCGTCACGCTCTACACGCGCCATTTCGTCTTGATCCAAGGAATAGGTTATGAGTTCTGGTTCGATTCCCCAATTTTCCAGTTTTTCTATTTCTTCCGGCGTCGGATCAATTGCTTTGATCCAGCAACCGTTTGTTGGGCTTTCAAGGGTCTGCAACCCTTCAGGGGTGTTTTTATAAATGTTGAGCATGGCAGCCTCCTGTGCGTGAAATCACATCACGCAGGAGTTTGACTGCCTACGCGATGCAATTACCTGGGTTAAACGCGCGCCTTCCGCCTAGCCTGGTACTGGGCGGTTTACTGTCCTCGGGGGAACGGTCACTTTCTTCTTGGGGCAACATTACAGTTAATCCTTGCCAGTTGTAGCTGACTGGCTTATTTTACGCCTGTTGATGAATTTCAACAACCGCTTGAGATGACCAGAATTATTGCTCTATAATTGGATGTAAGGTTAGTATGGCGTCCTTATTTTTCCAAAAGCTCAAATCTGCATTTTCATGGGAGCGATTTACTATCACTGTGATTCTCCTAGTGGGATTTCTATTACGCTTGAGACAGTATCTTACCGGCCGTTCACTTTGGCTGGACGAAGCCATGCTGGCTTTAAATATCGTCAACCGTGACTTTGCTGGCCTATTCCAACCCCTGAACTATGACCAGGGTGCCCCCATCGGATTCTTGTTGGTCGAAAAGCTTTTTAACGTCATGTTTGGGGATCACGAATTTGTTTTGCGCTTTTTCCCCTTCATAGCCGGAATTACTGCTCTGGGTTTGTTTTATCTGTTGCTACGGCATACAACTTCCGGCATCGGTTTGTGGACCGGACTGGCTCTATTTGCCACAGGCTCGGAGTTGATCTATTACTCATCCGAGATGAAACAATATAGTATCGATGTGGCCGTGGCAACAGCCTTGTTGCTTTTAGCAATGCCCCTTTTTGGCGGGTGGACAGAAAGAAAAAACTATATTTACCTCGGACTGGCCGGCGCATTGACTTTGTGGTTTTCCCACCCAGCCTTATTCGTG
Organism: Anaerolineales bacterium; assembly: GCA_016928525.1. The sequence goes on along the minus strand of JAFGKO010000123.1, from coordinate 1,068 downwards.
TTAGCTGGCATTGGGATTGGTTTGTTCATCCAGGCTTTAAAACAACGCGATCGCTATCAGATGAATTCAGTTTTATTGCTAGGAGTCACCTGGTTGGCGAACCTGGGGCTGCTGTATCTTGTCTCGTTACGGGGCTTGAGCCAGAATACGTTTTTGCTGGAGTACTGGCAGGAAAATTTCGTGCCAGCGCCGCTCTGGTCGGATTGGGGATGGCTTGCGTTAGTTTTTAGCGGCTTGATTCGCAATCAAATCGGGATTTTTGCCCCGGCTTGGTTTGTCTTAGTTCTAGCTATTCTTGGTTTTATTTTTCTTTTTAGAAAAAACACGACTTATGCCAGTGTTTTGTTGATGATTTTCGTTTTTGTATTGATCGCATCGGGCCTGTGGTTGTACCCACTGGGTGGGCGTTTGTCTCTTTTCCTGGCTCCACTGGTAATCATTCTAATCAGCCAGGCAATTGATGCAATGAAAAATAGTTGTAGATTGCCCTATAAGCTGAACTTAGTTTTTGCAGTTTTGGTCGGAGGCTATTTACTTTATTCACCCGCAGTTGAGTCGCTCTATAATTTTATAAACCCAAAATATTTCGAGCATATCCGCCCATCGATGGCCACACTTTCGGAAAACTGGAAAGAGGGCGACGCTTTATTCGTTTCTAATGGCGCCGCGCCTGCCTTCCGTTTCTACGCGGGCCGTTATGGGTTGGGGGATGTCCGATATCAGACCAGCGAGGCTTCCGATTACATGAAGCCGGAAAACATCGTGCGGCGCTTACAAACTTTGGATGGAGCCTCCAGGGTTTGGGTTTTGATAACGCATGTCTATGAGACAAGAGACTACAACGAAAAAGATTTTCTTCTTTCTGCCTTGGACGCAATGGGGAAATTGAAGCGTGAATTCAGAAGTCCGGGGACATCAGTATATTTATTTTTATACGACCTCAGTCCATAAACGGGGGATTTTCGCAATGAAAAAGTTACTTTAACAGGACTTTCGCTTATGCGGGCAGGAAAGCCTGAATTCGTGGAGCAGCCAGTTCTGCCCGCAGGTAATCACTGAGTAAATCAG
>JAFGKO010000122.1 GCA_016928525.1 Anaerolineales bacterium | reverse complement strand
GATGGTCATGCCTGGGGACGATGTGAACCTGACGGTGGAGTTGATCGTACCGGTGGCGTTGGAGCAGGGCTCGAAGTTCGCCATCCGTGAAGGTGGTCTGACTGTCGGCGCTGGCGTCGTCACCAAGATCATCGAATAATATTGGAAAGTTTGGTAAGAGAGAATGGCTTCTAAGAAAAAAGGTGTTCGCCCCGTAATCACGTTGCAGTGCAACGATTGCAAGGAGCGCAACTACACTACAGAGAAAAATCGTCGCAACGATCCGAACCGGCTCGAGTTCAATAAATTCTGTCCCCGTTGCCGCAAGCATACGTTGCATCGTGAAACCAAGTAGTTCGGTAGTTAGATAGTTCGATAGTTATGGGTAAGAGCTACTAAACTATATAACCAGGAACTATAACTATCTAACTAATCGTAGGCCAGTAGCTCAATTGGTAGAGCACTCGTCTCCAAAACGAGCGGTTGAGGGTTCGAGTCCTTCCTGGCCTGCCTAAAGGGCAACGCCGTCCGTACGAAGGCGGCGTTTTAGCCGTAAGAATGCAAGTAAGGAGATTGGCTTGGCTACTAAGAAGGATTCCAAAAAGCAGAACGCAATTCAACGGTTTACCCGCGAAACCGTTGGTGAATTGCGTAAGGTCTCCTGGCCAACTCGCCAGGAAGCATGGCAGCTAACCTTGATTGTTCTGGTTGTGTTGGCTTTCATGAGTGTTTTCCTGGGAATCATCATCGATGGTGTCGCTGGTTGGTTGTTGAGTCTTTTGCTTGGCAGTTAATGTTGACAAGCAAGAATAGAGATTGAGGATAGTAATGGATATGCAGGAACCGGAAGAGCAGCGGCTTGAAGATGAGCAAATAGAACCATCCGAGGACATCGTTGAGACGTCCTCGGATGAGCCTGTTTTAGACGACTCTGCCGCCTCAGAATCGGATGAAGAGCCTGCCCCCGTTACCCAGTTGGTAAATGAGGCCGAGGATGCCTCTGTCGAAGAAAGGGCGGGCGAAGAACCTGCTCTTGCTGTTTCATCAGAGGTTGAGGTTGATGCGGACCTTAGCGAGAAGCCTGTTTCCGATATTTCTATGGATGCTGAGGCTGAGTCAATTCTTGCTGATGAAGAGACTAAACCCGAATCAGAATCGGGCAATGATTCGACAGCCTGGTTCGTGATACATTGCTATTCCGGTTATGAGAACAAAGTTCGTCACAACCTTGAGCAGCGTATCGAAACCATGGGCATGAAAGACATGATCTTCGATGTCGTTGTTCCCACGCAGGAAGAGATCGAGGTCCGTGATGGTAAACGCCGCACGGTAGAACGCCACATCTTCCCCGGTTATGTGTTAGTCAACATGATCCTGACTGAAGAGTCATGGTATGTAGTGCGCAATACACCGGGTGTAACTGGTTTTGTAGGCATGGGGAACAATCCCACGCCGTTGCGGCCTGAAGAAGTTGCCCAGATTGTCAAGCGTATGGAAGCCGATGCCCCAACGGTCAAGGTTACTTTCAAGGTTGGCGAACGTGTCCGCATCATCGACGGACCGTTCAACGATTTCCGTGGCGTGGTCTCTGAGATCGACATGGAGCGTACAAAGGTGCGCGTGATGGTCAGTTTCTTTGGGCGTGAAACGCCGGTGGAACTGGATTTCCTTCAGGTAGAGAAAGCTTAATTTGACGGTAGCAGGCTGGATATCTGGCCTGATGCGTGGGAGGGCGTCCCTAATCGCCCGCTAAAACCACATAGGAGTAAAAAATGGCAAAGAAACTCAAGGCAATAGTTCGTTTGCAGATTGAAGCCGGTAAGGCCAATCCTGCCCCCCCGATTGGCCCGGCGCTCGCCAGTCATGGGATCAATATCATGCAATTCTGCAAGGAGTATAACGCGCGCACGTCGAACAGGCCGGGCGAGGTGCTTCCGGCAGAAATCACTATCTTCACGGATGGTTCCTTTACGTTCGTCTTGAAGACTTCGCCTGCTGCGGTTCTCTTGCGGAAGGCAGCTGGCGTCGAAAAGGGTTCAGGCGTACCGAATAAAGAAAAGGTCGGTAAGGTTACCCGCGCACAGGTCAAGGAAATTGCTGAATTGAAGATGAAAGACCTGAATGCAATCGATATTGATGGTGCAATGAAACAGATCGAAGGGACCGCCCGCAGCATGGGCATTACGGTAGTCGACTAAACTTGTGGGAGGGTTGCGTTTTGCGCGCCCGCTTGTACCACGGAGGTAATCATGGCAAAACACGGTAAAAATTATCTGGCTGCACTGGCCAAAATTGATCCTGAAAAACTTTATTCGCCGCGCGAGGCAATGGGACTGGCGAAGGAAACTTCCTCGACCAAATTTGACTCTACGGTAGAAGTTCATATTCGCACAACGCTCGATCCGCGCCAAGCTGACCAGCAGGTACGCGACGTGGTTGTACTCCCGCATGGCTTGGGAAAAACTGTCCGTGTGTTGGTATTTGCGCAAGGCGAAGGTGCTACCGCTGCGCGCGAGGCCGGCGCAGACCTGGTCGCTGATGATGATGAATCGCTCAAAAAGGTTGAAGGTGGGGCGTTGGATTTCGATGTAGCGATTGCCACCCCCGATATGATGGGCAAGGTGGGACGTCTGGGTCGTGTACTTGGTCCGCGTGGCCTGATGCCGAACCCGAAGGCTGGCACCGTCGTCAACCCGGATGATATGGGACGTGCCATCACCGAGGCCAAAGCTGGCCGCGTAGAGTTCCGCCTGGACAAGACTGCCAATATGCACGTAGCAATTGGGAAGGTCTCTTTTGAGGCGGATAAGCTATTCGATAATTTTGCTGCTTTGATGGACGCCATTCGAAAGGCCAAACCGGCCGGTGCGAAGGGTTCGTATATCAAGCGTATTACTGTTGCAACAACGATGGGCCCTGGTATCAAGATTGAACCGAACGAGGCTCAGGCGTTGGAGGTGTCCGGTTAATCGATCCTGATAACCTGAATAGCCACTTGCCGATGACGGCGGGTGTCCCGTAAAAACGGGACTTAATTCCCCGCTCAGGTAAGGACAGAAAGCACAATACGGTTCTTTCGAGAGCCGTTCCTCCCTCCCGGGTGGTTGCAGAAGTCTTTGCCTCGCGCAGCGGTGGCAAAGACTTCTTATATAGAAAGGAGGTGAGTGTCCTTTGGCTCTTTCAAAACAGAAAAAGAATGAAGTGCTCGACCAGTATAAAGACTGGTTGAAGAACAGTCAGGCCGTGATCCTGGTGGAATACACGGGTGCGACCATGAAGGTTATGGAAAATATCCGCGCCAAGGTGCGTGAATCCGGTGGCGAGTTCCATGTTGTGAAAAACACCCTGGTGAAACGGGCTCTTGAATCAAGCGGGTATGTAATTCCTGAGGGTCTGTTAGAGAATAGTTCGGCAGCATCGTTTGCCTTCTCTGACCCCGTGGGGACTGCCAAGGCTTTGGCTGAAGCGACAAAAGGTATGGAAGCCATCAAGGTAAAAGGCGGCTATATGGGTACTGAGTTGCTTGGCGTTGCCCAAGTGAAGGCCCTGGCAGATCTGCCCCCATTGCCTGTTGTTCGCGGACAATTACTGGGCGTGCTTCAGGCGCCTGCTGGCAAACTGGTCCGTACGATTGCGGAACCGGCGCGCTCGTTGGCTTCTGTCTTCCGGGCTTACTCGGAGAAAGCTCAGGCCGCTGCGTGATCGGCTGAATTATTATGCAATTAGTGTCTTTTCAGTAAAATGGGGTGTGGGGTGTTTGGGCGGGCCACGCCCGCCCAAACACCCCACTTCCCCCTCCTTTTGAAAAGATACCTATAGATCAAATAAAATAATATCTAATTTGTAAGGAGTACATATACAATGGCTGCTAATCTTGAAAAATTGGCCGAACAGTTGAGCGAGCTTTCCGTTCTGGAGGCTGCTGAATTGGTGAAAATGTTAGAAGAGAAATGGGGCGTTTCGGCTGCTGCGCCGGTTGCAATGGCTGCAGTTGCTGGTCCAGCCGCCGCTGCCGAACCTGTCGAAGAAAAGACCGAGTTCGATGTGGTCATCAAAGACGCTGGCCCCAAGAAGATCGAGGTCATTAAGGTCATTCGTCAGTTGACCAGCCTGGGTTTGGGCGATGCCAAGACGATGGCAGAGACCGCTGGTGGCAAGATCTTGAGCGCTGTGGGCAAGGATGCTGCTCAGGATGCCAAGAAGAAATTGGAAGAGGCTGGCGCGGTTATCGAACTCGCGTAACCACTTTTTCTTAACCAAAAAGACGACTCAAATTGAGTCGTCTTTTTGGTTAAGAAATAATACTAAGTTGGTAAACATAGGGGGGATGACTATATTCCTAGTCAAACCTTACGATTCTGCAAAGTGAATCCCTTGCATTTTTGGTATCTTTGGTCTGACCACTGATACCAAAGGATTGCTATGAAAATCAAACCTATCCCCCACAAAACCCTATCTGGCACAATTGCTGGCAAGCTGGCCGCTTCACTCCTGGATAACAGTTTACAACCTGGTGCCCAACTGCCTTCCGAGCGTGCGCTAATAGATCAATTTGGTGTCAGCCGCACAACCGTCAGAGAAGCGCTTAAATCCCTCGAGGAAAAAAATCTAATCGAGTCACGACGTAACGTCGGTTGGTTCGTACGGACGATTGATGAATCGAATATAACGCAGGCAAAGGAATTGGCTGGCGGGCATGTAAATCTCGATCCTTCGCCAGTTACGGATGAACCAGGGACGAGACCACGGCGGGTGCCGGTGAGCCCGGAAAAACCGTTGCACATCCCCAACTTGCAGAAAGATCGCCTGGGTACTTTCGAATTCATTTCCTGGTGGGAACGCGAAAAAGTTCAACAGGCGAAAGTATTGGTGATTGGAGCAGGCGCCTTGGGAAATGAAGTCATCAAGAATCTGGCTCTGATGGGGGTGGGTCACATCTTTATCATTGATTTTGACAACATCGAAGCGGCTAATTTAAGCCGTTCAGTGCTCTTCCGCGAAACGGATAATCATCGCAGCAAGGCAGAAGTAGTGGCGGCCAGAGCAAAGTCGATCAATCCCCAAATACATGTCCAATATCTCAATGCTGACGTGACAACTGGCCTGGGGTTGGGAATTATTCGCCGCATGGACGCTATCATCGGCTGCCTGGATAATCGTGAGGCTCGTCTGGCAGTCAACCGTTTCTGTTATTGGATGGATAAGCCCTGGGTGGATGGAGCTATCCAGGAATTGCTTGGACTGATGCGCGTCTTCGTCCCCGGAGAGGGTGCTTGTTACGAATGTACCCTGACCGAACAGGCCCTGCGCGACTTATCTCTGCGTTACTCCTGCCAATTGCTGGCGCGCCAGAACGTGTTGCTTGGAAAGGTCCCTACGACACCGACAATCGCCTCCATCATTGGCGGAATGCAATCACAAGAAGCGCTCAAGCTTATTCACGATATGCCGGTCGAGCCTGGCAAAGTCGTACACTTCAATGGGCTAAACAACGACATGCACACCACGGCATATGTCCCGCGCGAGGAGTGCGAAAGTCACTGGACGTATGGCGAAATTACTGAACTGCCAGCGCGCGCGGAACGAGCTACGTTGGATGATCTGCTCAGGATTGCCCGCGCTGACCTGGGGCCGGATGCGATGATCGAACTGGATCAGGAACTGGTCACCTCGCTTGAATGCCCTAATTGCAATTCCATTGAGGTAGTGCTGCGGCCAGTAAGCGAGATCACCTTTGAAGCCGGTCATTGTCCCGACTGTGGAGAACTACGTGAAGCTCAATTCACTCACACGATCATGGGTGATGAAAACTTCCTGCATCGCACGTTGGCCAATGTGGGTGTGCCGCCATTACACATTTTGCGCGCTCATAATGGCCTTGAATACCGTTTCTACGAATTAAGCGGTGACCTGCCAGAAGCGCTTCATTTTCGCCACTTTGAACAGACAGAACCTGAAAAACCGCTAAAGATTGGCGGACGCATTCGGCTCAAAGAAGAAGTACGCTTGGTGGATTCTCCCACGAACCCAGCCCGTGACCGCATCCGCATTCGGAAAGAAGATAACTCAACGGAAAGAATACGTATACCATCATCAAAAAAGCGCATTCGCATTAAAGACCGACCGGATGTAGTGGTCAAGATGGGTGAGGAATCTCACAGCCCAGCTCGTGACCCAGAAGCTGTGCGTTCGAAAAAGATTTCTTTCAAGCCCGATCACGATCACATGAAAGTATGCTAGGTATTGAGAAACCATGGCCTTGCGGACTGCTGTAATGAACCCTGCGGATATATCCCCGCGAATTAGAAAACCCCGCCATCTGTTTAGGAAGTTAGTGTTGCTGACCCTGCTTACGGCGGCGTATGCGCTTGGTTTGGTATTACTTCTGGAAATGGTTACATGGTTTCCCCTGATTATGTTCAGTTATTTTGCATCCGGTACTGTAGCAGTTATCGCCGGTTTTGGTGTAAGACTGTTGTTGTCGAAAAGGCATTGGTTTATCCGTTCCATCGCCGCTACTGTCATGCCATTAGCGGGATTGTCCATTCAGGGCTATTTCTCGGACTGGAAGATTGGGATCGATGTCATTGCGCTCGGCCGTGGCTATGTGAGTTGGGCGGATCTTATCCACATGATTCTAGGGATAACTGCCTCCTGGGCTGCCCTTTGGGCCTGGTATAGACCTGTACCCAGTGACGTTGATTACTCGACAAACGTCGAAGCAGTTCGCCAGGTCGTGATTCCCCAAACTCACCGCGCCAGGACACCTCGAAGCTGGTCCCTGCAACCCAGGTTGAGATTGGGCTCCGGAACCGGTGTCCAGTCTGGAAACGGCAGCAGGCCACAGGTCCGTGCGCGAATGAAGTTTGTCACAAAACAACCTACCCGGCCGAAACGCAGAAGTTCTCTGCTTAGTCGGGCGCATGTCCAGTTAGCAGTTGTCGAAGAACATCGCTGCCCGTATTGTCTTGAGCCCGTCTCCCGAGATGACCCGGGTGGTGTAAAGGAATGCGAGGTTTGCCATTCGCTGCATCATGCCGATTGTTGGGCGATCACTGGCGTGTGCCAGGTGCCACACTTAAATACATGAGGATGAGGAAAAACTATGCCTGATCTTAACATAACCCTGATTCTTCCCAGTGGGGGTGCGCGTAACGCCGAAATCCCTGACGATGTGCCTGCTGGCGATTTACTAGCGGAACTGGCCTCTATGCTCCAGTTGCCCACGGTTGGGCCGGACGGCCGGCCGATGACTTACCGGCTTGATAGCAAGGCACTTGGTCGGGAACTGAAAGAAGATGAAACGCTGGCCGAGGCGAACGTCCCTGAAAGCGACCGCCTGATGATCACGGCCGATATCACTGCAGGGGCAGGTGGGCCATCGGTTGCGGATACGCCGCGCATGCGCCGGCTGCGCGCCGACCATGAACTGATGCTGGAAATGGTTGCCCGCAGCGATTTGATCTCCTTTACGGCCTCCTCATCGCGCCCTAATCTGCCTCCGGAACGCTACATCATTTCTTTCAAATGCAAGAGCATCGCGGCAGTCGACCGACAGGGTAATCCTAAATATGCAGAACACCATCAGGTAGAAATATATCTGCATAACCAGTATCCGCACCGCTGGCCAGGAATGAAGTGGTTGACGCCGATCTGGCATCCAAACATCAATCACTTGAATGGAAGCGTGTGTATTGACGCGGCCTGGTGGGCTGCCAGCCGTTCGCTCGACCGTCTGGTAGTCATGTTAGGCGAAATGCTTCAGTGGAAGAATTTCCATGATGACCCGACCAAACCGCCTTTCCCCTGGGATGCAGAAGCTGCGCGTTGGTCACGCGAATATCGCAAGAAACACCCGAATGCATTCCCGCTGGATGAACGTGAATTGCTTCGCCCTGAGCGTGTGCATCTGACCACGTCAGATGCGAGCGCAAAACCGAAAGCAGAATCGAGTATCAAACCGGCAGATTCTGGGAAAGCCAGTGCGAACGTGAAATTAAAACTGGCAGAACCTGAAAAACCAAAAGTAAATGTAAAAATAGGCTCGGCAGATTCCGAGAAGGAGAAGCCTTCCGGCTTGGTAAGGCTCAAGCCATTGGATCTGCTGAAGAAGAAACCTAAAATCCGATTGAAATAATCCCTCTGCGCTGCACGTGCAGGAACACCGTTCCGAAACGGCTGAAAATCAGCCGACCACTTAGATAGAAAGGAGAAAATCATGTCCGATATCCCTGTCACAATCGTGCTTCCCTCTGGAGGCAGCCGCAATGCTGAAGTGCCTGGCGATGTACAGGTAAAGGAGTTAGTTCCCGAACTGACCACCTCCCTGGAACTCCCAGTCACCGGTCCGGATGGCCGTCCGATGGCCTACCGACTGGACAGCAAAGCACTGGGTCGCGAATTGAAAGAAGAAGAGACCCTAGAAGATGCCGGGATACCCGAAGGTGATCGGTTGATGATGACCGCCGATGTCACTGCGGGGTAATCCCCCAATTCTCCCGGGCCGTCCCGGTTTTTCCGGGCGGCCCGGGCAGCAAATAATGAGAGATTATTATGCCCGGATTAGGTATCCGCATTGCGCCACCAGATATACCGCAACCTCATGCGACGGTAAAACCACTCGAGAATGCCCAGCGTTGGGATTCGCCTCACGACGGCGACGGGCTGCAAAAGGCTGTTTCTGTTTTTCTCGACCGTGCGGCCTATATTCGCGTGAGCGTCCATTCTTGTAGCAGCGACACAGTAGAAGTGGGTGGCGTGTTGGTCGGTGATTGGTGCGTGGATGAAGAGACGGGCGAAGAGTTCGTGATCGTTAAACACGCCTTACCGGCTCGTCACACACTACAGGGGAGTGTTTATCTGACATTCACCCAGGACAGCCTCGTGGACCTCCATGACCAGATAGAAAAACGCTTCGAGGGCGAAAGGATTGTCGGATGGTATCACACCCATCCGCGCATGGGTATCTTTTTGTCTCATTACGATACCTGGCTGCACAAGAATTTCTTTCCAGAGCCCTGGCAGGTAGCACTTGTGGTCGAACCGTACTCATCTCTTGGTGGTTTTTTTATCCGTCAGCCAGATGGCGAGCTGGACCCAAATCGTTACTTCGGATTTTACGAAGTCGACGGAGCATCTGGAAACAGCGTCGTTCGCTGGCAAAATTTATGGCAAACAGTTGATGCACCCAAAGGAGGTTCATCCAATGAGTAGACGAATGCGTACTTACTACTATGCGTTGCTCGGCGCGCTCGGCGGCCTGGTTGGCTGGCAGATCAGCGATCTGTTGGGGCTCTCATTCGCTTCCAACCTGTACCTGAGCGAAGCTGTTGTCGGCGCGCTGGTGGGATTGAGCGTAGGCCTGTTTATCGGGCTTACCGAAGGCTTACTGACGCGCAACCCCGTGCGGGCGTTAAAATCCGGTTTATTCAGCGGCACCCTGGGATTGGGCGCCGGTGCGATCGGCCTTCCATTGAGCGAGTTCTTCTTCCAGACGGTCGGCGCGGGCATCCTAGGTCGCGCTCTTGGTTGGGCGGTGTTCGGCCTTTTGATCGGTCTGGCCGAAGGCATTGTCGGCAAGAGCCAGGTTTGGAAAGGGATGCTTGGCGGACTGCTCGGCGGCGCTCTGGGTGGTTTCCTGCTCGAGTCAGCACATACCTGGTTGCAAGATCCCCTTGCAGGCAAAGCGGCTGGCCTGGTATTGCTGGGTGCTGCAGTTGGCGCATTCATCTCGTTGATCGCTGTGTTGCTGTCGCGCGCCTGGCTGGAAGTCACTTCCGGCAAACTCAAAGGGACCGAGTTCATCCTGGATAAGTTCATGCGTGCGGGTGGGCCGGCGATTGCCATCGGCAGTTCCCCGCTAAAGTCGGAAATCGTCCTGCCCGACCCGGACATCGCACCTCAGCACGCCATGCTGACGGGCGATGGGTCGCAATTTGCCCTCAAAGACATGAGCCTTTCAGGTACCTTTATCAACAACAGACGGGTCGAACGAACTTCCCTGACGAACGGACAGAAAATCCGCATGGGTAACACCGAACTGGTGTACCACGAAAAGAGGTAGCGATGACTGCGAATAAATATTTACGCTTCATTCTGACCTTCATCCTGCTCTCGTTCATTGGGCTGCAACCATTCTCGCAGGTTGCCGCGCAGGCCGACGACGCGCAGGTGCGCATCACCCAGGTAGACAATTCCCAGTTCCCCAACGTGACCGTTTACGTCTCGGTTACGAATGCTTCTGGCGCGCCTGTCGGCGTAGACCCGGAAACAATCCAGATCCATGAGAATGGCGAATTGATGCAGCCGGTAAACGTCCAGGGTGGCGGCGCAGTCGTCGGTGGTGAAGCCATCCCCGTGACGACCATACTGGTCATCGATATTTCCGGCAGCATGGACAAGAATGACAAGATCGGTGCGGCCAAAGAGGCAGCTAAAGCTTACGTCAGCGGGATGCGCGCCGGGGATCAGGCTGGGTTGATCACGTATGACACGCAGGTTTATACCGTTCAGCCGATCACAACGGATATTCCAACCTTGATCAGCGCCATCGATGGGCTGCAAACCGGCAGTGATACGGCCATGTATAATGCCCTGATCGAGGCAGAAAAAGCGTTGGAAAGTGTTTCAGGCCGCAAAGCGATCATCGTCCTGACCGACGGTATGGATAACCAGAGCAGCAGTACGGCTGAAGATGTGATCAATAGTATTGGCGAGAGCGGCCTGTCGATCTCTGCGATAGGCTTTGGCGATATCACTGCTAGCGGTCAGGAAGGGCTGGACGAAGCCGGGTTGCGGGCTTTAGCCGAGGGAGCAGGCGGCCAGTATGCTTTTGCCACTGATGCCCAAACATTAAGCACGCTGTACCGACAATATGGGCAGTCGCTTCAGAGCGAATATGCCATCACATATATCTCGCCCTCTCCATTGCGCGACGGTATCAACCGCGATCTGACGGTATCGCTTTCAGAAATTGGCGTTTCGATGGAAGCGGAGTATAACCCTGGTGGCGTGCTGCCTGAAGTCTCCGGTCGCTCGTGGCTGCTATTCGGCAGTATCCTGGCAGCTATCTTGGTTTTGCTGGTTGTGCCGGGATTGTTCAGTCGTACCGCACAGGTTTTTGCAAGCTCGAAACCCTCGAAATCCAAGAGCCGGATCAAACTGGACAAACCGCCGGCGGGCCATAAAGAACCTGGCGTCAGGTTCAAGTAAATACAACATATAAAACACAACAAAAAAGACGGCTTTCAACGAGCCGTCTTTTTTGTGCTTAGGATCGTTATAAATTTGGCCCGGAATCGGGATCCATGATGCAGCCGTTCAGCTCTTCCTCTAACAGCCTATTTGCCTCGCTATCCAGGGCGGAGAAATCATCCATGAAGCCTTGAAAGAATACATCTACTGCATCATACTGGCCGTTCGCTGCATACTCCATTGTTTGCTGCCAGTTCCATAGAAGGGAGACAGTTTTATTCTGGAAAGCCTGCAAGCACGATGGGGCAGTTTCTGCCTGTTGCTCCTTGTAGACGGCTTTTGCTTGCGAACTAAATGTCGCAAAATCAAGTTGGAACAGGGTATCGTCTTCGTAGGCATTCGCGATGCTCATTATTTGGGTTTCAATGGTTTCGACCCTGGAAAAGGTTTCGTCCAGATAGACTGTTGCCTGAAGGCAGGTGCAGTCGCTGGTTGGCGTGGAAAGTACACTAGGTCGCGCCGTGGCCAGACTTGACGGTTGTGCGCTCGGGAGCAGTGCCCCAGCAATAAAAAAGTAACCAATACATGCGATGACCACGATACTCGCAAAACCCGCAACAGTGATCAGAATCCAAACAGGAAATTTCGTTGAAGGTTGCTTTTTCGGTGTTTGTTCCCCGGTATGTACGGGCAAATTTTGTCTTTGTGGAGGTGGGGAACCTTGGCTGTCAGTCTTGAATCTTTCCAAATCCTGACTGGCGCGCACATGGGAGGGATTGATTTCCAGAACTTTTTCAAGGCAATAGATGGACCTTTGTCTGTTTTCCGCAATCCTGGCATAGAGATACCAGGCCGCATCATTATTGGGTTCGACCTTGAGGATTTCCTTTACAATCTGGCGTGCTCTTGGTCGGTCACCTGCTCTGGCGGTTTCGTAAGCTGCCCGTAATTGTTGTGAGGTATCCATTTATTAACACTCATAGAGATTCTACTCTCCGGTGTACGAACTTATCATGTCAAATTCATTATCTTAAAAAACAAAACAGCCCACACCGTGGGCCGTCTTGTTCGACATTCGATATTGATTTTTACGCTGCAACCGTGTCTACTTTGCGGATGACCATCACAACTTTACCTTTGATCTCCAAAGGTTCCTCTTTATTAATCATGATCGCTTGCATAGTTGGGTTTGCGGGTTGCAGGCGATAGCCTTCCTTTTCTTTGTAGAAGTATTTGAGCGTGGTCTCATCCCGGTTGGGGAGCCACACAGCCACCATCTCACCATTGCGGACTTCGGCATTGCTGGCGACCGGCTTCATGATGACATAGTCACCGTCGTTGACCATGGCATCGATCATTGAGTCCCCATCTACTTCTAGAGCAAAGAGCTGCTTATTCTTTTCCGGCGCGGGCAGCAGGGAGGTGGCAATTTCGACGCTGGTTTCGGCATCGTAATAAGGGAAGTCTGAAGCAGGCACCGGGACCGGAGCGCTGGCAACGATGCGTCCCATTACAGGAATGCGCATCAGGTCGGTGATGACCTGGATGACCTCGTTGACCTTGTCAGTCAGCCGGAGTCCGCGCGAAACACGGCCATCGCGTTCGATGTAGCCCATCTTCTCGAGTTGTTCGAGATAATAGTTAACAACGGAAGTGGAAGAGATTTTGGCTGCATCGCCAATCTCGCGGATAGAGGGGGGACGGTCATTCTCGTTCTGGTACTTTACCAGGAATTCCAAAACGCGGATGTGACGCTCACTCAAACCTTTACTTTTACGAACCATCATCATAACTGCCTCCTGCCATTACCTGGCACGGGTGAGCATTATTCGCTCATTTGTGCTATAAATATACACGAACATCCGTTCTGTGTCAAGGCTCGCAGAAAGCGTTTTTTTGTCCCTAAACCCAAGTCCGTCGGCGCATCCAGAAATACATTCCCGCAGGTAGCAAAGCAAGTATTCCCAATGTGGTGATGAATGCCTCCCGTGTTGTCCAGCCGACCAATTTTGCGACTGGCTCGAAGAAGTTCATACCAAAGAAGCCAGTGACAAAAGTGATGGGCATGAACAGGGTGGTGATAAGAGTGAAGGTTTTCATAATCTCGTTCATACGGTTGTTGATCACTGAGAGGTATGTATCCAGCGCGCCACTAACCAGGTCGCGCAGGCTTTCGTTCAAGTCATGCAGGCGGACGAGGTGGTCGTAAATATCACGGAAGAAGATGCGGTCTTTTTGGTCGATGACCCGGTAATCGTCCCGAGCCAATTTGTTGAGCACCTCGCGCTGGGGCAACAAAATACGCCTCATCGCCAGGAGTATGCGCTTGAGGGCAAAGATGCGTTCCAGGGTATTGGGAGCGGGACGGTCGAAGACTTCATCCTCGATGGCGTCGATGGCCTCATCGATGCGCTCTACTATGGGCATATAGTCTGCCACGACATTGTCGATGATCTTATATAACAAATGGTCGGCGCCCTCCTGGACATGTCGAAGGTCGCGCTGGCAGGAAATCCAGGTTGCATCGATGGAGGCGTGGGGGCGGTCATGGTGCGTGATCACGTAGTTGGAACCCAGGAAAATATCCAACTCATCTATTTCAGTATCCCAGTTGTCTGCTGACTCCCCGTTCAAACGCATGTAATTGATGACGATATAAAGATACTCGCTCCAATCGTCCAGTTTGGGGGAGTGGGTTTCCTGCAGGGCGTCGTCGATGGCCAGGGGATGGAAGCCAAACTGTTGCAGGATGGGTTCGCATACTTCTGGAGCCTCGCCCGAGAAATCGACCCAGAGTACACTATTACGGTTTTGGATGACTCTGGCGAATTCATCCGGTTGCACATCGGTGCGCAGAGGTTTTTTGGGCAGGTAATACAATGAACGGATCATGCCGCCTCCGTTTGCGATAGAGATTGAAGTAATTGTATCGCTAAATCGAGTTTCGGAAATCAGTGACTCATAGCCACTGGAAAAGGTTTATTTAGCATGGGATTAGTTGAATAATTTTGATAGAAAAATCAATAATATCAATATTTAACTTGACAAAATCAATTTATTGGCTATAATAAATTTAGAAAAGACGGATTTCTATTAAGAAAGAATTCGAATGTTTATTGAGAAGCAACGACAAAAGCTGGTGGATATTTACCACGAATACCCGCGGGCGTTCTGGACCCTGGTGCTGATCACGTTCATCGACCGGGTCGGTGGCGCGATGCTGTACCCCTTCTTCGCCCTGTACCTGACTAAGAAGTTCGGTGTAGGTATGACCGAAGTCGGCGTGTTGTTTGCCGTTTTCTCACTCTCGGGTTTTATCAGTTCCACATTTGGCGGCGCGCTGACCGACCGCCTGGGGCGCAAAGGCATCGTGATCTTTGGCCTGATCGCCTCCTCCTTCAGCGCGGTCGCGATGGGTCTGGTCAATTCCTTTGAGGCTTTCTTCGTGTTAGCTCTCACTGTAGGTATCTTGAGCGACGTTGCCGGCCCGGCCCACAATGCGATGGTGGCCGACCTGCTGCCGGAAGAGAAACGCGCCCAGGGCTACGGGATTATCCGCGTGGCCTTCAATTTGTCCGTGACGATTGGGCCGGCCATCGGCGGTCTGCTGGCCGCTAGGTCTTACCTGGCCTTGTTCATTGCCGATGCTGTCATCAGCCTGATCACGGCGGTCCTCGTCTGGCGATTCCTGCCGGAGACCAAACCCCAGGCGCAACCGGGCGCAGCGCAGGAAAGCATGGCAGGGACATTTGGCGGTTACTTCCGCGTGCTGCGTGACCTGCCTTTTCTGCTATTCATGGGCGCGTGTATCCTGATGACCCTGGTCTATATGAACATGAACACCACGCTGGGTGTGTACCTGCGGGATATGCATGGCGTCCCTGAGTCGGGGTATGGCTACATTTTGAGCCTCAACGCAGCCATGGTGGTGCTCTTCCAGTTCGGCATCACCCGTCGCATCGAAAAGCGCCCCCCCCTGCTCATGATGGCAGCCGGGACCGCGCTGTACGCCATCGGCTTTGCCATGTACGGTTTTGTATCGGTTTATATCCTGTTCATGCTGGCGATGGTCATCATTACCATTGGCGAGATGATTGTCGCGCCAGTAGGACAGGCGCTGGTCGCCAGGTTCGCGCCGGAGGAGATGCGCGGACGTTACATGGCCGTCTTCGGTTACTCGTGGGGCATCTCCTTTGCAATCGGTCCCTATCTGGCTGGCCTGGTCCTTGATAACTTCGATCCGCGTTTCCTGTGGTATGCGTCCGGGATCATCGGTGCGTTGGCCGTGACCGGTTTCCTGGGACTGCATCGCCGTGTGGAGGCAGAGGAAGATGCGGCCCAGCCCGCCACTATTCAACCTATCTAACTATTTCACTGGAGGTTTTCCATGTACCCTGCGCTTACTCGCTGCCCGGTTTGTCAGAACGAACTGACCGTCAGCCGTTTGCATTGTCCCTCGTGTGACACGACTGTTGAGGGCCGCTTTACGGCCGGTCATTTCGCCAACCTGACCCAGGAGCAGCTTCAATTCATAGTCACCTTCGTCCGTTGCGAAGGCAAGATCAACCGTATGGAGGACGAACTCAAGTTGTCGTATCCGACCATCCGCAACCGCCTGCACGAAGTCATCCGCGCGCTGGGCTTCGAACCCGGCAAAGATGAGACGCCGGAAATCGATGATGAGAAACGCCGCAGCGTGCTCGAAGATTTGGATGCCGGTAAGATCTCAGCAGACGACGCCATGCGCATCTTGCGCGGCGAGGAGGCGTGACGTGTCCAAACGGATTGCTCTCGGCCCTGAGCCGCGCATCGTGATCGAGTCTGTTGCGGGAGACCTGCGCCTGGTCGGCTGGGATAACAACGAACTCCTGGCCAAAATTGACGATGAACAGAATCTCACGATTCAACAGGACGGCGATGCGGTCACGATCATTTGCAGGGATGACCTGTCGCTGAACGTACCGCAGGAAGCCAGCTTGCACGTCCAGAGCGTGGACGGCGATATGTCTGTGCGTGGGCTGGCTGGCAGGCTGGATGTGGATGCGGTCAATGGCGACGTGGCCATGCGCGATGTCCGCGATGTGGTCATCGGAACGGTCAAATCGGACTTCAGCCTGCGAGGCGCGCAGGGAGATGTCCACGTCAAAAGCGTGGGAGGCGATGCCTCGCTGCGCGACGTGGACGGCAGCCTGACGCTCGATTCCGTCTCGGATGACCTGGCCGTGCGCGGTGTGGGCGGCAACTTGAAGGTGGATGTAAGCGAGGACGTGGTCGTCCACCTCGACCCAAAACCGGGACAGGAATATTCTGTGGTTGCGGGCGACGATATTCTGCTGGTGCTGCCTCCTGATGTCAACGCGGCACTGACCCTGCGCGGCGACGAAATCAACGTCGATTGGCCTGGTATTGAGCCGGACGACAGTGTCAGTCGCGTGGTCACTCTGGGCGATGGTTCCGCGCAGATCAAGCTGGATGCAGGCGGCGACTTGGTCGTCACCAGCCGCGCAGATGCGGCCGAATCAGCGGCTGATTACGGGAACTTTGCCGGCATGATGTTTGATTGGGGCAACTGGGGCCGCGAGATGGGCGAGCACTGGGGAAACTACGGTCGCGACCTGGGCGAGCGCATTTCCCGTCGCGCGCAGGAAGCAGCTGAACGCGCCGCGCGCAAAGCCGAGGCCGCCGGTCGCCGGGCGG
>JAFGKO010000121.1 GCA_016928525.1 Anaerolineales bacterium | reverse complement strand
TCCAGGTACACGGTGTGCAATGGCAGTTCTTCAGAATAACATGAATAGTCGCCATTATGCGCCGGGTCACAGCCCATCTGGAATTCCCCCGCGGGGATCAAGATCATTTCGCCAGGGTTGAAACCACCACTACCCGTCGTGAAATTCCAGATCGGCCCATTCGTAAGTTCGCCATGTTCATCCTGCGCCACCACCTGCCAGTAATGCTGCGTATTGGCGCTCAGCGTGCTCGGGTCGTAGGTTGTTTCCACCTGGTCGTTTGCCACCAGCACATCCGGCGTGCTGTCGCCAGCCTCGAAATACACATCGTAGGTCACCGCATCCCCATCCGGGTCGCCGCCCGTCCAGCCCAGATCCAAATAAATGCTTTGATCGGCAGCGTCGTTGACGGGTGAAGGAGCAGAGGGTTGGTTGGGTGGATAATTGCCACAAACGATGAGTGGTAAGTAGGTGTTCGTTGTGGCAGTTTCTGATTTCGAGCCGCCACTGCTTGCGTCAGGCCCACCTTGTGCTGCTGTCCCCCCGGTCGGCACAATCATCGCAAAGATCACGAGCATATGGATGAGTACGAACAGTATGCGTTTCATAATCGTTGCTCCCGCCAATGAAAACCTTGAAACCCGTTTCTAATTTTCAACGATCGGTTTTCTCTTTATTTGCGTCCTTTGCGCCAGGGCATCTTTCACCATCCAGGTGTTCTGGTGACAGTTCTTTTGGATGGCTATGCATGTCTCTATATTATCTTTGTTGATTCAGGGTGTCAAGCAAGCAAGAGCATCTTATCGCTCTTTTCCCGGCGGCGATCACACCGACTGAAGGCTACCGGCCGCGTCTGAGGAATGGCTACCCGCCTTTCCTCAATCCTGATCTTTACAGAGAATCCAATAGGCGGGGGTGACCCGCCTATCGTTCTAGTCACGTGTTCTGTCTGTTGCCCTGTAGCTGTCAATAGAAAGGGAAAAGTGAGTGTGGTTTTTGATATTATACAATCCGCATCAGTAATACTGCTATCCAGATTACTAAAGACGAAAATATCAGAGCAAAATCAATAGCCCACCACAAAACTACCTGGAATTGGCTGAAATCTACATCCGTATTAAGGTGTTTTCGATAGTAGATAGCTATTCCGATTGCAAATAGACATACTCCCAATAACAGCAAGATCAAACGCGGTACCCACATTGGCAAATCTGGAAAATCTTCAAGCAGAGATGCAACTAATTTTGGAAAAATCATAAACCACCATATAGAAGCAATCCCTGATATGGTTCCAGCAAGTATCATCCTCATGACGGGTATTTTACGGCTTACTGTTTTACGAATCACGCCAAGCCTCCTAGTAAAGTATCTCCGACATCCGCCTATCGTTTGCTTCTATTTCCAAAACAGATTAATCTTGTGCTTTACCAATACTTGTCTCAAGTTCATCGTACAGGCATTGCGCCTCCTCAAAGAACGCGCGGCCCACATGGTATTCCAGAAGCTCTTTGCCGGTAATCTTCAGGGTCAGGCGGCCTTTTGTGAGGCCAGGGAAGTAGTGAATTTCCTCAACCTGCCCGCGTGGAATCCGATCTACTGAGATGGGGATGCCACTCCAATCTACCTCCATGATGAGCAAGTCTGCTTCGGCCAGTGCTAGATAATAGGATTGAAATGGGTGCTCGATGCGTGCCCACGAGGTCTCCTCGATCTCGGTTCTGCCGACTTCAATTACAGCAAGCAAATTTTCGCCTGGCTCTAGCTGCTGGATGGCGATCTCTTCCACGCGATCTACGCGCGCTTTCCCTTGTGAGAACGATGAGCCGGGCATATCATCCATGTCGGTTTCTTTGGCGGTGTTGTTAGGATTCTCCTGTTGCTTATCTAATAACCGGGCGCTGCTGGCAGCCCACTGGGCCTGGACTGACCAGGGAATCAGGAAGGCGCCCAAACCGATTCCCTGCACCAAGGGGATGCTTGTAGCGTGGTAAACGGCAAAGGCAACCACCGCCCCCAGCAGCGTGATAATGAACGCTTGAGCGGCGCGCCGTCGCTCGCCCAACAGCAAGAAACCCAAACCAGGAACAATAGAAGCTATCGCAATTACCCTTGATGAATAAAGTGTTTTACTTTGACTCATGGTGTATCGTTCCTTTGCAGGCTCTCATTCTGCAAATATCATTGCTGAATATAGTTTGGTACATTTATATTGTCGAGTATAGCCCTATAAGGTACGTATCCCTTCAATCAAGAAGTAAAGGCCAACCAATATGCTAAAAGCGGCAAAAATCCATCCTGTAATGACTGCCACTGGGCCGCACAGCGTCATGTCGCGCGACCAGTAGAATTCACGGCGAGCGATTCCCGCAATACCTATCAAGCTCAAAATGAAGAGAAAGCCTGATATAAAAATAGCGGTGAAGGCTAAGGGAATTTCTCCACGAATCAACACCAACAATGCCATCAGCAGGAACACCGAACAAGCAAAAGCAAAGATCACTCCCTGTACCCTTCCGATACTTGCCGAATAAAACCATACTTTAATCTTAGAGAACCAGTGCATGTTATCAACATCATTATTGTGTTTTGAATTAGACATACTTGACCTCCATTTATTACTTTTATTCTAGCCCGATAATGGGAAAAGCCCAGTTATTGACGGCAGGCCAGATAACAAATTCACCTAAAGAGTTTATGCCTACATTATATTACGGCCGAGGGCTGCCCGCGAGTCACGTCACGAAATCTCCTCCGCCGCCATCTCCAAATCCTCGTCGCTGGGGCGGGAGTAGCGCGCCGTCGTATCCAGCCGGCTGTGACCCATCCAGAACGCTCGCCGAACTGCAGGTCGCTGCACCTGACCGCCGTGACTTCATCCGCGCGCAAGCCGGTCGCTGCCAGGAAGTGCAGCAGCGCATGGTCGCGCAGGCTGCCGCCCGCTT
>JAFGKO010000120.1 GCA_016928525.1 Anaerolineales bacterium | reverse complement strand
GTGCAAATCAGATATTCAACGTACTGTTGTTTGGTAACCATGACCACATGGTATCATCTCGTCACTCTAAGCGAAAGTCCTGTAGTTAATGATAATTGGTGGGAAAATACAATTGCATTATGTTTAGCAACTTTATCCGACTCAACATCAGCATTTCAAAAGGTATTAGCTATTGATGGTGTTGAAGAAATTCGCAAATTGAGATTACTAGCGACAACTTTAAGATATGATCCTATCATTGACCCAAATACTCGACAAATTGTCTTATCATCTATACTTTCGCTTTATCATAACGGAACTCAGGAAGAAAGCCGTCAAGCGTTTGATATGCTAGTTGGAATTGAAGATACGTGGACAGCCGAAAAAATTATGAGATCATTACAAGGACGTTTGCCTAAAAAGAATAAACGCTGAAAGTAAGGTCTCGCCTTCAAAAGGGCCACCGACCCTGCCGTCATTGGTACGGAATTTGTCGATGATTCTCTGGTTGCGTTCGTTTCTCTCGTTTGGTTCGCTCACTTTTATTTCCTTGTAAATACAATTTCAAGATGCCAGTGAAATATATGCTCCTCTCAATCATGCTGCTTGGCTTGAAAATATCGTAATCGAAGAGTAAAATGCTAAGCAGAAATGATATTTTGCTTAGCAAGGAGTTCTCATGGCTACCTCTGTCAAAGTCAGCAACCGTTACCAGATCGCGGTGCCGCAGTCCGCGCGCAAGAAACTCAACATCCAAAAAGGCGACCGCCTATTGGTGGATGTGCAGGATGGCGTGATCGTCCTGGTCCCGCAGCCGAAGCGCTATAGCCAGCATCTGGCAGGCTTGCACAAAGCGGTCTGGGAAAACGTGGACGCCCAGGAATACATCGACGGGGAGCGCAACGCATGGGCGGACTCAAAGAAAAGTTAACCGGCGCGGGCATCGTCGGACTGGATACTTCGATCTTTATCTACCATCTCGAAGGCAATCCAACCTACGCGCCGCTGACAAAAACGATCTTTGGGGAAATGGAAGGGGGCAAATTCCAGGGAGTCACTTCCACGATTACTTTGATGGAATTGACCGTTCTACCCTGGCGCATGGGGCATGAAAACATTGCTCGTGAATATGAAGCGCTTCTAGTCAATTTTCCCAACCTATCCATCCTAGATATTGATCGCGGTGTAGCTCGCTTGGCGGCCAAATTGCGCGCCGATTTTAACGTCTCGCCAGCGGATGCGCTCCAAGTGGCGGCGAGTTTACAATCCGGTGCAAAAGCCTTCCAGACAAATGACAAAAGATTAACTGGTCTGCAAACGGTCATCGAACTATTGATATTGGACGATTTTGTTGTGATGGAATAAAAGGGAAAAGAAAAAACGGTCTCAAATGTCAGTGTCACGAGACCGTATTGTTTTTGGAAACCAGAAACGCTTACTCCACACGCGTCAGCACAATCACCGGGATCACGCGCGCCGTCCTGCGGCGGTAGTCGTTGAAGCTGCCCATCAGGCCGGTCATTTTGGACTTTCCTTATCCAATATTCAGGGAAGTGAGTTAGAATCAAAATCGGTATCGCCAGAAGGAGACCTGATGGAACGGAAAACACAGAAAGGCCATTTATTGCTCGCCGATATTTCGGGCTATACCTCCTCAAACCCTTTATCCGGCAGGCAGAAACCTACGAGCATCTTGGGGGTGTAGAAACATATGTCATGAACATGCGCGCTCGTTATGATGAGTTGAAAAGTAGCTACGCACACCATTAGTCTCAAAAACGGTCTCGGACGTACCCAAAGAGACCGATTTTTTATTCATTCCAAATGCAAGCCGGTCATGAGGCCTGCAGTCGGAGCAGCGCGTACCGCAACTTTCTGAAGAATCGGTTTGCGGCTAATTCCTAGCCTCCAAACCAATATAGTTACAGTCCTGTAATTCTCCACAGTACGTAGTACAATCAAACCAGCACACAAGCTGGTGCAAGAGTTTGTAAATTTGGTTTTGCCGTAAGTGGGGAAATGAACAGTCGCTTGTAAACAAAATCATAAAACTCCCAGTATTTGCGAATACCCGGAAAGCACCCCCCTGAGCAGGTGCATTGAAGGTATCTTCTTAATAAATCGGAGCGTGGGATAACACCCCACATCCCCCTTTCTTTTTGAGAAGATGCTATTGAAGCGTTTGATAATGACGAGGAGAATGACATCATGATGAATAAAGCCCTGTTCGAAGAAAAATGGAAACTGATCCGTGGCCAGGTCAATAATCGGTGGAGCCTGATGGTCGAGTACGACCTGCTCAAGGTGGATAAAGCCGAGGTGAAGTTCAATAAATTCGTCACCATGCTCCAGGTCAAATATGGATATACCCGCCAGAAAGCCAAAGAGGAAATTGGCAATCTCTGGACAGAATACGAATCCAAAAACTGAGGTAGTATCTGTCGAGACAACACGCTCCGATTTTCGATTCGAGTTACATAAGCGTACCCGGGGACGGAGGCGAACATACGGTTTGCGATCCCGCAGCCTGCGTAGCGGGTCACAGCGCTCAGGCTGGTGGGGAGGCTGTCCATGTCCTGGGGCAAATGTAATTCGGAGATAGAAGACGGTCTCGGACAGGATGTCAATGGGACCGTTTTTGGTTTTGACCCTTCCTGTGTCATCGCTGCCAGGGTTCGCTGCGGCGCAACCACACTAAAATGGCTTACAATAAACGCATGATCGTATTTTCATGCGGGAGGTACCCATGGCGAAGCGAGTGAAAGAGTCCGTGCCTGAGGAAGGGATCGTTCGAGCGGAGGAGCCTGTTCAGCCGGAGATGGCCGTCGTACCTGCGCCGGAGCCGGAGCCTGTACCGGAACCCGAGCCAGCGCCTGCGCCGGTCCGCTCAGGTCCGACGTTTGGCCAGAGAGCCCGTCGCTTTTTTGGATGCCTATTCAGCCTCGTCCTGGCTTTGATCGTGCTCGGCGCGCTTGCGGCTGGTCTGTATTTTGGGCTGCCGCTGGTCTATCAGCGGTACATCCTGCCCGTGCAGGAGAACACGACCCAATTAGAGCGGTTGCTTGCTCAAGGACGTCAAAACGAGCAAATCATTTCTGACCTTCAAACCTGGCTGTCTGCCATCGAAACTGAACAAGCTCGGCAGGCAGACTCTCTCGCCGAACTCGATGGGCGTATCAGCGGATTCGAAAAAGAGATCAGCGCGCATACCCGGTCTTTGGAAACGCTGGAAGGGATGCAGGCCACGCTTCAGTCCCAGAGCGATGCAACGAATGCCGAACTTGGGCGACAGATCGATCTATTGAAAGCCATGGAGTTGCTCTCACGCGCCCGCCTGTTCATGTATCAGAGTAATTATGGCTTAGCCAAACAGGACGTGCAAACTGCTCGCGACCTGCTTGCAAGGGTCCAGCCTGATGCGCCCGATTCACTTGCGGATGACCTGCAGGCGGTCATTCTGCGCCTCGATCTGACCCTGTCCAATCTACCGGACTTCCCCGTAGCCGCCAGTGACGACCTCGACATCGCCTGGCAGATCCTCCTCGCAGGTCTGCCTGAAGTCAAGGCGACGGTTAGCGAAACGCCCATCCCCGAGGTCACGCTCACGCCAACACCACAAGTGACCGATACGCCGACAGTGACGCCGTAAACCACCTCAGTCCGGGATCAATCTTTTGGGAGTCTGGTTGCAATAAAGAGGCCCGCCATCTTCAAATCCAAATGCAGGCCGGTTGTGAGGCCGGGGTCCGGGCGGGGTGGGTCACGGTGTTCAGGCTGAACTTCCAGCAGCTTTTTCAAGGTTTTGATGCGTTTGCCGCTACCGATTTTGGGTGGCTCATCGCGACCATTGATGAGTATGGGAAGCACCCTCCCGAAGGCGTTGCCCTGAGCCTGTCGAAGGGTTTTATTCAAGTAGTTCGAATGTCTGGCGACAACCTTTGGGACGTTTTTAACTTTCGGCAGATCAGTTCAGGGATATTCTCGGGTACGAAACCTCAATCGGGGTTTTCGAAAAGGGTGAGCGCAGAAATATCGTCCGGGAGATGGTCGATGCCGCCAAACTCTTTTACAACAATCGATTTTATCCTGGTCTTCAGCTCCGGCTTGATATTGGGATACGTCATCTCTTTTCCCCCACCGATGCTTTCACAGTCGTCTTCGATCAGGATGTCAGGCAGAACACTTTCCGCAATCTCGTTGTATCGTTCGCCGTTGTGGCGGAAGAAAATTTGACCGTCAGGAAAACCATGCTTACGTAAAACGATCTTATCCTTCTCAACGTCTTCGACTCTCTTGTGGGAACTCAGGTATAGAATTTCAGCACCTTGTTGTGTCCAGGCTTGTAGTTTTTGCACAACATTACCCACAGGGATATAAGACGCGAAATCGTGAAGAGATTCGTCGCCATTGAGAACTTGCCTGACCCGCTCCTCCCTCGTCCGGCCGAGCGCATTCTTGTGCATGATGGCAGTGCCGTGTAGAAAAACCATGATCTTCATTCGTTCGCTGACTTGATGTGGCGATACAATTCATCAAAGCTGCGCACCGTAAGATCAGCGCTGACCCCATCAGCTTCATCACCAAACAGACAGGTAAACACCCCAGCGGCGCGCCCAGCCTGAATGTCAATGTCGCGGTCGCCCACCGCAATTGTCTCTTCGCGCTTTAGGTCGTGAGTTTTCAGAACAGACTCGAATGCCGCCGGATCCGGTTTCTTTGGATAGCCATCCTCATGCGTCAGATAGCCCGCAAAGTAATCTGTCATCTGATTCGCGGCCAGCAGTTCGAGCGTGCCCGCGCGTCCGCGATGGGTCACAATAACGTTCTTGCCTCCAAGCGAGCAGATGAACTGGCAAACTGCCCTCACCCCGGGAAATGGCGGCTGTTCTGCGGGCTTTGTACGTGAATAATGGCTATCGAATGCTTGCTCAAGGGCTTCCTCGGTGAACTGATATTTCTCGACCATGGTGGAGGCGCAATGACCCAGCGATACCTTGGCCAGGCTCTCTATCCAATCCAGAGGGGCGTCGTGTCCCAGATCGTTCAGGGCCGCCTTGAATGCTCTGGCAATGGCGGGATAGGTATCGAACAGCGTGCCATCCAAGTCCCAGATAATATTCCGAATCACGATGAACTCCAATCGGTCATGATGTGGTAGCCGGGTATTGGCGCGCCAAAGGTTTGCGTTCCCGGCAGGATGGATTTTCAAGACTACCTGATATTATTGCATAAAATCACGCGGATAGTTCGATCAATTTTCCCGCCCCAAAATCAACAGGCATTTGTTGCTGCAAGCGACCACTCCCCGCTGCAGCTCGGGGAGTGAAAAACGTGAAATGAGAAACCACTGATTTGTCCCCTGAAAGAGCAAAACAGCGTCTAAGACCCCAGCGCAGATCGGGACAAAGCCGCGTCTCGGGTGGCGCCAATCGAGGAAAACAACTCGACTGCACGCTGGAAATAGGGTACTCGTGCGGGGTCACCGGCTTCCATGTGGGTCGCGATGGCGCGGCGCAGCAGCCCTTCTTCATAGGCAAATTGGTTTGCTTGCGCCAGGGCCAGCCCATTTTGCCACATAGCATGTGCTTTGGAATGATTCCCGAACTTCCAGTGATACATCCCCTCCCAGAGATGCGCGCGCGGGATACCGATGGGGAAGAAGGCGGCGAATTGCTTGAGCCCTTTCAAGCTGGCGCGCACGGCTTTTGCGGTGGCTTTTCCCTCCGCTGTTTTGGCATTCCACAGGGTGATGCCCACCTCCGCCACGCCGGCATAGCCTTCCAGCGCATAGAAGGCGTTCGGCTGGGTCTTCAGGATCAGTTTTTGAGATAGCGCCGCGGCTTCGCGCGCCTGACCCGGCTGGCCGTTCCACAGACGCGCCATGGCCAGCACGCCGTAGGCCCAGACCTGGTCGGCGGAACCGATCTTATCCACCAGGGTGATGGCCCTTTCCAACAAGGGGAGTGCGTCCGCCAGCCTGTCCTGGCGCATGGCGATCTCGGCCTGCTGCACCAGCGCCCAGACCTGTGACTGCGGGTTTTC
>JAFGKO010000119.1 GCA_016928525.1 Anaerolineales bacterium | reverse complement strand
ATCGCTCGGCGGGAGCAAGCCCGGGCCTGTTCCGAGCCGTGCTGCGGACGTATACCGCCGAAGCCAGGGCGATGCATGCCAATCCTGATATTGAAGAAGTGATCGAATTGAATTTGTTCAATTATCAAAACCTGGACCTGGATGCCATGGCGCAATATTTTACGGTCATGCCAGAGACCGATATCACTTCCCTGCTACCGCAAATCCAGGCTCCCACCCTGGCAATCGCCGGTGACCGCGATCCAACCGTGCCACCGGAAGAATCGCGCAAGATCGCTTCCCTGGTGCCCAACGCGGAATTAGCCCTCATTCCCGGCGCCGGACACGCACCTTATTGGGAGCGCCCGGCAGAATATCAAGCGGCGCTGTCCGCCTGGTTGCAGAAAACCGGTTAGGAGAAAACAATGAACAAAAGCCTTTTGCTTGGACTGTGGCGCATCTTGTTGCGTATCCCGCGGCCAATCTGGCAACAGGAAGTGACGCGCAGCGCGCGAGCATCCGAAAAATCGCTGGCCTTTATGACAACGGATCATCACAAAGTCCGTGATTTTGTGGTGCGCGAGATACCACGCATTGCGAAGCCGATTCCGCCTGAGACGATCGCCCAAAGCCTGGACATGGAACTGGAGCAGGTCATCCCCATTCTGGACGAGTTGGAAAAGAAACTGACCTTCCTCTATCGGAACGAAGAGGGCGCGGTGATCTGGGCTTACCCGGTCACCGTGGAGCAAACGCCCCATCGCATCACCTTCAGCACTGGCGAACAGATATACGCCGCTTGAGGTATCGACGCAATTGCGACGCCCTTCGTGCAAGGGCAACTCCGAAAAAAGCACTTGACTTTCAGCATTCAAACGGAATGCGCTCACTGTAGGAAAGAAATGCACATTGAGATGGATAGTGAACTTAATTATTCCATATCCGATCCAGATGCCAGGCCGCTGGTTTTCGTCCCCATGGTGGATTTCAGCAAACTGGAAGACCCCAGCATCATCGATGCATTCTGACGGAAATCGGTCTTCTTCTGGTCAGAAGAACATGCGAGAGATTACCGCCGGGAACATGCAGAGGTACGCGGCTCCTACATGACGCTGGCACAAAGCCTTTTCCTGACACCCAGAGTGCAAGGAGCTATTTTCGGCTTTCCCAGAAAAAACGGATGAGGGACGATCTTTAGACTCAGGATCAATAAAGCCTTGCGAAGGTTGCTTTTAAAAGCCACGCCGTTATGGATAACCTTCGCAAGGTTTGTTTGTTGTTTTGCATTTGGATAGTCTCCCCTTACGGTGCAGTTTTCTTTTGAACCGCGAAGTACGCGAAGTTCGCAAAGATTTTAAAGGGTTTTCTTCGCGCCCTTTGCGGTCTTCGCGGTAAATTTACGGCCTGAAGGACCAACTGCACCCGACAGGGAGACTACCTGCATTTGAATCTGATTAGAAAGCCCAATCAAGCTCGCCAGGGTAAAGGCGGACATACGGTAAAATTCCCGGGACGGTTTCGGATTACCAAAAGGAAATCCCTATGATCCAATTCGATATGTCCAACACAGAATCTTCTCAACACACCTCCCTAGACGAGCTGATCGCCGAGATGATGAAGATGACCGATGACCCGCTTGCCGCTGCAGGCACCAACGTGGTCATCAGCCGCGGCAACCCCAAAGCCAAATTGCTCCTCATTGGCGAAGCTCCCGGCCCACAGGAGAACATCCAGGGCAAACCCTTCGTCGGGCGCGCAGGCCAACTACTGGATAAGATCCTTCTGGCGGTAAATTTTGACCCTGAAAAGGACGTTTACATTACCAACTCGGTTTTCCGCATGCCGCCCGGCGATGACGGCAAAGCCTTTCGCAAACCGACCGATGAGGAAATCGAATACTATCGACCGTATGTCTTCGAGATCATCCGTCTGATTGATCCTTGCATCATGCTGCTGACCGGCAATGTTGCCTGCTATTCCATTCTTGGCAAAACCGGCATTACCAGTCTGCGCGGCCAATGGACACAATCTCATGAGCGCTGGATCATGCCCATCTTCCATCCCTCTTACCTGCTACGGAACCCCTCCAAAAGCCCAGGCTCCCCAAAAGCGCTGATGTGGGACGACATCCGCGCAGTCCGGAGAAAATACGACGAATTGATTGTTCATAAGTTATAATTTCTCTTACATGACTACCCGCACCAACGACCAATGGATTTCTGACCTGAACACCGACGGCGCCGCGCGCGAAGTCGCCCTCGAAGATTTGCATGCCGTTATCCTGCGCGGCTTGCCGTTTGCCTTGTCGCGTTGGCTCTCCCCCTCCAACCCACAATTCGAATCCCTGACCGAAGAAGTAGCCCAGGAAACGCTACTGCGTGTATTGGACCAATTGCATACCTTCGAAGGGCGCAGCATGTTCACCACATGGGTGCATAAGATCGCCATCCGCATTGCGTTGACCGAGCTGCGCCGCAAACGCTGGCAGGACTCGTCCCTCGACGAAATGGTGGACGACGAGGAGACACCCGTCTCACCACGCATCCTGGAAGACGCAAGCGCCACGCCCGAACAAACTGCCGAGCGCGCGGATATGATGGAACGCGTCCGGCGCGTGATCGACGAAGAGCTGACTGAGCGCCAGCGGCGCGCGCTGATCATGCTGGGGATGCAGGGCATGCCCATGGAGGAAGCAGCCAGGCGGCTCAAGACCAACCGCAACGCGCTCTATAAACTTCTCCACGACGCGCGCCTGCGCCTCAAGCAGCGCTTGCAGACAGAAGGGCTGAACGTCCAGGAAGTCCTTACAGCCTTTGAGGGTGGGTAAGAAAGATAGCGAGATGCACGTCAAAACAATGGCCCTTATGAATATCAAGCACTTATTTAACAATGTCACCCGGCGTTTGCGCCGCGAACCTGAAATCTCCGATGGTTTGGTATCCGATCTTATGCACAGACTGCTGATCACCCACGAGGAAGAGCTTTCCTGCGATGAAGTCTTTGCGTTGGTGGACGAATACGCCGAAGCCAGCCAGCGCGGGGAAGATGTTACCAGCCTCAAACCGATCATCCGCCAGCACCTGGACATGTGCCGGGAGTGTGAGGAGGAATACTTGGCTTTGTTAAGCGTGCTGGAGGGAACCAAATCCGATTGACACCCCCAAAAATATGACAACAGGCTGCCTGACGGCAGCCTGTTTTTATTTTTAATGGAACATCTTCTCGCCAGCCCGAATGGGCACTTTCAACCGATTTTCAGGCGGTGTCAAAGGGCAGGACCACATCTCGTTGTAGGCACAGTAGGGGTTATAGGCCATGTTGAAATCTACCAGAAAACGGTCACCAGGCAGAGGATCCGGTTCGAGGTAACGCCCGGCAGGATAAGTTTCCTCACCGGCCAGTGAGTCTGCAAAGGGCAAGAAGAATCCGCTGTCACTGGAATACAGGGTCAACTCAGCCTCCTGCCCGTCCACGCTGAACTTGAATTTGCCATAGCGAGTGTAGACTTGGGTCTGACCCGTCGATGTCTGAAGCATAACCTGCTTCTGCTCAGGGAATTTTTCTACCAGGACTTCCAACTGCAAATCCTCGTTTTCGTCGAAATAATCCAGGCCCCGGAAGGCCCGTTTTTGTTCAGATGTCAGCGGACTCTGTGGATGACGGGCAAAGAATTCGTCCTTGCTGACACGGAACTCCTGTAACTCACTCATACTGCCTCCAATATTGCTTCTTTCATATTTTCCCAAACTTTCATCTAATAAATTGTCTTCAAAAACCGGGAGTCTGATTCGGATACTTACGCAGCACTCTGTAAACTTATGCGGTTAAGACCACCACACGCCAGCGTTTCTTACAAATAGATTAATGCGCTCTACCTACGGGACTCTTGCCTTTTCATACATCTTGTGCTATTTTACAAGCAACAGGAGTTTTCCTTTCATGACCGAAAACCTGAAGACCGTAATCGTTGTCGAAGATGAGCCGGATGCCGCTGAATTGTTCGCCGAAATGATGCGCGTCAGCGGCTTTCGAGTGCTCAAGACCTACAGTAGCACGCCAGCCATTTCCCTGATCGCCAAAGAGCAACCGGACGTGGTCATTCTGGACATCATGATGCCGGATGTCTCCGGCCTGGAAGTGCTGCGCTTCATGCGCCGCGAACCGCAATTGGTGGGCACTCCTGTCATTGTCGTCTCGGCCAGGAGCATGCCTTCCGACATCAAAGAAGGGCTGGAAGCAGGCGCAACCCTGTACCTGACCAAACCGGTCGGCTACCTGGATTTGAAAAAGGCGGTCGACGAGGTCATGCAGGGGAATGAATCCGGCTCGATCATGGATCTGCCCACCTAGCTTATGAGCTTGTTGCGCGCGTTCATTGCGGTCGAAATCCCCCCCGAAATCCACCAGGCAATCGAAAGCGAGACCGCCCCGCTGCGGGTTGCGCTCGACGCATCACTGGTGCGCTGGGTGCCGACCGACAACATCCACCTGACGCTCAAATTCCTGGGCGATGTTTCACCGGCCAACGTGGAAATGCTCTCCCAGATGCTCAGCATGGAAGTGAGCCAACACTCGACTTTTGTATTAAAATTCGGGGGATTGGGAGCCTTTCCCAACCCCAAACGGCCGCGCGTGATCTGGATCGGGATCCAGGCCCCGGCCGGGCTCGAAGCGCTTCAACACGGGATCGAAGCTGCCGCCGCTACGTTGGGATATCCCAGCGAAGAGCGTCCCTTCTCGCCCCACCTGACGATCGGGCGTATCAAACAGAACGCCGGCTCGGCTGGTGTACAAAAGATCCGTAACGCCTTGGAGCAGACCAAAGTCGGCGCGCTGGGAACGACGCAGGTGAGCGCCGTGCATCTCCTCAAAAGCGACTTGAAACCGTCTGGCGCAGTTTATACGCGGCTGTTTTCTGCGCCGTTAAAAACTTAACTACATGTCATTGCGAGGCCGAAGGCCGTGGCAATCTCAAGTAACATTCGACCCTGAGATTGCTTCGCTGCCTCGGTCTCGATACAGCGACGTTGGTCGAGTAGAGTGAAGTCTGTATCGTATCCCGCCGCCACTCGACCAGCGGCAGCTCGCAATGACAAAATAGAGGTGACTACTGAACGCACTTGAACTTGCCCGCTCCATCGTCAATGCCCTGGAAGAAAAGAAGGGCGAAGACATTTTATTGCTCGATCTGAAGTACATTGCCTCCTTCACCGACTACTTCGTCATCTGCAACGGCACCAGCGACCGCATGCTGGACGCCCTGGCCAAAACGGTCGTAGACGATATGCGCGCGCAACATAAGAAGCGTGGCCGGCTGGAAGGCGAAGCCCGCGACGGCTGGCTGGTGGTGGACTACGGCGATGTGGTCGTGCACCTCTTCTCACCCGACCAGCGCGACTATTACCAGTTGGAAGAGTTGTGGAGCGAGGGGAAGGTGTTGTTGAGGGTGCAATAGGGTAATTTCTCCTAACAAGATAATTACT
>JAFGKO010000118.1 GCA_016928525.1 Anaerolineales bacterium | reverse complement strand
GTCACCCATGGTGAAGGTCTCCTCGGTGGGGATGTTGGCGGTGAACTCGATGCCGTTCTGCGCGCTCTCCTGGGCGCTCGCCCAGTGATGCCCCTTTGGCAGTCCGAGGGTCAGGTCCGTGCCGGGCGCGGAATATTTAAGGGAGACGTATCGCTTCCCGTTCAGGTAGGCGCTGCGCGCCCGCAGGTCGCGGATGTGCTGCTTCCAGGCTGCGATCGGGTCCTCGGCATCCACGCGGCACATCTTGAAGATGGTCTCCCATTGTTTGGCGACCGCCTTCTCCACCGGCAGCTTGGGGAACATCTTCTTCGCCCAGGAGGGGCGCGCGGCAGAGATCACGCACCAGTTCATGGTGTTGTTCGAGCCGTGCCGCAGGTAGGGCGCCATCTCCTTCCACATCGTGTCCTGGAAAATGTTCACCAGTTTTGGGTCCTGACCCGCCAGCAGGTCCGGGTTGGTCGCCGAGATGGTCAGGATGGCATCGCCCCTCTCGGCGTATTCCAGCGGACCGACCACCTTCCACTTCGGGAATTCGGTGAACGAATTGCGCGGGGCATTGGCAAAGCGGATCAATTCCATCTGCTCGTCGCCCCAGAACACATCCACGAGGCGCGCGCCTGCCTTGTAGGCGGCCTCCGCGATGTAGTGAACGAGAGGCGCGTGTTCAAACGCCACCCCGTAGGGGGAGGGCGCGCGCACCAGCAGGCGCTGTCCGGGGCGCAGGTTCAAGCCAACGCGGACGGCTAGTTCGGCATATTTTTGGAGCTGTTTTTGGAATTTTGTCGCCATGGGAAATCCTTGAATAGGTAGTAGTGCCATTCATCCAACGGCATGGATGGCAGGTTGAGGAGCGAATCCACGTGGTCGCAGATCTCGCTCATGAAGGCAAATTCATACCCCATCCCGTGGAAGCGGTCGATCATCGCTTCAAGGATGTCAAAGCCGTGTTCACTGTTGCGGAGCAGTGCCCTCTTTTCGGCGGCGGTCACACCATCGCTCAGGTGAGGTGCGTACAGGTCGTGCGGATGTGTGGTGAAGGGGATGACGTACGGTGGAGGGAACAACCGCATTAATAATGAGGAGAGACCCAATCCGTAGAGTTTAATCCACGGCAAGCCGAAATTGAGACGGATGGTGGGCAGCGTGGGGAACGGAAACTCGAGAAGGAATTTCTTTTCTTGTATCACACGGAAAGGAACGATCGGCATATGCGTATTCCAGTAACCGTTTCGACCAGGACGGATCGAAGGAAACACACTGGCGTCGTAGCGAAAGCCGAGGTCCATCAGGCTGGCTATGCCCTCTTTTGTGATCGCGCCGATCGGTGCACGATAGCCGATCGCCTGTCTGCCAAAAAAATCATGATAGGTCTTTTGGGCGAGTTCGATTTCCTGACGGTCGCCGCTGGTCCCGGTATCGTGATGGTGCGAGTGCAACGCGAACTCGATGGGGATCTGCTGCTCCAGCCTGCGAATGCTGTCACCATACCGGGAGAGCATTGAAGTGACCAGGAAGCCTGTTACTTTTACACCCTTGCGGCGGATCAAATCCACATAACGCTCAAAAAGGGCAGGCTCTTCCAGTAAACGGGTTTCGCCCTGCGTGTTGGCATAATCCGCCTCGATGTCGAGCGTGATGCAGACGAGTTTACGATTCATCTGACAGTATTGATGGGTCGCCCGGCAGGTTGGAGGCAAAGTGGAACAGGGAACGACGAACGTACCAGATTTCACCCTGGAAGCCCGCCTCGTGAACCATCCTGGTAAAGTCATCGCGCTGGTAGAGATAGACCCCGGGGCATTTGTTGACACGGATGTAGACCTGCCGCATCCACCATAACAGCCAGTTCGTAGTGCGCGCCACATCTGGAAAATCGAGCAAGAAATAGGGTGCGTCCAGACTTTTCAGGAAGGTCATCATCTCTGCCGGGTCAAAGTATTCGATGACGCCGAGACCGGTGACAATGTCCACCCTGGGAAGTTTGAGCCCTGGTTGGAGGAGATCCGCGGCGAAGAATTCGAGACGGTCCTTGTTCGGACCCGCGAGCCGCCGCTCGTTCGCGATTCGGATGATCTCCTGTGACACATCCACACCGATGACGCGGGCTGCGCCCGCGGTCAGGAGGAGGTCCGCGAAGCGACCTGACGAGCAGCCGACCTCCAGGATGGTCTTGCCAGCCAGGTAGGGCTTGAAAAGTTCGAGAGCGATCGTCATGCGGTCATACAGCGAGGAGCCGCGAAAGAATGTGGAAAACCTATCCCACGGAGTCGGTTTTGGCAGGTTTTTATCTGTGTAATAGGTGCTGGCCTCCCAGGAGACCACATGCTCGTCCCAGTATTCCCCGCTTTGGGATTTTTTTTCACTCATGGACAAACTCCTAATCTAGTATGCGCGAGACATTGGCATTCCTGAATGCCAGCCAAAGCTGGACAAGTTTATCAGTATTGCGGGGAATTTTCCAGACAAACCTAGCAGTCTTTACTAATTTGTCCGCCCTGTGCATTTGCCTCTGCCAGCAGATCCTTCCACCCCAGCAGGCGCGCGCCACCCAGCAGGCTGACCGCCATCGTTACCAGCCGGATCAGCAGCGCTGCGGCAACGCCCTGTTCGAACGACGCGCCCTGGGATATCAGCAGAGCAGTTTCACTGCTTTCCAGCAGACCCAAGCCGTTCACAGAGACAGGTAAAAGAGCAACAAAATAAGAGATAACTGCCACCCCCGAAAGTTGCCAGAAGGTAATATCAATTCCGAGTGCCAGCGTAACAATCCAAAAAGCGATATATGATAGTCCCACAGATAACCATGAGAGCGAAAGCGCGACAACCACAGTATATGGTGACTTGAACCAGACCCGTCCTGCATCAAAGACGCGCCGCGCACGTAACCATATTTTCTCACCAAAGGGAATTCCCGTCACACTGGATAATAATCCTGCTTTCGTCTGATCGAGCGATGCCCCACTGAGTGAAATGGTAAATGGCAGCCAAAAGAACATTGCAACAAAATTAAAGATGCGATCCGTCAGCACGGAAGCTACAGCAACCGCCCTTTTAGGCTGCCCTTTCGCGATAGCTGCCATTTTGACAACATCCCCGCCAACCGTTGTTGGCAGAAAATTCGATGCAAACGCGCCAATCAGCACCAGCCAAAACAGACGCGGCAACGGCAGGTGAATTTCTTGTACACGCAAGAGATACTGCCAGCGCACCGCGATGATAAACTGCGACAAAAGAAAAGCCAATGCCGAAGCAAGCAGACTTGTCCAAGAGACACGCTTTAGCAGCGGCAAAATTTCCTGCCAGTTCACCTGGCTAAGTAAAAAGGCAATCAAACCTATTGGAATAACAATTCGAAAAATCCAAGATATCCTTTGAAGAAAGAGCAGTCTGTTTTCCTTCATTCAACATACCTGTCAGGTCAACAGATCAACAGATCTTGCGTCAAAGTCATTAGGGCGCTCAAATCCCTTTTCTATACCAAGATCAGCAATGTATAAAAGCAATAGCAAGAACAATTGCAGCTTGGGTGACAATTGATCCGCCATCCCTGATTTATTCCAATTGATAAACGGCAAAGCTTCCCGAGCTTTTGCAAATTTGGCATTGTTCTCCATCCGGCTAGTGGCTTCGCTCAAAAGTTGACGTAACCCAACCTGATACAGGTTTTGCGTGCCGGTACGTCCAAATTTAATACGATCGACCACTACTTGAGGAAGAAGATCGCGCATTGCCTGGCGCAGGATTATTTTGCCAAGCACGATCGGCGGTTTAATGGTCGGTCCCCAGATACGCGAGTGATCTGGAATATTCCAGGAACTGGAGACAAGAGGCGCGTAAAGAAATGGCACCCGTCCTTCCACTGAGTGCGCCATGAGCATTTTGTCCACGCGCAAAAGCTGGGAATAAACCAATTGGTATTTGCAATCAAATTGCAGGAAACGCTGCAATGGTGTTCCTCTTCCCTCTCGCCATATCCGCATAAATTCATTGTATTGATAAGCCATCCTTTGGTTGACATGGCGTTGGTAAAAGCTCTTCTCAAAAAGATTCTGAATATTATGTGCGGAAGTACGTCTCCAAGACGAATATAAGGCAAAGAGAATTGAAGAACCGAGGTGAAGCTTGGCTAATGCATGCCAAGGATATCCTCCAAAAACCTCATCGGCACCTTCGCCCAGCAAGACGACTTTAATTCCATCACTTCTAAGGGTTTGTCCCAGAAAGAAAGGGGTTATTAATTGAACATTTGGAACTGGTTCCTCCAAATGCCAGGCTATGCGGCGAAACAAATTTCCGGTGTCTCGAATTTTTGCCGTAATTACAGTCTGCTTAATATCCAATTTTTGGGAAACCGCCTTTGCAAAGGGGGTTTCATCGCTTTTATCGTCGTAGCCTATTGTATAGGACATGATCTCCGGGTTGATTCGACTGGCAAGGGCGCACACTGCGCTGGAATCAAGACCTCCAGAGAGAGACATGGCTAATGGAGCATCTGATACAAGATGGGCATTGACAGATTCAGATAATTGTTGATAAAGGAATTCCGGCGTGATTTCTTTTGTGTTATTCTCACCGATGATATCTTCGAATTTCAAGAAAGGTTGTGTGGAACAGGTTAACTTGCCGTCATCCAAACGAATTTCCATCAAATAGCCCGGGGGAAGTTGGTGTATCCCTGTGAAAACTGTTTCGTTTGAAAGATGAAAGCCGAAACTTGCCAGGTCAATAACAATTGGTAAATTGAATTGGCGTTCAATGGACGAGTCAGTAAAAATGGCTTTGATCTCAGAACCGAAAAGCAGTCGCTGGTCATCGGAGAAATAATAGAGCGGCTTTATGCCAAAGCTATCGCGCGCCAGATAAAGGTTCTGTTTACGACCATCCCAAATAGCAAGTGCAAACATGCCTGCAAGGCGGGAAAAAAGGTTTGTTCCCCATTCAAGATATCCCTCGACAATGACCTCGGTATCGCCCGTTGTATGAAATGAATGACCGAGCGTTTCCAAGTCGGTACGCAGAGTTTTAAAATTGTAAATTTCACCATTAAAAACAACCACTACATCGGCATGATGTGCGTGAAAAGGTTGGGCATTGGCCTCGGACAAATCCACAATACTCAAACGGTTGTGCCCCAATACAAGACGGTCATCCAAAGCGGTGAACAAGCCAGAGCCATCTGGCCCGCGATGGTTTAAGCTCTTCAATATTTTTAGTGCAGACGCCCGTGAAGCAGGTCGAACAGAAAATATACCAGAGATACCGCACATAAGTATTTATTCCCTTTCGGGTTCAATACCCCGCCGCTTGCGGCGGAAGACAGGATCCGGGGTTTGCCCCGAGGTTGACACCTTTTATTCGCTGATTATGGATTTTAATACAGCTACGTTTGTCTCCAGAGCCTGTTGAACTGCCCGTCGAGTTTTCTCTCTTTCAGACGAGCGATTTGCAAGTATCATTGAAGTTTGCTCAAAGGCATCTTGGGTTGAAAGCAGAAAACCCGATAAGTCTATCACATTCTCTGCAAGCAAAAGATGCTTCAAAATGTCTCCGCCTTTGAGAGTGTAGCTCAGGTTGATGGACGGAACGCCGAAGCGCAAAGCCACCAGTGAAGAGTGCAGGCGCATGCCAATCATCACGTCGAGACGGGACATTAATTCGAAATAGGCAGGCATGGTCAAAGGGGAATCCACCAACATGACCTCATCATCCTCTTTGAATTGAGCTTTGACGCGTTCCAGCCAGGGCAGGTCATCCTCCCACGGGCGGACTCCCGGCTGGTAGGCGGAGATCAACAATATGCGCGCCCCCTCGCGTTCCCGCAGGGAAGCGATCAGCCCGCTCATCGAGTCGATCAATTTCCCCATCCTCTCCTCGGAGCGTTGCATGTATTTCTGCCGCGAGAACTGGTAGGGCAGGAGTGATGAGGCAAAGTGGAACCACTGGCGAAGATTGATGCCAATGACCGGGCGACCAGCACTGGTGAAAAAGCGGTCGAGCAAATCTTTTTCGGTGGAGGGAACCGTTGCGATGTCCTCTTCGAAGCCGGGCAGGAAGATGGCGTCGTGGGCGAGGATACATTTCGTGCGTGGGCGCAGTTTTTCAACAAGTGCGAAGGTGCCCGGGTCGCGGGCAACAAAAGTATCCACTTGCGATAATACTCCGCGTGCGAGGACGCGTCCCATCGCTGTAGTGACAGGTCCCGCACCCTGGAACAGGCAGATGACTTTTAAACCAAGTGAGCGGTAGAAGCGGAAGGCGGTCCACAGGTAAAGCATGCGGGCAATGCTGGAGTCATCCTGCATGTCGAGTCCGACCGCCCACAGCAAAACATCTGACCCGCGCAGGGCATCCCGGGCGG
>JAFGKO010000117.1 GCA_016928525.1 Anaerolineales bacterium | reverse complement strand
ATCAGAAAGAATGGGCCAAGACCAGTGCCCAATGGCTTGCCGACAAACTCGGTGGTGAAGGCGATATTGTTCAGATCGAAGGCTTCCCCGGCCACCCGGCTAACGTAGCCCGCATGGATGGGGTTGCCGAGGTCTTTGCCAAGTATCCCGGCATCAATGTGCTTGCGACAGACACGGGCAAGTGGGACGAAGCCACCGGCCAGCAGGTTATGTCCAACTTCCTTGCAGCTTATCCAACCCTGGACGGCTACTGGACACAAGATGGTATGGCGATTGGCGCGTTGCAGGCTGTCATGGCTGCCAACCCAGCCGAATGGCCGCAGGGTGTGGGCGAAGGTCGCTGCCAGTTCCTGAAGTTGTGGGAAGAAGCGCTGACGATGAACCCGGACTTTGACTCCATCGCAGTAGCCAATCATCCCGGAGTTTCCCCGACCGGCCTGCGCATTGCGGTCAACATGCTGCAAGGCAAGAAGGTTGATACCGCTAAACTCGGCGGCGCGAACGGCCTGTCGTTCGTCCTCCCGTTGGCGGCTGTAATCACATCTGAGAATCTGGACGAAGGTCTGGCGATGTGCGAAGGCCAGCCAGATGCTTACCTGCTCGACGACATCCTGACCGACGAAGAAGTCCAGCAGTACTTCCAATAAAACAATGTTCGCGTCGCTTTCCGCCCGCAATATCGTCAAACGCTACGGCGGCGTCGTAGCTCTCTCAGATGGCAACCTGGATGTTCATACCGGGGAAGTCGTGGCTTTGATCGGCGCAAACGGAAGCGGCAAAAGCACAATGAGCAAGGTGATCAACGGAGTAGTTGTCCTCGACGGAGGACAACTACTCCTTGATGACAAACCTGTGCATTTGTCTTCTCCGCAGTCGGCCAAAAACTTGGGCATTGCCACTGTGTTCCAGGAATTGAGCCTGATTCCCCAGATGACCGTTGCCGAAAACATCTGGTTGACACGTGAACCGATGACAGCATATGGAACAGTCAACCGCAAGACAATTATAGAGAAGACGGATGAGTTATTGGCATTATTCCAAGGGACATACAAAACGGACCTCCATCCGGACGATCCAGTTGCTACCCTGCCCCCAGACGAAAAACAGATCATCGAGATCCTGAAAGCCATCAGTTTTGACCCCTGGATGGTCATCCTGGACGAGGCTACTGCCAGCCTTGACAGCCGCCAGGTGCAACGCCTGTTCGAGTTGGTGACACAATGGAAAGAAGCAGGCAAAGCAATTGTATTCGTGTCGCACCGCATGGAGGAGATTTTCCGTATCGCGGACAGGTACAGCGTCCTGCGCAACGGCAAGACCGTCGGTGCGGGCGAAATGAAAGGTGTCAGTGAGAAGGAACTGGTAAAGTTGATGATCGAGAAAGAGTCGGTCTTCAGTTTCTCTCGCGCTGATTCAAAGAATGGGAATTCAGATAAGCCGGTTTGTCTGGAGGTAGAAGACCTGTGGGCAGATACCTTGCACGGAGTAAGCTTCAATGCGCGAGAAGGCGAACTGGTCGGCATCGGTGGCTTGCGCGGACAGGGTCAGCGCGACCTGTTGCTATCGCTGTTTGGTGATATTCCATATTCGGGAACGGTGAAACTCTTCGGTAAAGAGATCAGACTCAAACACCCGCGTGAAGCGATGAAGATGGGGCTGGCGCTCGTCCCGGGCGACCGCGCCCGGGAAGGTCTGCTCTACATCCGTTCTATCCTGGAAAATCTGCAACTGCCGTCCTGGAGCCGGTACGGTTTCCCGTTGCGCATCGGGAAGGCGAAGAGAGATGCGGAACAGGCAGGCGAAAGCTTGAATCTGAAAATGGCTGGTTTAGGTGAACCGGTCAACAGCCTTTCGGGTGGTAATGCGCAAAAGGTGGTGATCGGCAAATGGTTGATGCGCAAGCCGAGGCTGCTTTTGCTGGATGATCCGACCAAAGGCGTAGATGTGGGTACAAAAGCTGAATTCTATGCCCTGCTCACCCAATTGTGCGAAGAAGGAAAAACAATTTTATTCTACAGCAGTGATGACGAAGAATTGGTTGGTTTATGTGACCGTGTATTGGTGCTGCATGATGGTACGATCCGAACTGAGTTGTCGGGTGAGTCCCTGACCAAAGAAAACCTGGTTGCTGCCAGTCTGGGTGTTTCAGACGGAGGAGAGCGATGAAAAAACGCATCACCTGGGATTTCCTGATGGCGCGCTTTCCGGCTTTCTTCCCGCTCATTTTGTTGGTTTTATCCATTGCAATTAATTTATTCCTGCAACCCAATATGCTTGAGCTTGGTACGCTTAACAGCAATATGCGCGTATTCCTGCCGCTGATCCTGGTGTCCGTTGGACAGGCGATTGTCCTGATCGGGGGCGGCATCGATATTTCCGTGGGTGGGATTGTTTCTATTGTCAATACGATCCTGGCCACCCGCGTTGGGTTGGATGGCACGCCCGAACTGATGTGGCAATATATACTGGTCTCCCTGCTGGTTGGCGTATTTGCAGGGGCGATCAACGGCTTTTTCATTGCATACCTGCGCCTGCAGCCTATCATTACCACCTATGCCACCAGTTTCTTATACGCCGGATTTGCGCTCTTCATCCTGCCGAATCCGGGAGGCGGTATCCCTGCGGACGTTGCAAACATTTATCGCGTCACGACGCCCCTCAGCCTGCCTCTGGCCTTTTATGTGATCGCCATCCTGTTGCTGGCCTGGGTTTACATTAGTTCTACCCGTTATGGGAAATATCTCTTCGCGGTGGGCGGTAAGGCAGAAGCAGCCTACGAGACGGCTGTACCGGTGACGCTAGTGCAGTTCAGCATCTATGTCATCTCGGGCTTCATGTCAGCACTGGCCGGCATCGCCATTACCATGTTGAGCGGTTCCGGCAATGCTGATATTGGTAACTCCATGACTTTGAACTCTATCACTGCTGTGGTCATTGGCGGGAACGCCTTTAGCGGCGGTATCGGTGGGGTAGCCGGCCCGGTGATGGGCGCGGTCACTCTCAGTCTGATCCAGAATATCATCTCATTTGCGCACATTGATACCTGGTGGGAGACGCTGGTCAAAGCGACCATCATTGTTGTGGCTCTGGCTGCTCCCGGTGTCATTAATCTGATCCGCAGGAGGAGAGCATGAAACGTTTCACCATCACTCCTCCAGTTGCCGCATTGATCCTGGCGATTGCCTTGTTCCTATTATCCGGCTTTTTGCCCAACAGCTACGGCAGCGACATTGATGTCGCTATGGCGCAGGCGACGAATATCGTCCGGCTGGCAGTTTTCCTGGGTGTGATCGCCGCAGGGCAGACCCTGGTCATTATCAGCGGCTCCGAGGGCATCGACCTGTCGGCCGGTTCAGTGGTCACGCTTACAGCCATCTTGACTTATGTATATGTCAGCGGCCAGGATGATAAAGTGTTGGTAGCTTTGCTAATTTCGCTTGTGGTAGGCGCGCTTATTGGCTTCTTGAACGGTATCGGTGTTACTTTCTTGAAAATCTCCCCCTTTGTGATGACGTTAGGCATGTCTGGCGTGGTCACGGGGGCAATCATCGTTGTCAACCATGGGAATGTGAGTGGGAAGATTGCACCCATCATGACCCGCTTGATCGCCCGCCCGATTTCGCAATCGATCCCCATACCCGGAGCCATCGTCATCTGGCTTATTTTTGGGGTGTTGATGTGGCTGTTGCTGGAACGTACCACGTTTGGCAAAAACCTGTTTGCCATCGGCGTCAACCGGGTCACAGCCAAACTTTCTGGTGTCAACGTGACCTGGACGAACCTGGCCACCTATTCATTGGCTGGGGCGCTGGCCGGGTTTGGCGGTTTCCTGTTGGTTGGCAACACAGGAGTTGTCCTCATCCAATTGGGTCAGCCATACTTGTTCCCGTCCATTGCGGCGGTAGCCGTCGGCGGGACGCTGCTTTCGGGCGGCAAAGGCAGCTACTGGGGCACGATGGCAGGCGCCATTGTGCTGACACTCATTACCAGCTTGCTGACCACCATGCAGATGCCCGATTCCGTCCGCCGCATGGTATTAGGCGCTACATTATTGGTATTGATCTCTATCTACGGCCGCCAGAGTGCCTTGCGGCAATAATTTCGGAAATAAGCGGGGCTGCATCTCATTGCAGCCCCATCGAAGTTTACATCACAAAGCTCATTGCAGTATACAACGCAGCCCTCACCATAGACGGATGCGCCCCGCTTATTCACAAAAATGGTCCGTTGGTCGAGTAGGGTTGGGCATTATTTCCAGCCCATATCGAGACCAACAGTGCATACCAAAGCGAACAACTTACAGAAATGAGTGGTCTCGACATCTGCACTGCGCCAAACACAGTGCAGTGCAAGTGTACGCCCCTCGAAGCCTGCACTGAGCTTGCCGAAGTGGGCACTCGGGGCTACTCGACCACCGAGAAATGAAGGAAGGAGAATGTCATGAGTAGAACAGTCAAGGTCGGCATGATCGGTACCGGATTCGTCGGTGACATCCACCATGCTGCTTTCAAGGGCTGGGTGCGCAATGCAGAAGTGGTGGCAGTTGCCAGTCCGCACAACGCTGCGAAGTTCGCTGAAGAGCGCGGGATCGCCAGCGCATATAGCGATTATCACGAGATGCTGAAGGATAAAGAGATCGAGGTCGTAGACATCGGTATCCCAAACGACCTGCACTGCGAAGTGGTCGTGGCGGCAGCCCAGGCTGGCAAGCATGTCATCATCGAGAAGCCGCTGTGCGTCACGCTCGAAGAAGCGGATGAGATGATCGAGGCCTGCCAAAAGGCCGGTGTGCTGCTGATGTACGCAGAGGAATTACTGTTCGCCCCGAAATATGTGCGCGCCAAAACCCTGATCGACGAAGGCGCCATTGGCGAGCCATTCCTGGCCAAGCAATCGGAAGAACATCCCGGTCCGCACATGCCCTGGTTCTGGGATGTGAACCGTTCCGGCGGCGGCGTGTTGCTGGACATGGGCTGCCACTCAATCGAGTACACACGCTGGGTGTTGGGCAAACCCAAGGTCAAGAGCGTGACTGCCTTTATGGGCACTTATGTGCACCAGGGACGCACGCAAGGCGAAGATCATTCCTATTCCATCATTGAATACGAGGGCAATAAAGTCGCCATGATCGAAAATAGCTGGGCCAAAGGCGGCGGCGTGGACGACCGTTGTGAGATCTACGGCAAAAAAGGCCACACGCGCGCCGACCTGCTGCGCGGCAGTTCGTTGTTAACTTATTCAGAAGAAGGCTATGGATATGTGGTGGAAAAAGCCGGGCAGACCAGGGGCTATACCTTCACTATGTTCGAAGAAATCTGGAACTATGGCTTCCCCCAGGAAATGCAGCACTTCATCGACAGCGTGCTTGGCAAAGTCACCTGCATGGAAACCGGCGAAGATGGCCGTGAGGTCTTGAAGATTATGTATGCCGCCTACCAATCGGCCGGCGAGGGACGCAAAATTGAATTTCCCTACGACCCGCCAAAGGTCAAGAAGCCGATTGATCTTTGGAAAAAATCGTAACTTTATTTCCTCACCCCTCTCCCTGAGGGAGAGGGGCAGGGGTGAGGGTAAATTGGAGCCATTATGTCTATACTCAATAGCAAAACCATCACTTACGAGCAACTTGCCAAGGTCATCGACCATTCCCTGCTTAAGCCGGAATTGACCG
Source organism: Anaerolineales bacterium (assembly GCA_016928525.1). Next base: position 14,022 of record JAFGKO010000117.1, on the reverse strand, counting down.
AAGCGGATGTTGTTGCGGGTTGCGAACTGGCCGCCCGGTACCATACAGCCACGGTCTGCGTAAAACCCTGTCACGTCAAACTGGCAGCAGAAGTGCTCAGAGATTCGGATGTACTGGTCAGCACGGTAGTGGGTTTCCCGCACGGCAGCAACCTGACCGAGATCAAGGTTGCCGAAGCTGTGAAGGCCATGGATGATGGCGCACTCGAACTGGACATGGTCCTGAACATTGGTCAACTGCGCTCAGGCAAAACCGACTACGTCCGCAATGATATCAAAACCGTTTGTGATGCCGCCCATGCGCGGGGTGTCAAGGTCAAAGTTATCTTCGAGAACGCCTATCTCACGGATGAAGAAAAAATCACGGCCTGTAAACTGTGTGAAGCGGCTGGCGCAGACTGGGTCAAGACTTCTACCGGTTTTGCCCCTAGCGGCGCAACCCTCGATGATCTGCGCTTGATGCGCGCCAATGTCAGCGAGAAGGTGCAGGTCAAGGCGGCGGGCGGCGTGCGCACCTTGCCGGCCATCCTGGAGGTGATCGACGTTGGCGTAACCCGTTGTGGCGCGACCGCTACAGCCACCATCCTGGATGATTTCAAAGCTCAGCAAGAAGGCAAACAGGTCGAACCTAAAACCGATGATGCGCCGGGCGCATATTAGGAGATTCTGTTTATGACCACACAACTTAATAAAAATACCATCGGCGTGGGTGTTGCAGGAACAGGCTTCATCGGCCCGGCCCATATCGAAGCTTTGCGTCGCAACGGCATCCGGGTATTAGGACTGGCTGAGAACACGAAAGAGAAAGCCGAACAAAAGGCGGCTGAACTGGGCATCCCGCGCATCTACGGTTCGCTCGAAGAAATGATGGCTGACCCCGAGATTAACGTTGTGCATCTTGCTACGCCCAACCATTTGCATCACCCGCATGCCAAAGCTGCTTTATTGGCCGGCAAGCATGTGGTCTGCGAAAAGCCTCTGTCAATGAATACGGCGGAATCGGCTGAACTGGTCAAACTGGCAGCGGAAAAGAAATTGGTCAACGCGGTCAACTTCAACATCCGTATGTATCCACTCGCCCAGCAGGCCCGCAGCATGGTGCAGAGCGGGGAACTGGGTGACATTTTCATCTTGCAGGGATCTTACCTGCAAGATTGGCTGCTCTTCCCCACTGACTGGAACTGGCGTCTCGAACCGGACCTGGGCGGGACCCTGCGGGCCGTGGGCGATATCGGCTCCCATTGGCTGGACTTGTTGACCTTCATCACCGGCTTGCGCGTGGAAGAAGTCTACGCGGACTTCAAGACCTTCCATCCAATCCGCAAGAAACCCGCCAAGCCGTTGGAAACCTTCACCGGCAAGATCCTGACGCCCGAAGATTACATTGACCAGCCCATTCACACTGAAGACTATGCCACCATCATCCTGCACTACGAAAACGGTGTGCGCGGTGTGTTGACGGTCTCGCAGGTTTCATCCGGACGCAAGAACCGGCTGTTCTACGAAATCAACGGATCGAAATCCTCTCTGGTATGGGATTCGGAGCGACCCAACGAGTTGTTGGTTGGCCATCGGACGGAGGCAAACCAGGTCTTGATGAAAGACCCGTCACTGCTCTCGCCCGAGGCGCAGGCGACCGCCTCCTATCCCGGCGGCCATAACGAGGGCTTTCCCGATACGTTCAAGCAACTCTATGCAAAAGTCTATAATTACATTCTGGCTGGCGATTATTCGAAAACTCCCGACTTCCCAACCTTTGCCGATGGTCATTACGAAATGCAGCTTTGCGAGGCCATCGAGCGCAGTGCGCAGGAAGGGAAATGGGTTAAGGTTAAATAATGTTATGTCATTCTGCCTGCACCGTGCGCAGGCACGCGTGAGCGACCGTAGGGAACGACACTTGCACCGCACTGCGTTTGTTGCAGTGCAGGTGAGAATCTCCGAGCAATGCGAGGGAGACCCTTCGCTACCGCTCACACCGTCCCGGTGTCCTTCGGGAGGGTGACAAAAGACAAAGGAGGTATCCATGAAACTCGGTTTCTTCACCGCTGCCCTGCCCGGCAGCACGCTCGAACAGGCCGCCCAATGGGGCGCTGAAAGCGGATTCCAGGCCATCGAGATTGCCTGCTGGCCGCTCGAGAAAGCCACTCGCCGCTACGCGGGTGTTACGCACGTCAACGTCACTGAATTGGACAAAGCCCAGGCCAAAGACATCCGGGTGATGCTGGACGGCTACGGACTGACGGTTTCCTCGCTCGGATATTACCCGAATCCGCTCCACCCCGAAGCTGAGCACCGTGAAACGGTCATTGGCCACCTGAAGAAGGTCATCGAGGCCGCCGAAATGCTGGAAGTGCCCATCGTCGGGACGTTCATCGGCAAGGACAAGAATAAGACCGTGCCGCAGAACCTGGAAGATTACGCCAAAATCTGGCCGCCCATCGTCAAGTTTGCCAAGGAGCACGGCGTCAAGATCGCCATCGAGAACTGTCCGATGATTTTCTCCTACGATGAATGGCCCGGCGGGGTCAACCTGGCCAGCACGCCAGCCATCTGGCGCAAGATGTGGGAGATCATTCCCGACGATAACTTCGGCTTGAACCTGGACCCCTCGCACCTGGTTTTGCAAATGATCGACTACGAACGCGTGGTGCGCGAGTTTGCGGATAAGATTTTCCACGTCCATGCCAAGGACCTGCACATCGACTGGGAAGGTGTCTACAACCATGGCGTGCTCTCGCAAGGCATGGGCTGGCAGATTCCGCGCCTGCCCGGCCTGGGCGACATGGACTGGGGCAAGTTCTTCGCCGCGCTGACCGCCGTCGGCTATGATTACGTGGTCAGCATCGAGCACGAAGACCGCGCTTTCGAAGGTGATGAGGAACTTGTAAAACGGGGCTTCTACCTGTCGCGGGATGTGTTGAAACCGTATTTCCACTAAAAAACAAAACGTCCCGAAGGTTAGGCTTGATCGAATTCAGGTATGAGCAAAAATCCTTCGGGACGTTTCTTTTCCAAGGATTCCGGCGATGAAAAAATATATTGGCTGTGACCTGGGCGGCACCAACCTGCGTGCTGCAATCGTAGATGTCGAGAACGGGGAAGTTTTGCGTCACATGAGTATTCCCACCCTGGCGCGGGATGGACATGAAGCGGTTATGAAGCGCATGGCCGACCTTTTCCTGCGCGTAATCGAGGAAGCCAATATGCAAAAGGACGAGATCGGCGGCATCGGTATCGGCGTACCCGGCGTGCTGGACCTGGAAAAGGGCGAGACGCTCTTCCTGCCCAACCTGCCCGGCACCTGGCCGCATGTGCCTCTGCGGAATACCATCACGCGCCTCACCGGACTTCCAACTGCCCTGTTGAACGATGTCCGCTCCATCACGAACGGCGAATGGCGCTTCGGCGCAGGCCGCGGCGTGGATACGGTCGCCGTCTTTGCCATTGGCACTGGCATCGGCGGCGGGTTGGTGGTCAACGGCCAACTGCACCTTGGCATCGGCGGTACGGGCGGCGAACTGGGTCACACCATGATCGATTTCAACGGTCCACGCTGTGGCTGTGGCAACGACGGTTGTCTCGAAGCCTATGCGTCGGGACCGGCTATTGCAGCCATGGGCATGAAAGCCGTTTCCCAGGGCCTGACGACGAGCATCGCCGAGCTGTGCGAATACGACCTGAACCGTATCACCCCGAAACTGATTGCCAGGGCGGCTGAAGCAGGCGATGAGATTGCCAGGGATATTTACGAAAAAGCGGGTTTTTATATCGGTATCGCGGCTGCCAGTATTTGTGCCTCCATCGGTCCCCGGCGTATTATCATCGGCGGCGGCGTGGCGCGGGCGGGCGAGTTGTTACTTGGGCCCATCCGCCGCACCCTCCGTGAGCGCGTATATGTGATGCCGGTGGAGCAGGTGGAGGTTGTCCCATCACAGTTGGGGGATAATGCCGGTGTGATCGGTGTAGCCCATTGGGCAACATTTATGAACGAATAGAAAAGATGTTCATCGCCAAAGTTGCATAACACATCAGTTCATATGGCCAGCAAAGCGGCGGGCAATAGCTATCCATAAGTTGATGAATCTTTCCTGCAAAATGGGACTTTCAAACAAGGTGGCCTTATCAAGCTCGTCAAAGGCGAAACCCGGCATTTTGTGCAGATCTAGGATGACACGCAGCCCGTTCTGCTTGCACCAATACAGACAGGATTCGATGTACTCAATTGTTTGTTTACTTGGATCAAGTAATTGCATGGTGCTTGAGATCACATTCACCAACATTTTTCTACGCACAAGGTATTTCGCACGGGATGTACCCCAAATCAAGAAAATTGCTGGAAACATTCTAAATCAAAATGGGTGCATTGCCCCAATCCCCAGAGAAGTTGTCATATCGATTTTGTGACATTCGTCGCTTGAATCCCACTTGGCATTATGCTACTATGATGTTATCGATCCCGTTATCGATCCCGTTATCGATAACGGGAAGCCAGGAGCACTATTAATGCATCTAAAGTCTGGGCGAGCAACGATAAAGGAAGTTGCCTCTGCAGCGGGGGTGTCTACACAAACTGTATCGCGTGTTATCAACGACAGACCGGATGTTTCCCCAGAAACCCGAAAACGCGTTCAAGAAATCATTGATCATTTAGGCTACCAACCCAGTGCACTAGCTCGTAGTTTGATTCGCCAACGCAGTTACACATTGGGGGTAGTTACCGCTGGATTAAAGTACATAGGCCCATCACGTACTCTGAGTGGCATAACCGGCGCAGCGGAAAAAGCTGGTTATTCTCTATTACTAAAAGAACTCCCCCACTTTAACGCTAACAATGTTGCTCCAATATTCCAGACATTCCTTTCCCGCCACGTCGATGGAATTATCTGGGCTGTGCCCGAGGTAGGAGAGAATCGAACCTGGGTCAATCAATTATCGCTAGATTTAGACATCCCCATCGTTTATCTGGCTATGAAGTCGCACGAAAATATCTGTATCGTATCTATCAACAATTATCTTGGCGGACAATTGGCCATGTCACACTTATTCGAACAAGGATATCGCCACATAGGGCATATCTCAGGTCCATTGGACTGGTGGGAAGCTCGTGAGCGTATGGCTGCATGGAAAGATATGTTGGAAGAAGCGAACATTGAAGTTAAGGATGAACAATGGGTAGAGGGAAACTGGTCTTCTGCAAGTGGTTTGCAAGCAATTGAAAAGCTTCTAAAAAATTACCCTGAGATGGATGCGGTTTTTGTTTCCAACGATCAAATGGCCTTAAGCGTGCTGCAATATGCGTGTCGAAATAACCTGCGGATTCCTGACAACCTGGGGGTTGTTGGTTTTGATGACATTCCCGAATCGGCGTTCTTCTGGCCTCCACTTTCAACAATACAACAGGATCTATTTAACGTTGGTGAAGTGGCTGTGGAAGAAATCATCAAAATCATAGAATCTGGCTGGCACGAACATGAACCCGTACGGCCAAAGTCCATTATGTTAGCACCGACTTTAGTTGTACGGCAAAGTTCATTAAAGAAGTAGTAAAAGGAGGTGAATGGGAAATAATGTTCGAGATCGAAAAGAGAAGTGCCCGCTTAGTGATTGGCGTCTCCAAGCAAGCACTTCCAGGCGAGCGACTTGGCTCTTGAGAATCAAGGGCGACATCGCACGGCCAAATTATATCGCACACATCTCCGTAAGGAGAACCAAACAAAATCCAAAAGGAGAGAAGATCATGTTTCGCTTCAAAAAACTCGTTTTTCTGTTCGTCGTTGCCGCGATGGTCCTGGTAGCCTGCCAGCCTGCGGCGCCAGCTGCACCAGCCGAACCTGAGAAGCCAAAAGCTGGCCTCGATTGCGCACCCAATTGTCAGTATTCCGATTTGGTTGTCGGATTCCTGCAAACCGGTTCCGAGGGTGGCTGGCGCGCTGCCAACACCGCTTCCTTCAAGGAAACTGCGGAACAATTGGGCCTGACCCTGAAATTCTACGATTCACAGAATGACCTGGCAAAGCAGGTTGCAGGCTTCCACCAGTTCAACCAGGATCCCGAAGTGAACGTCATTGTCCTTGCTGCACTCGAGACAACCGGTTGGGAAGAGGTTCTACAGGAAGCTAAGGATGCCGGCAAGCTTGTTGTCATCGAAGACCGCCGCATCGATGCCCCTGAAGACCTGTATGTCACTTACATCGGCTCCGATTTCGCTCTGGAAGGGCGCAAGGCTGCTGAGGAGATGTGCAAGTTGCTGGAGGGCATGGAAGGCAAGAAAGTCTGGGAACTGGTTGGCAACGTGGGTTCATCCGCTGCCAAAGACCGCGGCCAGGGCTTCCGTGAGGGCATGGGCGCATGTGGTATTGAAATTACCAACAGCCAGACCGGCAACTGGAGTGCCACTGAAGGTAAGCAAGTTACTGAAGCCTGGTTGAAGGAAAGCCAGGACGTCCAGGGCATATTTGGCCAGAACGATGAGATGGCGTTCGGCGCTATTGAAGCGCTCAAAGAGGCTGGCCTGACACCCGGCGTGGATGTCAAGATCCTCTCGGTAGATGCCACCGGCAACGCTTTCAAAGCCATGCTCGCTGGCGACCTGAACGTGACCGTGGAATGCAACCCGCTACTCGCTCCGCAGGTCTATGAAGCCGCTCTGAAGGCTGCAAATGGCGAAGAACTGCCCAAGTGGGTTCCTTCGCAGGAAGGCGTGTTCCGCGCCGATGACCCGAATCTCGAGGAAATCACTGCTGGTCGCACGTACTAATGGACTTGATTTAGCGACTCTTTACAAGTCGCTAATTAAGGTCTAGAACGAAAATGATTGGGGAGTGGTGCAATGCACCGCTCCCCAACCGAAACACATTGTATCGAAGAGGTAGGCAAGCATGTCCGAAGCGAATGATTACATTCTCACAATGGAAGGTATCAGTAAGTCCTTCCCGGGCGTACAAGCATTAGAAAGCGTTGACTTTACCCTGAGGAGAGGCGAAATTCACTGTTTGGTAGGAGAAAACGGTGCCGGCAAGTCTACCTTGATCAAAGTGTTGACCGGAGTGGATCGGCCTGATGCGGGCAAGATTATCCTGGACGGTCTAGAGATTCACGCCCGATCGCCAAAACATGCTCAGGCTCTTGGTATCAGCACTGTCTATCAAGAAATCAATTTGTGTATGAACCTGACTGTAGCAGAAAATATTTTGCTTGGACGGGAACCCCAAAGATTTGGCAGCATTGATTGGGCGAGGATGAATGCTGAGGCCGCGGAAGTACTACAACGCTTACTTGGCGTTGAAATCGATGTCACCCAGCCACTAGACACATACACAGTAGCCATTCAGCAGATGGTGGCTATTGCACGAGCTCTTGACATCGCATCTGCGAAGATCCTGATCCTGGATGAACCAACATCCAGCTTGGATGCACTCGAAACGCAGCAATTATTCAAGGTGATGAGAAAACTTAGAGAAGACGGAGTAGGCATTATCTTCATAACCCATTTCATTGGACAGATTTACGAAATTTCAGACAGGATTACTGTCTTACGGAACGGAAAGCTAGTCGGAACTTTTGACACCGCATCACTATCACGCATCGAACTGATTGCAAAAATGATCGGCCGCATCCTGGCCGAACTTGATGAGATGACAAAGGTCAAATTGGAAAGTAGCAAACATATTGAAAGTGAGGCGATATTGACGGCCAAGGGGTTGGGTCGGGCAGGAGCTATTTCACCGTTCGATTTAGAATTGCACGCCGGGGAAGTGGTTGGCCTGGCAGGCCTGCTCGGCTCAGGACGCACAGAGACGGCGGGTATTTTGTTCGGTACCGAAAAACCGGATACAGGCTCGATTGAATTCAATGGCAAGACGGTCCATGATTACAGCCCTCTCGGATCAATCAAACGTGGTGTGGCCCTTTGTCCGGAAGATCGTAAAGCTGAAGGAATTGTAGATGATCTTACCGTTAGAGAAAATATCGTTCTAGCTATACAAGCGAACCAGGGCTGGTTCAGGCATCTGAGCGCGCAAGAACAGTACGCCATTGCAGACAAATACATCGAGATGCTAAAAATTGCAACGCCCTCACCTGATCAACCAGCAAAAAATCTGAGTGGCGGCAATCAGCAGAAAGTCATTCTGGCAAGGTGGCTGGCCACAAATCCACAGGTACTTATCTTGGATGAACCTACCCGTGGGATCGATGTGGGTACCAAGGCCGAGATTCAAAAACTGGTGCTTTCCCTGGCAGAGGAAGGCAAGGCGTGCGTATTTATTTCCTCTGAACTGGAGGAAGTGCTGCGTACTTGCCACCGCATCGCCGTGTTACGCGAACGCGAGAAAGTAGCTGAGTTTACCGGTGAGGTGGACGAACACACCATCATGCAAGCGATTGCAGGGAGTGAATCATGAAGAAACCGCAAGCCCCCTTCAACTTGAGAAGAGTCACCGAGAACAGGCTCTTTTTTCCATTGATTGCTTTTGCGCTCGTCCTGATCATCGACTTGATCCTCGTCCCAAATTTTTTCAGGATAGAGATTAGAGATGGCAACCTGTATGGGAACCTGATTGACGTCCTGCGGAACGGTTCGACAGTAGCCCTGCTGGCTATCGGCATGACGCTGGTCATTGCCACTGGCGGAGTGGATCTCTCGGTGGGTGCCGTTATGGCAATTGCCGCTTCAGTTGCAGCCCTGATGATGAACCCCTGGGTGATCGGCAAAGAACTGACCGTCGAACTCCAGAGATTGGTCATGGATCCCACTTACACCTATTTGCCGCTCTGGTTGGTCATTCTTGTGACACTCTTTGTTGCTACAATGTGCGGCCTGTGGAATGGGGTGCTGGTTGCCTACGTGAGAATTCAAGCCATGGTGGGCACCCTGATCCTGATGATCGCCGGGCGCGGCATTGCCCAGTTGATCACGAATGGGGTAAGGATCCAAATCTTCTACGAACCGTATGCATTTATCGGGCAGGGATGGATCGTCCTGCCGTTTGCCCTGTACTTGGTGGCCTTTATATACGCGCTCACCTGGCTTCTTACCCGCAGGACAGCCATAGGCATGTTCATCGAATCGGTCGGCATCAATTCTCGCTCCAGCTTTTTCAGCGGGATCAGCGAACGAAAGATCAAGTTGCTGGCTTATACGTTTTGCGGCTTCTGCGCCGGGGTTGCGGGTTTGGTCGCCAGTGCGAATATCAAAACATCGGATGCCAATAACATCGGTTTAGCCCTCGAATTAGATGCCATCCTTGCGGTGGTAATCGGCGGGACATCCATGGCAGGCGGGCGTTTCTCCATCCTGGCCAGCATCATCGGCGCGATGGTTATGCAGGCTGTCAACACATCCATGTATGCCATCGGTGTCCCGGCTTTTGCTCTTCAGGCAATCAAAGGCGTTGTAGTTATCCTCGTCATCCTCCTGTATTCAGAACAGGTCAGAGGCTTCTTCCAGAAGATCGCTGCCGAACGGAAAGAGGTCTAGCTATGCTACAAGCAATCAACACTTTTGTGACCAAAAACCGAAGGTTCATTCCAATCTCGGCAACAGCCGCACTGGTAGTGGTTGCCTACGTAGTTGGAGCAATCCTCTATCCGGCTATGCGTAATCCACAGGTTTTCTTTAACTTATTCAGAAACAATGCTTACACCTTCATTAGCGCTATAGGAATGACGTTCGTCATTCTTACGGGCGGCATTGATCTGTCGGTTGCCGGCGTGGTGGCCTTGACAACGGTCGCGAGTGCAGCATTGCTGCGAGAAGGCATGAACGCCTGGCTGGTTATCCTGCTTATGTTGGTTATGGGCACAGCCCTGGGTTCCATTATGGGCAGTTTCATCGCTTATATGAAGGTACAGCCGTTCATTGCAACCCTGGCGGGATTGTGGTTTGCCCGCGGGATGTGCTTCTTCATCAGCGACGACGCCATCGCAATTGATAACCGTATCTATAAGATCCTTGGGCAGACCAAACTCTTGATTCCGGGTTGGACTGAACTTGCTATGAGTCAAGGCAAGCCTGTGCCATTTATCTCCATTTTTGTGGTGGTTGCATTTATCCTTTTTGGGATAGCAATATTTATCGCCCACTATACCCGATTCGGTCGTACAGTCTACGCTATCGGAGGCAATGAAGGCAGAAATGAACAGTCCGCTCGATTAATGGGCTTGCCAGTCGAAACCACAAAATTATTGGTTTACGCGTTCAACGGATTTTGTTCAGCGCTGGCCGGCGTTTATTGGAGTGTTTTCGTTGCATCCGGACATGGATTTTATGCTACTGGCTTTGAACTGGACGTGATCGCCTCCGTGGTCATCGGCGGTACGATGCTGACTGGAGGTTCAGGATATGTCTTTGGTACGTTGTTTGGTGTATTAGTTCTTGCCATCACCCAAACCCTGATCCAGTTCATAGGCTCACTGAGTTCCTGGTGGACAAAAATTGTCATCGGACTGTTAATGCTGGTCTTCATTGGCGTGCAGAGTGTCCTGGCTGCCCGTAAAGAAGGTCGGAAACGGATCCAAGATCCCCAAGCATTAGCAACCGCTCGTCTACGAAGACGAAGACAGGTGCTGGCAGGAAGCGGAGTTGTAATTCTGATTGCGCTTGCGATCGTCTTCGTTCCCCAGGTGAGGAATGGCAACGGGACTGAAACCATGGCTGCCACCGCTTGTGAGATAGCTCCCTTCCGGGAAGAAGAAGCCGCCAGCTTTATAGCGGATGGGGCAGTTATTGTTTACAACCGAACTGCCGGAACTGCTTGTGTCGATGAATTATATGCTATCTACCCGGATGGACGCATCTTTGCTGACAATGGTGCAGGCAATGAACCTGTAGAAGCGCAAGTAGATCCGCTTGAACTTGAGAGGATCTTAATAACTGCCAGTGATGAATATGGATGGTTTACAGAAAAAATGTTCAGCACCTACCACAACCCCTGCCGGCAATGTTACGCACACTACCTGACCATATCCTACAATGACCAGGTAAAGAGCGTAACTGCTGTAGATGGCGGCGTAGATATGCAGCCTGAGTACGGCTATACTCTTTCGATCATCAGGCCGATTCTTCCAAAGTTTACTGCAGCGCCGTAAAAGGAGAGAGAAAATGATCATCAAGAGAGTGCTGGTACCAACCCTCCTGGCTTATATAATGGTTATCTATGCTTGTGCCTATATTGTATTGCCCGAAGGAATAGAAACCTCGGGCACAGCAGGTAAAGGATCAAACGGTTGGAGTGCTGTGGTGACGAACATCGGAAAATCTGAGGCCGGAGATTTGCACATCGATATCACCATACGAAATGAAACTGGCGATTGGAGCGCAATGAAAACCATTGAAGGCAAGCCTGCCGTGCTTACCAGTGGAGGCAAAACCACAAACTGTGATACGGTCTATGTCAGCACGGGAGGACACCGCCTGGCGCCGGGTTTCCAGATGCGCGGATACATCGCGGGGACAAAATGGGAACCCATGCTTCAGCTTATTTATGTGGAGTGCGCAGGTGCGGAGGCTGCACCCGGCTCGAAACTTTCTATCCCTTATACCTACGTTACCGGGCAATATAACTATTATGAACAGGACAAGAATAAAGTCGACGATGAGTTGGAATTAAACCTGGACGAAGTTGTCACGGATCTGGCATATCCGCTTACCGAACAGGCCGAGGGGTTGGCCCAAAAAATTGATACTGAGATCGTTGCACTCAATAAAGTTACTCTTACTCTTACGGATGTCCAGCGCACGGATAACGGTTTGCAGTTTTCGTGGGAAACCCTCAATCCCGGTGAATACGCTACTTACGTTCATATTGGCAACCCGCCTGTAATCGGGCAGGATGGTATTCTCTATGGATTTTATGAAACCCCGGATATTGTGTCCGTACCGATCACTCCAGCAGGCGCTAAGGCGGAATGGTCGACCGTGGTTGCGGTTCCTCAAGAAGTCAGAGGCTTATATATCATGCTTAGTGTGGAGACTGGAAAGGCGCGACTATTTGCGAATTATGCGATCGACATTACCGAAAAATAACATCATTAGGATGATGAGGTAATCATGAGAACTGAACTCAGACCAGTCACACTTGGGGTGATTGTCGGCAATCGAGGCTTTTTCCCTTCGCATTTGTGTGACAGTGGTCGCAAGACTATTCTAAACGTGCTGGAACAGGAAGGGATCAATGTAATCTGCCTGACACCAGAGGACACCCAATACGGAGCAGTTTTCAGCCTGGCAGACTCCCAAAACTGCGCGGATTTATTCAAGGCGCACCGCGATGAAATCGATGGTGTTCTGGTGACATTACCCAATTTTGGTGAAGAGACCGCCATTGCCAATGCCTTGCGCTGGGCTGACTTGAACGTCCCTGTACTTATCCAGGCCTTTCCCGACGAAGTCGGTAAGATGACCGCAGCCGATAGGCGCGATTCCTTCTGCGGCAAGATGTCCTGTTGCAATAATCTGAACCAATATGGGATTAAGTATTCCCTGACGGCACTGCATACGGTTGATCCGGAAAGCAATAGCTTCCGAACAGACCTGCGCAATTTTGCCGGGATGTGCCGCATGCTGCGCGGATTAAAGTCGGCTCGCCTGGGAGCCATTGGGGCACGCCCAGCAGCTTTCAAGACAGTGCGTTACAGCGAAAAGCTCCTGGAACGGACGGGTATTTCAGTTGAGACGATCGACCTCTCCGAAATCTTTGGCCGGGCACAAAAGCTGGCAGATACCGAAGCGGCGGTGAAAACAAAGGTCGATGAGATTCAAGCTTACGTATCCACCAAAGGTATACCTTCCGACCCATTAATGAAGATGGCCAAACTAGGCGTCGTCATCGAAGGGTGGATGATCGAAAACGGCCTGGCGGCTAGCGCCTTGCAGTGCTGGACGGCCATGGAGGAATTTTACGGCGTAGTCCCCTGCACATTGATGAGCATGATGAGCAACAGCCTGATGCCATCTGCCTGTGAAACGGATATCGCAGGTTTGGTCGGCATGTATGCCATGGTCCTGGCAACGGGCAAACCCAGCGCCATCGTTGATTGGAATAATAACTACGGCGACGATCCGGATAAGGCTGTCATCTTCCATTGCTCGAATCTGCCAAAAGATATTTTTGTCGATAATACAATCTCCGCCGACGATATTCCTGTTATGGATTACCAGGCCATAATCGCTGGCACGGTAGGCAAGGAAAACACCTTTGGCACGGTTGTTGGCCGCGTCCGTGCCATGCCTTTCACCTACTGCCGGGCATCTACCGACGAATTCAAAGGGAATGTGCAAATCTACCTGGGCGAGGGCCGCCTGACGAATGACCCGCTCAAAACGTTTGGCGGGTACGGCGTTGTTGAAATCCCTAATCTGCAGAATTTGCTCGCCTATATTTGCGAAAACGGTTTCGAGCATCATGTAGCCATCAACCCATCCCAATGTGCTTCCATCCTCAACGAAGGCATGAGCAAGTATTTGGGTTGGGATGTCTATTTTCATAATTAAGTGTTGATGACTGGAATGGAAGTTAATGAAATCCGTACGCTTGCACGCTCATGGAGAGCTCCGTTTGCATGTTGAGCCTGAGCCAGACCCTGTGACTGGCGAGGCAATGGTGCGAGTCAAAGCGGTAGGCATTTGCGGATCGGATTTACATTGGTTCAGTGAGGGGGAGATTGGCGATGCCAAATTGGAACGTCCGCTGGTTTTGGGACATGAATTCGCGTGTGAAACAGAGAACGGTCAACGTGTTGCGGTTGACCCCGCGATACCATGCAGGCATTGTGAATTCTGTGAACGCGGACATCCAAATCTTTGCGAAAACATGATTTTTGCCGGACACGGCGAAACGGATGGCGCGTTGCGTGAGCGCGCGTCTTTTCCGACCCGTTGCCTGTTTCCGTTACCCGATTCCCTGTCCTTCGCCGATGGCGCGCTGCTCGAGCCGCTCGGCGTGGCAATCCATGCAGTTGATCTGGGCAAACTTCGCGCGGGGATGAGTGTGGGCGTGTTTGGATGCGGTCCAATCGGCCT
>JAFGKO010000116.1 GCA_016928525.1 Anaerolineales bacterium | reverse complement strand
CCACGGTCATTGTGTTTTCACCAAAGCCAACCTCTAGGTAGCGCTGTTTCACCCACCCGCTGATCATCACCATGTCATCGAACTGAAGAGCGCTCCAATTTTGCAGCCCGGCGAGGGCTGCTCGGAAACGGCGCTTGAGCGGGTTGGGCTCCAGGCCGATCTCGACCTGAAGCCGACGTAGCCAATAATCACTCACGCGGAACACGGTTGGGATGGAATAGTTATGTGCCGCCAGCACAGGCGCGAGTGAGACATACTCCATATTCCAGATGTAGGCGGAGTCCGGGTTGAAGTCGTTTATCAAGCCGGCTGTGATGTCGTAGTTTTTCCGGCATGTCCACAACCACTTGAATTGACTCACTCTCCGCCGGATGGCCAAGGACATTCTCGTACTGTCTTGGGACCGGTTGCTTTCAACAGCGTTTCTGAGATGAAGCAGGCGATAGACGCCGTCATCAACGAGTTTGTCTCCGCCTTTCCACCGGCTCGTCAGGATGAGAGCTTCGTGGCCACGATTTGCCAAGTTGCTGACATGAAGCCTGCATTGCAGTTCGTAGCCTCCCAGGAAATGCGGCGGGTAAAAATTCGAGATCACGAGTAGTTTCATGATTTCGAGTTCCTGGGAATTAGGCGTCGGACAAAGCTTTGTGTTACCAACCACATCTCTTGTTTCAGCACCAGAAGCTCTTGCCGGGTAATGACGGACATAAAGAGGTTCGATGCAATAAACGTCAAAATAAGGGCCAGCTTCTGGAGGAATGAGGTCAGATCAAACACCTCAAACAAAAAGACATGGACACCAAAAATCAGGAACGGCTTGAGGTAAGCCTCAATCTTAGCAGAAATACCATGCCGCCTGATGAAGAACAAGTTGACCGGATTGGCGACGACGGTACCGACCAGGTTCGCAAGGGCTGCTCCGAAAATGCCCAGCGGCCAGATGAATACCAGATTTCCAATGAGGGTGACTGTCGAATGCAGAGCATTGATCATCGCGGGTTTATTGGTGTCACCTGCCGCCACGATCGAAGTCCCCATAATATTACTCACAAAAGCCACGCTGATCGTGACCATCAACAAAGCGAAGACAGGCGCACTGGCTAGATACTCAGCCGAGAACAACAATCGCACCAACTGATCTCTGAACAAAACGACCAGCAGTGCGCCCAAAATACTTGCCGCCCCTATCAGACGCGTGGAGTTGTTCAGCAGCTCCGTGGCCCTGGCGGAATCCTTATCTTTGAACAGCGTCGAGATAAAGGGGAAATAGACGGATCCGAAAGCTTCAAACATGCTGCGAAGAGTATCCGGAATCCTGCGTGCGATTTCGTAATTGGCGATGTCGGCTGGCGTGAGCAGAATCCCGATCACGAGGGTATCAATACGGCTGAAGAAAAAACTCAATATGTCATTGATCAGCAGAGGAAACCCAAAATGCAATAAGCTGCGCAAGATATCGCGATTTAGTTCGATGCGTTTTTTGACCGGGATGGAATACACCATAAATGCGCACGCGACGGCCTGGGAAACAACAATGGCAAAGACGAGCCCGACAAGTCCCTGGTTAAACCCCACCACTGTGACCAAAATCAGGCAGAAGTTAAGCGCGCTTGAAATGATATTCGCCATGCCAAGGTGTTTGAAGCGGAACAACCCTTGCAACACAGCCTTGAAGATATCCGCCAGACCGTTAACGAGAAACACACAGGCGATAAAGATCAGGTGACTTGAGATAAAGGACCCAAACAGCAGCACCAGCACGGGCTTGACGAAGATTGCGAGGGCGCTGGTGGCAAAAATCGTCAGGACACGGAACCAGATGGCTGTGTTCGTAATCTGGCGGCGGAGCAGTTCATCCGGATAGTTAATAATGTAATTCACCAGGGCCATATTGAGGCCAAAGCTGCTGACACGCGCCAGCAGCGAAGCGATCACGATGATCAATACATACTGCCCATAATCCTCTTTGGGTACATAGCGTGCCACAATCACCGTGCTCATGAGGCCAAACATCATGAGCGCCACGTTGCCGAACCCTACGGAAATGGTCCCTTTTATGAATCGGGAAAGAAGTGATTCAGGCATCTCGTTGTTGCCACTTGGTTCGCGATAGTCACGCACTTGGTTCTCGGTTCAGGAAATAGATGCTTTCGCACGTGCCCATGAGCAGTCCTAGCACAGGGGTCCACATCCACTGTGCAAATATCGGATTGACAAGGTTGCTGATCATGGTGCCCAGATACGTGAGGGTAAAGCCGAGCACAATCCCCTTGAGATAATTGTTGGGCGCGCTGCGCCAATGCGTGAGTCCGCGTAACAGGAAAAGGATGGACAGGAGGAATAGCCAGCCGTACCCCAACAAACCTCCTTCCAGCATGATCCACAGATGGCCATTGTGGATGTACGCCTGTCCATTGAAGCCTTCCCAGTCCAGATCGCGATCAAAGGGCCGGTATTCAGCGCCTGCCCCCAGGCCCAGCAATGGGTGTGAATAAATCTGGGGAATAGCGTATTCGTATTCGCGCTCGCGCCACCGCAAACTTTCGTCGTCCGACAATCGTCCAGGCAGAAAGCTGGTAAAACGATCAATCGAAGCGTTGACCACATTAGCCGGGCGCGACTGCGGCTCCTGTAAAATGAGCACGAGCACCGCCAGGCCAATACAGAACACCGCGATCGCCCGGATTGTGACGCGCAGACGCTCACGATCCCTAAGGAGCAAAAAAAGCAGCGCCAGAGCCAGCAGCACAATCGCCCAGAAATTCCGGTTGAACGTAAGAATCACCGCGATGCCCATCAAGCCGAGCTGGACCAACTTAAGGAAATTGCCAAATTTGAAGTCGTCCAATCCGAGCGCTGCCGTTGCGCCAATGAATCCCAGCAGTACCAAGGATTGCCCCGGTGGTAGAATGCGCGCGATCCCTTCATAAGAAACATAATTGATCGACAAGGTTTCAACGCGACCGGGAATCAACACCAGCGATGCACCCACCAGATATTGGGCCAGCATAGCACCCGCTACCACCGTCCCAAGCAAAAATAATCCGTGAATCAAAACCATAAGCTGGCGTTCTTCGCGGACTAGGTTCGTGATGGCAAAAAACGTCAAATAATAGGTCATGGGCCGCAGGCCCCGCAGCGCCAAGTTAAAATCTAGGCCGGAATGCAGCATCGCGATCAACGTTGAAAGCACAAGCGTGCCATAGAAACCCAACAAGGGGAGGTCGAGCGGGGTTCGCCTGAGTTCAAACTCTGGTTCAAACGCCGCGCGGAAAATAATCATTCCTAGCAAGGCTATAAGGATGGCATCTGAGATATGGAAACTGCCGGCCCCAAAGGAGAGAAGGGGAAGCTGGCTCTCATAAACAACGGTCGAGGTCAGGACCAGAATGGCGAGCAGGGCAAATTCCGGTCGCTTTAGCGAGATAAACGTGAACAGAATGGCAAGCAGAAGAACCAGAACCCAAATCGGTGAAAACCAGGCGGAGGCACTTCCCAGCAAGACCCCCACGCCAAAGGCAATCACTAACTGAACTATAATGCTGTTGGACTTGGCATGTTGCCGGGCGTGTTGCTGGATCACAGGTATGCAATTCCTCGCGCTGGGTTGAGCATTTTGGCACGATTTGACAGTTTACAGAGCGATTATCCTGTATATTATCAACCAGAATCGAACCTTGATTGCTAGTTGAAGGCGTTCACGCCGCCCTCGTTAGAATGGGAGTTGCCAAACGACCATCAGACGGGGGAAAGCCATGAACGCCACCTATATTGTAACGAGTTATGTCGTGATTGATGACCTGTTGAAAGCCATGGACCATCGTGACGATAGCCGGACGAACATCAGCAGCGCCGAGATAGTGACCGTGGCTGTAGTGGCCGCCAAGTATTTTCAAAATCATCATGAGCGAGCGTTGTGTATGTTGCAGCAAACACACTATCTGCCCAAATTGAGCGTATCGCGGTTCAATCGTCGTTTGCATGCCTTGCAGGACGTCTTGATGATTATCGTGAGTTTGCTGGGTGAATTGCTGGCCACGGGCAAGGTGTTTGTGATTGATACGATGCCCCTTCCTGTATGTAAGCGCGTACGTGCTGAGCGTTGCCGTAAGGTTCAAGGTGATCAATATCTGGGCTACTGTGTCAGCAAACGCGAATTCTATTTCGCCTGGCAGCTGCACCGGGTCTGTGATACGGCAGATATTCCTGTCACCTTTGAATTGTTGCCTGTCAGGTGGGATGAGTTGACCCTGGTGCAAGATTTGCTCAGTCCGTTGCCTGAAGGCAGCTCGGTCGTGGCTGACAAAGGCTACATCAGCGACCAAGACCAGCCATTGAGCTACCTTCATGGTCGCGTGCGCCTCATTCCTAGAGCAGCGGCGCAATATGAGCGGCAATACCCCACAAGATGCGGCCCTGATCGACGCGCATCGTTCGCGGATTGAGACGGGCAACGCTCAACTGGAGAAAATGGGCTTGCAGCGACTTCATGCTCGCACTAATCCTGGT
>JAFGKO010000115.1 GCA_016928525.1 Anaerolineales bacterium | reverse complement strand
CGATTACTTCCATCGAGACGATGATCCGGGCGCTTTTGCCGCTGTGCCCTTTTCCGAGAAAGGTGGTTACAAAGCCAAGGGACGCCAATTCTCGATGGAAGGTCTTCCCTTGTGTGCGGCTGGACTGCCCATGCCACTCCAGTTCACTTACACCGACCGCACTGTGACCATTATCGAACACGAACGTGGCAAGTACATCTGCCCTTTGCGCTCTGACGCATATGCCCGCCGGGTTGAGCCTGTCGAAACCTGCCCTGTCAACCACGAGCGTTGGGACAAAGGCGGTTGTATTGCCACCATGCCCACCAGCATCGGCGCACGCCTGCGCTACACCTTGGATCGCAACAGTCAGGCTTACAAAGAGATCTACAAACAGCGTACCGCTGTAGAGCGTATCAACAGCCAGGCCGTTGATCTTGGCATCGAGCGCCCTCACATTCGCAATGGCAAAGCTATCGCTAACATCAATACGCTCATCTATACCCTGATCAACCTGCGAGTACTTGGCCGGGTTCGTCATCGCCTTCAGGAAAACATCTGATTTGTTAAAGAACTTCGCCGCAAGCGTAATCAGTCATTCACTGATTACGCTTTTTTCGACTCAAACCGTAATCACTCCTGACTGCTCCAACCCTCTTTGAGCCAAATGGAACAAGTAAGTTCGGAAATTGATGCAAGAAGCGGTAAAAAAACAGCCGCCGAAATTCTTCAGCGGCTGTTTGCATGAAATGGTATTGTCAATCAGATGCGCAGCGGAACCCAATTCTGGGCGAGAAGTCGCCAAGGTAAGCTGAACTTCCAAGTTCGGCGTCAAAATTGGGGCCTAGTACTGCTGCACGGTTCGCCACGCGGATTTCGGCTTCCCCATCGGCATAGGAACCGCCTCGCGCCACGCGCTTGAAATAAGCTGAACGAGCCAACGGGCCACCCGGGTTGTTGGCAGGACCACTAGCGTAGTATTCTGCGTCATAGTAATCTTTGGTCCATTCGAAAACGTTCCCTGCCATATCCAACACGCCAAACGGACTGGCGCCCGATGTATAACTGCCCACCCGGTTTGTATCCCCAAGCATGTAATTGAAATTGGCACGGGTGCCATCCGGCTTGTCCTCACCCCAGGGATAGTTGTTGACCGTATTTCCGCGAGCGGCATACTCCCATTCGGCTTCGGTTGGCAGCCGGCGGCCAGCCCATTCGCAATACTTCCTGGCATCATCCCAGGTAACATTGACAACCGGAAAATCGTTAAACTCAGGATTGTTGAAGTAAGACTGGCGGGTTTCTGAGGTAACGTTTTGAGGTGGGTTACATACGCCTGCCTGGACACAGAGCATGTACATTGCATTTGTTACTTCGACCTTATCGATCCAGTACCCTTTCATGTCGACTTTGTGAACTGGCTTCTCATCGGCAGACGCGCGCGTGTCCATGCCACCCATTTGGAAGGAGCCTTGGGGAATGTAAACCTGAATCATACCATCGGCGGATGAATTGCGCTCACTTCCGGCTTCTTCATTCCCGCTTGATGCTTCAGCAGTTGGATTCAACGGGATAGGCGTTAAGGTAGGGGCACCGGTTGGTAGTGCGATTGCAGTCGGTGCGCCCCCTCCACCCAACTGGCAGGCAGAAATAAACAATGCCATTGTCAGGAAAATGGGGAGTAGTTTCTTCATGGTAAGCCTCCTAATCTTTATATCTTTCTTGAGTATATTGTCAGGGCGAAAATTTCTGTATCACCCATTGGTAACATATTAGTACTATTTTGTGACTTTCTGTTACCAAATTTACCAATTCTTGCATATAATATAGGTAGTTAGCATTACAATTGCATTAGAAAGCGTGTATATGGCAAATACTGACCTATCTCATTCCCAAGCTGCTTTGCGTGTTTTCGTTGTCTGTGACCAGACTGATACCGCACCAATCTGGGGATATATGATCCGAGAAAAGGGATTGGTGGCGATCCTTGAAACTTCTGTCCAACGCGCCATGGGACGGGCAGTAGAGGATATCCCCGATCTGATCATCATCGACGTGAACGCCTCCCACCAGGAACGGATTGCGCTGTGTAAGAAATTCCGCGCCTTGAGTTCCAGCCCGATATTGCTCTTCCTGCCGACCAACAATGAAGCTGAGATCCTCGAAGCTTACGATGCGGGGGTGGATGAGTGCGTCATCAAACCGATCAGCCCCTCCATCTTCCTGGCAAAGATCGCTGCCTGGTCGCGTCGTAGCTGGACCGAGCCCATGTCTCCGCGCCGGACAAATAGACTGCGCCTCGACCCTGCCCGCCGCTCGGCAGTCAGCGAAAATGGCAAGGATGTGCGCCTGACCAACCTGGAATTTCGCCTGTTGCACTTGCTGATGAGCAGGCCGGGGTATGTATTCCAGAGCGAAGACATCATCCAAACAGCCTGGGGAGCGCAACGCGAGAATGACCAGTCCCTGCTCAAGAACATGGTTTATCGTTTGCGCAAGAAGTTGGAAGAAGAGGTGGGAGAAACCAACCTGATCCAGACCTGGCCGGGTGGGTACAGTTTCCAGGAAGATTAATTGATGACATGCTCTCTCAGGGTCTGAGAACCTGAGAGAGCTATATGCACGTATCACCAACTATTATTCACTTGCCGCACAGCGGAAGCCAATCTTGGATGAGTGTTCCCCCTCGCGATCCGGAACATCGAACGACGCGTCTGGGTGAGGCCCAAGGGCTTCACCCCGTTTCGAAACGCGCAGGTCCACCCATTCGTCCTGGAAGGAGCCGCCACGGATGACACGCAGATTGGTAGAGGATGTTTCCGGACCGGTGGGGTTATGTCCCGGCGAAGTTTTATAGTACTCGGTCGCATACAAGTCAGATACCCATTCCCAGACGTTGCCGGCCATGTCCAACGCGCCAAACGGGCTGGCTCCCGCAGCATATGAGCCGACCCGGTTCGTATCGTTCACCAAACGGTTGAAATTGGCATACAATTCATTTGGCGGTTCATCCCCCCAGGGGTAGTTGCGGAAATCATCGCCGCGCGCGGCGCGTTCCCACTCCGCCTCGGTGGGCAGGCGACGCTTCGCCCAGGCGCAATAAGCGCCGGCCTGTTCCCAGGTGACGTGTACCACCGGGTAATCCTTGAACTCTTCCTTGTTGAAGTAGGTCGGGCGCTTATCCGAGGCCCAGTCTTTCGGCGGCAGGCAGGCACCGGCCTGCACGCACAGCATATACATGGCATTGGTGACTTCCAGTTGATCGATCCAGAAGGCATCCAATGAAACATCGTGAGCAGGGAGTTCGTCCCGATCATCGGCGTGGACATCCAGGCCGCCCATGCGCACGCTCCCGGCTGGCACATAGACCTGCGGCATGCCGTCGACGGGCGAGGTGCGCCGGGTGGAGGCGGCTTCGGTCGGGATCTCCGTTGGCAGCACAGAGGTAGGCGGGAGCGCTGTCGGTGCGGGAATCGCCGTCGAAACGGTGGCAGGCTTGGTTTGGGTGGGAGGCGCGGAAGTGGTTGTCCCCATCCCGCTTTGCGGGACTTCCCCTAACCCCTTATCATTCCCGAAGGGGGCCCCCAGAGGAAGACGAGAACTGCAAGCGGCGAGGAGGAAAGTCAAGAGGATGAAAGCAACGCGGTTTTTTGTCATGGTTTCATTTCACGTATTCGAGGGCATTGCGGGCGTCCACATAGGGGGCGTTGTTGATGGAGAGCGCTTTCTGCCAGGCGGCCTTGGCGCCTTTGAAGTCGTTCTGGCGATAGAGCGCCCAGCCGTACCACAACCAGGCCTCCTCGGACATTTCGGTGACGCCGCGGGCGTAGTCGGTCAGCGCGAGCAGGTCGTCGATGCGGTTGGAATGGAAATAAGCCAAGAAAGGACCGAACTGGTAGCGCAACATGCGCATGGGCCAATCGCCGGTATCGCGGGATCTGTCATAGGCCTGGGCGGCCTCGCTGTAGCGCTCGAAGTAGACCAGGTCGCTGCCCAGGTTGAACCAGGCATAGGCGTTACCTGGATTGGCTGCGGTAGCGGCCTGGGCTTCGACCAACGCGCGCTGGCGGTTGGCGTCGGGGTCCCAATCTGCACCCAGCAAGGACTGTAGTTCGACTTCATTCTGGGGGAAGTAGAGCAGCATGTAAAGGTTGTTGAACGGCTCCCACTCGGCTTCGAGCTGCTCGTAGGAAATAGTCAGATCTGCGCCATGATAGGAATCCTGGATGGTGAAGGTCTGGGAGGCATCGTCATAGCCGGTTAGCAGCAGGTAGTGAGCGGCCCACAGGTCGTCGCTGGGGCCCAGGGCATCATTGGGGTCGAGGCCGGTGACGCTTTCGACGATGACCGGATAGCGTGCTGCCAGCAATCTTTTGAGGATCGTCAGGTCGCCTGCCACGCGGTACTGGATGTTGAGCCAGCCTGCAAAATTACGCACGTAGTAGGCCATCTCTTCGGGATTGACGTTGCGATCTTGCAGCACAGGCTTGATCTGATCCGCGATTTCTTCCTGGTTGCCTTCCCAGCTGTACAGATGCAGGGCCATGGAGAGCGTGGCCGGGCCGCAGTTGTTGGGCGTCTGCTGCTCGTAAGGCGGGCTGGGCAAAGAGACTTGCGCGGGCAACGGCTCAACGCTTGCCGTGGGTAGTGGGGTTGTGGTAGGGGTAGTGACTTCCAAGGTTCCAGTAACTTCAGGCGTCTGGGTTGGCGGCGCGGGCGTGACCGGTAGCGCGGTCGGCACGGGGCCGGGTGGGTCGATGATGTTTTTGACGTAAATGGTAAATTTCTCGTAACGCCAGGAGACGGCGGATTTGACCACCGGGATTTGTAATAGAAGAACTGCCAGGAGGAGCGAACCTCCCAGCGCGACCAGGATGGTCTTCGTACGTTTAGACATGTGGCGAGTCTATCACGAGAAAATGAGTATGCGTTTAATCTTTTGGAAATGCAGAGGTGCGTCGCACTAACGATTTTGCGCTTCCCACCCTTTGACTTGCTCGAATAAGCGACCCAGCGGCTTCAAATCCGCTATGGGGACAGCCAGGTTTTTGGTCCTGGTTTTGCTGTATTGGAACACGCGGCTGCCGGGTTGTATCTGGCTGCCCTTCCGTGCAAACTCTTCGCGCAAGATATAACCGGTCAAGATGATATCCATACCGTAGACCCAAATGTTGCCCCAGGCGAACGGATCGACCAGGTACGCTTCCCCCATGTAAGGACTGTGGATCCCTAGCCTGGCAGCGGGCAATTGGTCGATGTGGATGGATGCTACTGCATAGAACGCATCATCCACTTTGACACGCGTGTGTGGGGGCAGTTCCACTCTGCGCGTCAAAAACTCGCGACCTTGAGCCTGCCCGCCGATTTCGACAGTGAGAGTCTGGTCTGATTCGGATTTGAACGTCAGCGGGTTGATGGGCTGCCAGTTCGCTGGCTTGGACCAGGCTTTGGGCATGGCATGGATCAGGTAAGCAGGCTGGTTTGCATTCAATGCCTTGCCCAAATCTTCCTGTGAGGCGGCAATGAGACCGGTCAGAAAGGCGAAGAGATACAGGTCATCCTCGCGGTGACCGTCAGCGGCGTGTTGGTCGGAGGGCACCAGGGCCGGGGCTTTCAGCAGCAGTTCTGGTTGAGTGCGAAGCGAGGATATCTGGTCCCGACGCGAGATGAGAAAGGACTTGATGTCACAGCGATGGCCGCCCAGCGAGACGTCATATCGGTCCGGGTCGGTGAAGGGGGTGGCGCCTTTGACGTCGTAGGGGATGTCCCGTTGGCTGAGATAGCGGCGGAAAGCCAGTTCGACGGCCACGCCCGCCACGATGCGCCGCAGGCGGTCGAAGGGCGAGCCGCCCATGCGGTCGTAGGTGTAGGGCAGCGAGCGGATGGCGTAGGCGATGCCGCCCTCGGTCAGATCGGGGGCGTAAGGCAGGTGTAGGAAGTCGGAGGGGGTGATCATGATGAAAAAATCCACAGATTTCACAGATGACGCAGATTAGAGGTTAAATAAATCGGTGAAATCTGCACAATCTGCGAATAACAGGGTCAGGCTTGCCACGGCAACCTGTCCAAATCTACATTACCGCCGGAGAGGATCACACCCACACGCAGGCTGCCCAGGTCGACCTTGCGCTCCCAGAGCAGGGCGACCGGCACGGCAGCGGACGGTTCGATGACGAGCTTGGCGCGCTCCCAGATGAATTTCATTGACTCAAGTATAGCCCTTTCACTGACCGTGACGATCTGCTCCACGTGTCCTTGGATGATTGGAAACGTCAGCGTGCCAAGCGAAGTGAGCAGGCCATCGGCGATGGTTTTCGGATTTTCGGAGGGGAGGATATACCCGGCTTGCAGAGACCGGTAGGCATCGTCGGCCATTTCGGGTTCGGCGGCCAGCACGCGGATATTGGGCGCAAGTCCTTTGGCGGCGATGGCGGTGCCGCTCAACAGTCCGCCCCCGCCGACTGGCGCAATGATCACATCCAGGTCGGGGACTTCTTCGAGCAGTTCCAGCGTCGCAGTTCCCTGCCCGGTGATGACCCGAAAGTCATTGTACGGATGCACTACGGTCGCCCCGGTTTCTTTCACAATTTGTTCGGTTGTGATCTCGCGGGCTTGCAGGGTCGGCTCGCAAAAAGTGATCTGTCCGCCGTAGCCAGCCACCGCCGCTTTCTTGACCGCCGGGGCATTCTCCGGCATGACGATATAAGCCGGAACCCCGCGCAGTCGCGCCGCAAGCGCCAGCGCCTGGGCGTGGTTGCCGGAGGAGTGCGTAGCGACACCACGCGCAGCTTCTTCGTCCGAAAGCGAGAAGACCGCATTACAAGCCCCGCGGAATTTGAACGCGCCTACCCTCTGCAGATTTTCGCATTTCATGAAGACCTGCGTGCCGACTCGCTGGTCGAGACTGGCACAGGTCAGGACTGGGGTGTGGTGCGCGTAGAGCCGGATGCGCTTGGTGGCCCGGCGGATGTCGGGGAGGGTAGGAGCGAGCATTATTTTTTCTCGATGTATCTTACTTTTTCAATGTCCTTCAAATCAGCATCCTGGGTCCATAATTCGGCCTCGTACGCTTGAGC
The DNA here is from genome assembly GCA_016928525.1 of Anaerolineales bacterium. Next base: position 20,532 of record JAFGKO010000115.1, on the reverse strand, counting down.
TGTAGCCAGGATCATGCTGTCAGCCATGGGGATTTGCAGGTCGCCGGACAGTTTAGCCGCGTTGAGCGCCAATGCTGCATCCAACTCGACGACCTGTCCCTGCAGCATAGCCATGACCGCCTGCAGCGCGGCCTCGTCGCCTTTTTGCTGGCGCATGCGTTTGAAGACCTCGAAGATACTGACAACAGGGACAACCAATTCATCTGTTTTTTCGATAGCAGGAGCGAAGAAATCCGCATTGGAAGCGTCCGCGAAATATTCCAACCAGCCGGACGAATCGACCACGTTCATACGCGGTCAGCCTCGCGTTCGACGGAGGTATCGATCCCTTTGGCAAAACCGCGCAGCTTTTTGATCGACGTTACCGGGAGGAGTTCGATGCGCCCTTCATAGACTATCACCTGGATTTTTTGTCCCACACGGATGCCTAACGCCTTGCGCACATTCTTTGGGATAACCACCTGGTATTTTGGAGAAACGGTCACAGTTTCCATACGGAACTCCTATCGATAAGAAAATCGTATTGCGATATTATTTTAGCGTACTTATGTTTGAAATGCAATATCAAAGAGGAGCGTTAAATGACCGGGTGCGTTTGATAGCCTGACGGATGTCGGGGAGGTAGGGGTGGGTTTACTCATTTCTAAACTGCAAACAATAATGATGAAAGGTATTACTCACCCAGGCGCTGCCTAATCCGTAGGGAGCCAGGCGCTGGTTGTCTTGCAGCCAGATTTTCTCATCTTTGAGCGTATAAGTTTTGCCGAGTTCGCGGCCGATGTCCCAGGCCAGGGGGTAGATCACCCCGCCTTTCTTGACGTTCTTGACGATGATGGTCAGGTATGCCCTCTTCTTTAGCAGGGGTTTCAAGCCTGCGTAGATGCCAACCAATTTCTCTAAAAACGCTTCGTAATCGTGCAGATTGCCCAGGTCGTTCGGGTCGTCCGAGTAGAAGACATCCAAATCGTCCGCAGTTCGGCGTTTTTTCTGGGTTTCGGCGCCACGGGCGTGCAACATGTCCCAGTAGGGAGGGCTGGTGATGACGTAATCAATGACAGGGAGGTCAAATTGGGCCACGTGACTGGCGTCGCCATTGATGATTTTCGATTTCAGATTGACGATTGACGCACCGAGGGCTTCGCGTTCTTCGGCGATGATCTGTTCCGCGATTTCGGCGTATTTGGGATTGAGTTCGATGCCGTAGGAGTTACGCCCAGCCCTTAATGCGGCCACCAGCGCGGACCCGGTGCCTGCCATCGGGTCGAGCACGGTCTCCCCTTCCTTGGTGAAGAACTCGATGAATTCCTGCGCCATGGTCTCGGGGAACTTGGCCGGGTGGACCAGCACGCCCTTCTTGCGCGGCGGTGGGTTATGGATGAACCAGGATTTCTGGAATTTGAGCCAGGATTTGGGGTCGAGGTCGTTGAGTTTGTTTGGGCGCGGCATGATTTACATTATATCGTGTAGGGGCGACCCTTGCTGGTCCGGCAGATTGGATACCCTGCTATTGAAATTGTCAGGCGAGGTTCCTTGCAAATCCAGGCGGGTCGCCCTTACGGTGCAGGCGTGCGTGTTGGCAGGACATATTCCACAGCCCGCACTCTCAGGTCTGAGAACGTCACGGTGACAGGCGTGTCACCCGCAGCGCGGGCAAAGACGCCGACTGTGCCAGCCGACAGGTTCATATCCGTAATGCTGAATTGGAAGCGGTCGTTCAGGAACAGGCGCATTTCCGGCCCGGCGGCCCAGACCCCGATGCGGACCTCCCCCGGCGCGCCGGGAGGCACGTCACCGCTCAGGACGGGTTCGTGCAGGTCGTGCCGCTCCTGCAAGCTGATACGTTCGGCATGCGCCTGTCCGTTGCAGCTCAAGGCAAAGCGGTAATAAGTGACGGCGTTGGCGCGCACCAGGAAACCGTATTCGTCCGCGCCTCGGCACAGGCTGGGACTGGCGGTGATCTCGGCGTAAAAGTTTCCCAGAACCATCTGCCGTTGCAGGCTGATCATGTATACGCCGGGCTGAACAGCCAGGGTCAGGCGTTCACGGCTGACCGAGGCGCTGCCCTCATTGGAAACCGCTGTATCCCATTCTTCGGGATCGGTGAAATCGTCGCTGGCAATCAGAGTTCCAAGGCCGGTCAACATCTCCGGGGTGGGCGGCTGGGTGCGCACAGGTTGGGGCGTAGGCGTGGCGGTTGCCGGGAACCAGACCGGGGTCGAGGTCTGAAGCGGGGTCGGTGTAGGCGGACGGGGCGTGGCGGTCACGGCGTCCAGTCCGATACCGGAGCAGGCCGTGAGCAGCAGTCCGCATGTAGTCATGAAAATTCGGGGAAAAGTCATGCGCATTTGGTGACAAAAATTCAACGCGGGATGTTGTACAATAAAACAGCAATGGAGCAGGTTGCTCTTTGGTGGTCATGTCCGCAGGTTGTATGGATGAGCGCAGGTTGAAGTACTGCGAGAATCCGTCCTATCTGCGGATATTTTCGTCACTCATTCTAGCACAAAGGAGAAAACTATGACTGAAAAACAAGTCCTTGTAACGGGCGCATGTGGAGAAATTGGACAGGCGCTGGTGCAAGGGTTGGCGCAACGCGGAGGTTATCGTATTGTTTCCGCAGACCTGGCGCCATTACCGGATGCGATCTCCCCTCTGGTCACAGAGCATATACGAGGGGACTTGCTCAACACGGTCAAAGTTTTTTATGATTATGATTTCGATGTTGTTTTTCACCTGGCCGCTTCCCTGTCTTCGAAAGCCGAAGAGTCTCCTGAAATGGCACATCGCATCAATGTGGAAGGGACGATGCTGATGTTGGCCATGGCAGCTTATCGCTCCGAGAAATATGGCAAGCGTGTCAAATTCCTGTTCCCCAGTTCGATTGCGGCTTATGGTCTCCGAGACATAGCCGAAAAGAAAGCCAAAGGAAGGGTCAAAGAGGACGAATGTAACGCGCCACAAACGATGTACGGTTGCAACAAATTGTATTGTGAGAAATTGGGCGTGTACTATAGTAGATTTTTAGGACAGCGCCATTTGGAGCTCAACCCGCCTACCATGCTGGACTTCCGCGCCATCCGTTTTCCGGGACTGGTGAGCGCGTTTACCTTACCCAGCGGTGGGACGAGCGATTACGGGCCCGAGATGTTGCACACCGCCGCTCAGGGCCGCCCCTATGCCTGCTTCGTGCGCGAGGACACGAAAATCTCCTTTATGGCCATGCCAGACGCGGTCAAGTCGTTGCTGCTGCTGATGGACGCGCCGCGCGCGAATTTGACCTGTCCTGTTTACAATATTGCCGCCTTCAGCCTGACAGCCGGTGAATTCCGCGATTGGACGGTCAAGTCCTTCCCTGGCGCGCAAGTCACTTTCGAGCCGAGCGTCCGACGCCAGGGCATCGTCGATTCCTGGCCGGAAGATGTGGACGATTCCAAAGCCCGCGAGGAGTGGGGCTGGGAACCTGACTACGACGAAGAGAAATTCTTCAACGAATATTTCCTGCCGGAGATCAGGAAGCGGTATCAGTAAGTATATCCCTCGCTGAGCGGAGACCGAAGGTCGAAGTCGAAGCGCGAACTTCTCATAGCTTGCCCTTCGACTATGCTATCGCTCCGCTCAGGGAGGAAAAGTAGTTCAATCAAATCCTGATATAATCCGCGTACTTATGAACCCCAAACGATTTTTGGTCGTTTTTTTGTTGGCTTTTCCCCTTCTGCTCTTTGCTATCTCGTTGCCGGCCCAGGCTTCACCGGCTGCACAGGTGGAATTCCCCTCCCCAACACCTGGCCCGGATGGACGTATCCTTTACATTGTACAGGCCGGGGATAGCTGTTTTCGCATCCAGGCGCTGTATGGCATATCGGTCGATCAGTTGCGCGCCTTGAATCCGCAACTGGATGAAAACTGTACACTCGCGATAGGTGCTGAACTCATGCTTGGTATTGGCGGCCCGGCGGCGCTCTCGCCGACTCCGGGACCGTCTCCGACGCTGGAACCCGCCACAGTCACGCCTACACCGCCTCCCGGCACAACCGAAATTTGCGTTTTGCTCTACGACGATGTCAATGGCGACGCCCTGCGACAGGAGACTGAAATCGGTATTGCAGGCGGCGCAGTCAGCGTCAGCAATACGGCTGGGACGTATTCGGAGACGAAGACCACCGTCTCTGAAATCGACCCAGACCTGCTTGAGCCTGTGCAGACCTGCTTCACGGATGTGCCCCAGGGCGAGTACAACATCAGCGTGGCTGTGCCGGACAATTACAACCCAACGGTGGAGTTGACCTACACGTTTGCCATCAAGGCAGGCGATCGCGCTTTTGTACCATTTGGCGCCCAGTCACAGACCGAAACGGTTGGGGAGCCAGCCCCTGAAAACGGCAGCGGCAACGGTGGAACTTCTCCCATCTTTGGCATCCTTGGGGGGGTGCTTTTGCTGGGCGGGCTTGGCCTGGGTTGGTATGCTTTAAAACAACGCAAACCGGCCAGCAGGCTCAAGGGTGGTGGGTTTTCAAGATAAAAGTAGCAACGTAAAAAGAAAAAAGGACTTATGCTGGAATTGCGTAAGTCCTTTTATATTTGTCCTTTTCTCTTTGGGATGGTGAACTCAAAGAGGGGGGGGAAGTGGGGTGTTGTGGACGGGCGCAGCCCGTCCACAACACCCCACACCCCGATTTATTGAAAAAATACGGTGAAAGCCTGACTATGGCGCTGTCGGAATAGGGCCGTAGGTGGGTGCACAAACGATGTCGTAGTATTCCAACTCGATTGCTTTATTCTGCTCGGCATATGCGGCGGCCTCATTGCCCATGACGCGGATGGCGTCCAGTTGTCCCAACACCTGTGTGGGCCAATAGCGCGGCAGGGTAAGCCTTGGATCATTGGACGGACCTTCAGGGATGTAGGAAGGTCGCGTCGGATCTGCATCATCGCTTTGCGGGATCCAGTTGTACATGAACGGGCCGCGAGGGTTCACGGTAAATCCAACGCGATAGCCTACCTGGCGGGCAAGTTCAACACCGCGTGGCGTAAACCCGCCGCCTGGCCAGATATACGCAATGGGGGTCTTTCCAAAGTATGTCTGGATGTTGTCAATCGATCCCTGTAGCTCGCTAAGAATAAACTCATCCGTCGAGCTTGGCACAATGTTGATGTTGTGCACCACGCCGTGCGCCTGATAATCCACCCAGCCCTCAGCAGCCAGAGCAGCGTTTTCTGCCCACAGGTCAGAACGTTCGTCTTTGGCGATGTAGCCGTTGATCACCGGCCAACCCCACTGTTGTGCATAGGGGCGAAAGTGTTCAAAGGCTTCAGCATAATGACGGTCATCATACGTGAGCACTACGGACCGGTTTGGAATCACCGCATTGTGGTCGAGAAAATTTGCGAGCTGTTCGGTATTAATAGCCTCGAAGCCTAATTCTTTCAGGTTATTCATCAATTTTTTGAAATCCTGCACGCTAATATCATTTGCATCCATACCAATACCATCTTTGTCGATACCGTGGAACATGATGACCAGTACAATGGTCCCTGGGGCAGCGTTGTCCGAGTTCCATTTATCCTGCAAATATTGACAGGTATCGACCACATAAGTGTGGGGAGTATCTAGCGGATTGAGAATGCCGGTTGTAAAAACAGGCGGCAAGGCCGGCGGGGTGCGCGGCGGCAGGGTTGCGGTTGGCAGAGGTGTTTCGGTGGGGAGCGGGGTAGGCGTGACAAGGCCAGCCATTGCAGTACCCACGGCCTGGGTCATGAGGATGTTCATGTCCGGGGTGGGGGAAGCAGGCGCGGGTTGGCACGCGGTCAAGACTACGGCCAACAGGCCGAGTGTTAGAAAGATGCGGGAAGGTCGGGACATGGGGGGTATTTTACCTCTCACCCCTGCCCCTCTCCCAGAGGAAGAGGGGTTTGGGGTGAGGGAACTATTCGTTGCTATCACCTTTGATGAAAGCTTCCGTCATCTCCCGGCAAACGTTGTCGCGAAACTGCTTGGGCGGGGTCTTGAAGAAATAGGATGAGGGCCCAATGATGGGACCGCTCAGTTTCCGGTCGAGGGCCAGTTTTGCACAGCGGACGGCGTCGATCATCACGCCGGCAGAATTGGGGCTATCCCACACTTCCAGTTTGGTCTCCACGTTCAGCGGAACGTCGCCAAAAGTGGTTCCTTCCATACGGATATAGCACCACTTGCGATCGGTCAGCCAGGGTACGTGATCGCTTGGGCCAACATGCACATCGTTGGCATTTATCTCGTAAGGGATCATGCTGGTGACTGCGCCTGTCTTGGAAATTTTCTTGCTCTCCAGGCGTTCGCGTTCGAGCATGTTGAGGAAATCGGTATTGCCGCCGAAGTTGAGTTGGTAGGTATGGTCGATGCGCACTCCGCGGTCGATGAACAGGCTGGTGATGGCGCGGTGCAAAATCGTCGCACCGACTTGCGACTTGACATCATCGCCCAAAATGGGTAACCGCGCATCACGGAAGCGCTTGGACCAGTATTCGCTGGAAGCAATGAAGACCGGGATGCCGTTCACAAAAGCACAGCCCGCCTCGATTGTCTGCTCTACATACCATTTCGTGGCCATCTCGGAGCCGACCGGCAAAAAGTTGAGCACTACATCGGTCTTGGTTTCTTTGAGCAGGCCGACGATATCGGCAGTAGGGCCTGGGGCCTTCTCAATCACGTCAGACAGATATTTGCCCAGGCCGTCATGCGTCATGCCGCGCACGACAGGCACGTTCATCTTGGGGACATCGGTGAACTTGTAGGTGTTGTTGGGAAAAGCAAAAATAGCATCGGAAAGGTCTTTCCCAACCTTGGTGGCATTGATGTCAATACCGAGTGTGAACTCAATATCCTTGATGTGATATCCGGCCAGGTTGACGTGCATCAAACCAGGGACGGTGTCAGTGTCTTTCGCGTTACGGTAGTAGTGGACACCCTGCACCAACGACGATGCACAATTCCCTACGCCGATGATGGCGACACGCACTTTTTTACTTGCCATGAAAAAATACTCCTTGCAGTGTGGATTTCAGTCTGTTACGAAAGAATGGATTGTTTCAACCGTGTCAAAAGTGGAGACCTGTATTGTATAATGATACTACCTCATTTTTTGAGACTTACTATGCCTTCATTCGAACAAGCTCCAAACCTGGATCGTCTCCTCGCGGTCGCCCATGAACTTGGGTCTGCTATCGCTATGGAACAGTTGTTGCAGCGTCTGACGATTGCGGCTAGCGAACTGACGAGCAGCGAGGGTGCCTCCCTCCTGGAATTCGACGAAAATTTGAACTCCTTGCACTTTGTTGCTGCGCCCTGGCTCCGCGAGCAACCCCTAAAGGATGTTGCGGTACCCCTGGATGCCAGTATAGCTGGTTGGGTATTCGGCAATAACGAACCCCTGGTTATTCAGGATGTGGCGAAAGATCCCCGCCATTTCAAAGCGGTCGACCAGGCGCTTAATTTTAAGACCTCTTCACTGGTGGCAGTTCCCTTGACGTATCAAGGGAATACGATTGGCGTGCTAGAAGCGGTCAATAAGGCAGACAACGCCCATTATACCGGGGATGATGTTGCAATTCTAGAGATACTGGCTCTCTATGCTGCGATAGCGTTGTGGAATTCCAATCTGGAAAAACGTATTCAAAATACACGCAATGAATTTGCCGAGCTTGATCGGTTGAAGAGTAATTTTGTTGCCATCACCTCACATGAACTGCGCACGCCGCTCGGGTTGATCCTTGGGCATGCCACTTTTCTAAGGGAGACGATCGGGGAAGAGCAGCGTGAACCAATGGAAATCATCATTCGGAATGCTACACGGCTTAAGGAAATTATAGAGAGTCTGACAGAGGTCGATAACTATGAGGCGGGTGTTGCCCGCATACGTCAGCGGTTGATTTCAGTGCCAGGTATTGTAGAAGATGTGGTTTCCTCCTTCCAAGATATGGCGGCCAGCAAAAATATTACCTTACAGGCAGATGTTTGTGAGGAAGAATTGCCGGTGGAGGCCGATGCCAATAAAATTATCGTTGCCCTCAGTAACCTGGTGCGCAATGCCATCACCTTCACGAACGAGGGCGGGCACGTCCTTGTTAAAGCAGAGCCGGTGACCGGTCATGCCCGGGTGTCGGTGTCAGACGACGGTATCGGCATCCCCGCCAAAGACCTGCCCAAGGTGTTTGAGCGTTTCTTCCAGGTAGAGTCACATCTCACACGACGTAACACCGGCATGGGTTTGGGGCTTTCGGTTGCCAAGACCATGATCGAATTGCACGGCGGTCGCATCTGGGTGGAGAGCGTGGAAGGAAAGGGAAGCACGTTTACCTTCCTCCTGCCTGTCAAACCCGTGCAGACCAAAATCTCTGAGCAAGCGTTTAAATTCTGATTTGTATGGAGCCACGTTTTGTCGTTGCCGGTCTTTTGCGCCGCGAATACTTGCTGCCGCCTGTAGGCTATCCGTTATTGGATGCGCCGGGCGGCCATCTGCTCTACGCAGCAGGTGGACTGCGCGTATGGGAAACAGAGATTGGCCTGCTGGGACGCGTTGGCGAAGACTATCCCTTCCGGTGGCGGCAGGATTTTGAAGAACGTGGCTTTGACACGCGCGGTTTGAAGGTTTTACCCGGAAGCCTTGATTTACGCAGCTTCCTTGCTTATTCTGAGACTTTTGAAGCGAGTTACAACAACCCCGTTTCCCATTTTGCACGCCGGGGGATGACCTTTCCCAAAGCATTACTGGGCTATCATCCACAATCTGGAACACAGGAAGATCCACGCCAGTTGCACCCACACGCGCCTACAGTGGGGGACATTCCCAAGGAATATCTGGAAGCCAGCGCAGCACATATTTGTCCCATGGACTTTACCAGCCAGGGACAGTTGCTGGTCGCTTTCAAAGCCGGGTTGACCACTACGGTCACACTGGACCCTGAGCCTGCCTACATGACCCCAAGTTTTCTCAGAGACCTACGCGAATTACTCAATGGGTTGACGGCTTTTCTACCTTCCCAGGAGGAGTTGCGGTCGTTGTTCTGGGGCAAGACCAATGATCTGTGGGAAATGGCAGAAGCGTTGGGCTCTTATGGCTGTGAATTCATTGTCATCAAGGGCGGCGGGCTGGGACAGTATTTATATGATGCGGTCGGGAAACACCGCTGGGAAATCCCGGCTTATCCATCACGCATGGCTGACCCTACTGGCGCGGGCGACGCTTTCTGCGGCGGCTTCCTGGCTGGCTACCGCAAAACATATGATCCATTGGAAGCGGCTTTGCACGGGAATGTATCGGCTTCGCTCAAGGTGGAAGGCAGTGGCGCGTTCTACCCCTTGGACGTGATGCCGGGATTGGCGCAGGCCCGCTTGGAAGCATTACGGAACTTGGTGCACAAGGTATAACCATGAAAGCTTTCATAAAACGGCTGCTAGACCTGACGGTGCAAATCCAACAAATCCCTGCACCTTCATTCGCCGAGGTACAACGGGCGCAATTTGTAAAGGAATTATTCGAAACAGCAGGCTTGCATGACGTCTCAATGGATACGGTGAGCAACGTCTATGCGCGCCTGCCCGGGGAGGGTGATGGCAAGCCGTTGGTTGTAAGTGCACACCTGGATACGGTTTTTCCCCGCGAGACGGACTTGACCGTCTTGCGTAAGAAAGGTCGTGTCAATGGACCGGGGATCGGTGATAATTCACTGGGGGTCGCTGCACTGTTTGGCCTGGTATGGCTATTGCGTGAGCGCGCACAGGCCCTGCCGGGAGACCTGTGGCTGGTGGCAAATGTGTGTGAGGAAGGCTTGGGAGATTTGCGCGGGATGCGCGCTGTAGTAGATCGATTTGGTGGGGATGTGCGGGCTTATTTGGTGATCGAGGGGTTGTCATTGGGCTATGTCCAGCACCGGGCCCTGGGCGTGCAACGCTATCGTGTCACAGCAAAAACCGCCGGTGGGCATTCCTGGTCGGATTACGGGCAACCCTCGGCGATCCATGAACTTTCGAAGCTGGTGACACAATTAACCACTCTTCCTATGCCCGCCGAACCGCGCACTACCATCAATGTAGGTCGTATGGGTGGAGGCACATCGATCAATGCGATTGCGTCCGAAGCCTGGCTGGAACTGGACTTGCGTTCCGAAAGCGTACATGTTTTAACAAAAATGACCGAGGCAGTGGAGCAACTGATTGACACGGCCAGCAGACCCGAGGCCCTGATCGAAGCGGAAGTGATCGGGCGACGTCCTGCCGGAGAATTGCCTGCCAATCATCCCCTGGTCAGATTGGCTGAAAATTGTCTCAGAGAGCAAGGGATCGAGCCAAAACTGATGATCGGTTCTACCGACGCGAACGTGCCGCTCAACCGGGGTCTACCGGCAGTGGTACTGGGTGTGACGAACGGTGCCGGGGCGCACACGACCAGCGAGTTTATCTATACCGAGCCGGTGACGCGCGGCATGCAGCAACTGGTGCAGTTTGTGAGCAAAGTGTGGAGTGTGGAATAGGAAAAAGCCGCGCAAAGGGCGACAACCAACGAAATAGTATAAAATGCGCCAAATTTGGGAGAGTGTACTATAATATTGTTTGATTTGTAATCTATTATTGACATTCATTTAACTTGATTATGAAGCATATCTTTGGCCCTAGCCCTTCCCGACGGTTGGGTCAGTCACTGGGGATCGACCCCATCCCACAGAAAACCTGCAATTGGAATTGTGTGTATTGCCAGTTGGGTCGCTCGACGCCAATGACTAACGAAAGACGGGAATACATCTCCTGTGATACGATTCTGGCTGAAGTAACCCAGGCTTTGTGCAGCCACTCCCCCGATGAGATCGACTGGGTGACCTTTGTTAGTTCCGGTGAGCCCACGTTGCACAGCGGGCTGGGTGGGATGATCCACCAGGTGAAAGCGCACTATAAATGACAGCGAAGATGCATTACGGAATCTTGCAGACGATCTTTATGCGTCACTTCAATGCTGGCCGGATGAAGATGTACGCCAATCCTTGAAAGTCTCTCAGAAAGCGGCAATGCCCAGTTGGTAACGCGCTATGGCGTGCGTTTTTGGGCGGCCTCTGGAACCAAGTATGCAGACTAACCTATGAGCCTATTAGATGACTTGATCGCCAGCCTGTCCGAAGATGCCCCGATCCGTTCGGTGTTAGTGGGATTACACTGGGTGGTGGTTTGCAGCCGCTTTTGCGGGATGGCTTCTACCTTGCAAAGCGAACATTCGCATGGCACTCCGGATGTCCGCGAGGCAGGGAATTTGCAGTCGAAGTCTGCCAAGGAGCTGGTTCAACTGATCCATTCCGACTCTGCTTTGGAAGCCAGCATTGGCATGGCAGCCATAAACTCTCTGCTGGAAGTCGATGAAACCCAGGGGGTGGAGATCAATGCGGCGGATGTGCTGGCAGAGCGCGGGCAGGGCAAGAACGTTGCGTTGATCGGGCATTTTCCGTTCATTTCCCGGTTGCGCGGATCGGTCGGTCAGTTATGGGTGATTGAAAAGCATCCAGTCGAAGGAGACTATCCCGATTATGCTGCCCTGGAGTTGCTTCCGCGCGCAGACGTTGTTGCCATTACAGGCACTACATTCATTAATCGCACGATAGACGGTTTACTTGAGTTATGCTCGCCAGCAGCGACCGTCATGGTGCTGGGACCCAGTACACCGCTTTCGCCCATACTGTTCGACTATGGTGTGGACATCCTCTCCGGTACGCGCGTTGTAGATGAAGCCGCCGCACTGCGAACTGTGGGACAGGGGGCTTCATTCAGGCAAGTGGAAGGAGTAAAATTGTTGACATTCGTAAGCGAAAAGAAGCCTCATTAAAGTGATGGATTTCAGCATGCATGCCATTGGCGTGATCCATTCGCCATTTACTCAAAAAGACCAGACACCCATCCAACCTACGCGCTCACAGGCCATAGGTTTAGTAGAAGTTTATCCCGAGTTCGCTGCAGGCTTACAAGATATCGAAGGGTTTTCTCACCTCATTCTCTTATATGTTTTTCACCATTCCAGCGGTTATTCCCTGCACGTCAAACCTTTCCTGGACCATCAAGAGCGCGGCCTGTTTGCAACGCGCTATCCTGCTCGTCCCAACCCGATAGGGCTTTCAATAGTCAGGCTCAGGTCTGTTCAGGAAAACCTGTTGACTGTAGATGAGATAGACGTGCTCGATGGCACGCCATTGCTAGACATCAAACCCTATGTACCAGACTTCGATATGCGCACGGAAACCCGTACTGGCTGGTACGAGACACGGAGCAAAAAGTGAAACGACACCCCTCTCTATTGATTTCTATCACATGGCTCACCCTGTTTTTGCTTTTGTCTTTTCCTTTCGTGGTACGTGCTCAAAACGCCGATCCGGTAGTGCGGGCGATCCTGTTTTACTCGCCTTCCTGTCCACATTGCGCTATGGTCATTCAGGAAGACCTGCCGCCGTTATTCGATAAATACGGTACCCGATTGGAAATTCTTGGAATAGATGTATCCCAACCTGAAGGAACAGTACTTTATCAAAATGCCATCACCCGCTTCCAGATCCCGCAAGAACGGTTGGGCGTTCCAACGCTGATCATTGCGGATACCGTTCTGGTTGGTTCGCTGGAGATACCGGAACAATTCCCAGGATTGGTCGAATACCACATGTCACAAGGTGGTGTAGATTGGCCGGACATTCCCGGCCTGGCCGAGACCATAACAGTACCGGAGGCGGAGCAACCAGCAGATCCAACGGCGAACCCCTCCGCGCCTCAGCCTGTGCCCGAGGAGCCTGGATCATCCCCGCAGGGGACCTCCTCTATGGAAACGCCGGTCTCAAACCCGGGGAATCCTGCACCAACAGACTCACCCGGTCTGGTGCTGGCCGACGATCATAATGCGAGTTGGCAGGAAAAGTTCTCCCGCGACCTGGCAGGCAATACGCTCTCTGTCATTGTATTGTTGGGGATGGTGGCTGCGCTTGTATGGGTGGTCCTCTTTTTTACCCGCGCAGATACTATTCCGCCTATAATGAATGCCAGTTGGTTTATCCCGCCCTTGTGTCTGCTTGGCCTGGTCGTAGCCGGATACCTGGCCTACGTGGAAACCGCCCAGATTTCCGCTGTTTGTGGTCCTGTAGGTGATTGCAACACCGTGCAGCAAAGCGAATACGCGCGCCTGTTCGGGATTCTCCCGATCGGTATAATGGGCTTGGTCGGGTACATCATGATCGTGGCGGTATGGCTGGTCATACGCTTCGGTCGTAATGGCATAGAAAACCTGGGGGCGTTGGCCTTGCTGGGGATGACCCTCGCTGGCACGCTGTTTTCCGTTTATCTGACTTTTCTGGAACCTTTCGTGATCGGCGCGACTTGCGCCTGGTGCCTGACCTCGGCGGTCCTGATGACGGTTTTGATGTTATTGTCGCTTGGCCCCGGAAAATCTGCCTATCTAATGTATGTAAAAAATCAAAAGAATGGGAGTTAACACTTTTCCAGGGGACGCTGATTTACGCTGATAAACGCCAATTTTTCTCAAAAGATCAGCGAAATCAGCGTTTATCAGCGTCCAAAAACCGACTTGGAAAAGGGGCTTTATCGGGAAATATTTTTTTCACATCCTGTGTAAATAAACCTTTATGCTATACTCGTTCCATGAACGCTGCGGGCTTGATTGCCACAGTGCGCATGCGCCTGTCTCGTTTGTCATTGTTCCAACGCATCGTGATTGGCAATGCCATGATCATCGTCTTTGGGGCTGTGATTGGCACGCTCATCACCCGGCACCTGGCGCAGCAGGCCGCGGATTGGTGGCTGATCACGCTTTTTGCGACAGGGGGCATCTTGCTCATCCTGATCATCAATTTCTGGATCGTCGGTGCAGCGCTCAAACCATTGCGCGACCTGGGGCGGCTGGCGAAACGCCTGCAAAGCGGCGATGCGACGATCCAACTGAAAAACCCCGACCCTTACACAACGCGCATGGCGGAGACCCTGCGCTCGCTCTTCCTGCAACTGGAAGAACGCAACCGCGAACTGCAAGCCCTGTCTGAACGCGCCATCAACGCCCAGGAAGAGGAGCGGCGCGCCATCGCACAGAGTCTGCACGACGACACCGGGCAGGCGCTCTCGATGCTCATCATCCATCTCGACCGCATCGACGAGCGCATCCAGCCGCGACAGAAAGAACTCAAGAAGCAGGTAACGGATGCGCGCGCCCTGGCATCCAACTCGCTGACGGAGCTGCGCCGCATCCTCTCCGGACTTCGACCTGCCATTCTCGACGATCTGGGACTGGTCCCGGCAATCAGGTGGTTCGCGCGGGCAAACCTGGAACAGGTTGGTATCCATGTGGTGGTCAAAGCGCCGAGCGTCCCCCTGGAGCTCTCGCCTGCGATGACCACCACACTCTTCCGCATTGTCCAGGAGGCGGTCAGTAACATCGTCCGGCACGCAGGCGCGAGGTCCGTGACGATCATCTTGCAATTGAACGGGGGCAGTGTCAATTTGCACGTCGAAGACGACGGGCGTGGCTTCGACCCGTCTCATGCGTCCCGGGATGCAGTAGAATTACAGAAACTGGGCCTGCTGGGCATCCGGGAACGGGCTGAACTGCTCGGCGGAGAGGTCCAAGTCGAGTCTGCTCCCGAAAGAGGAACGCGCTTGCAAGTGTCGATTCCTTTAGGAGAAACCGGTGGAGAAAATCCGTATCCTGCTGGCTGACGACCACACCATTCTACGCAGCGGCATCCGCTCCCTGCTCGAAGATGAGCCAGGACTGAGCGTGGTCGGCGAGGCGGAAGACGGCCGCACGGCGGTGACGATGGCCTGCCAGTTGAAACCGGACGTGGTCATCATGGACATCGCCATGCCGCTCCTGAACGGGCTGGAAGCCACGCGCCAGATCAAGATGCAATGCCCGAGCGTCAAAGTGCTCATCCTGAGCATGCACGACAACGAGGAATATATCCGCCAGGTGCTGGAGGCGGGTGCGATGGGCTATATCTTGAAGGATGCCGCCGCGCGCGAGTTGATCAGCGCCATTCACTCCGTGCATCGCGGCGAGGCAGTGCTTTCTCCCGCCGTGACACGCCTGGTGATCGAAGACTACCTGCGCTGGGGTGGAACCCGCCCACAGGAGGAGACCGACGGTCTCAGCCCGCGCGAGCGCGAAGTGCTGCAGTTGATCGCTGAGGGCTATACCAACAAGCAAATTGCTGAGATTCTGTCAATTTCGATCAAGACCGTCCAAGCGCACCGCAACAGCCTGATGCAAAAACTGGACCTACACGACCGGGGGGAACTGATCAAGTACGCCATCCAGAAGAAAATCATAGAAATTTAGCTTGGGCGGTCGAGTGCCCGGAGCTACCTATATAAAAACTGGCTGACAGCAATCGTCAGCCAGTTTCGTGCTTATATGTTACTTGGGAGTGTTATTCCAAGAAAGGAGTAACAAAATCTAACACATTTTGCCTGTCCATGCGGAATACACCACCGGTCCCTGCGCAGGAAACATTCATGCCAAAGGATGTAACACCAGCAACAATGTTCGTATCGCCCAGGAAATTGGGACCGCCTGAATCACCATAACAGGTGCCGCCAGTGTTGTGGTTGTTCGAAAGCAGCATCGAGTAATCGCCTGTCATTCCCGGCGCATTTAGCTGAAGCAGGTGGGGATAAGCAACCATGCGTATGCGGTCCGCCTGGGTTTTCCAATCAGCGCCATCTGGGAAGCTTGCCTGAAGGCCATAGCCAACAGCCGTAAAGCCGGCCTTTTGTCCCTGGCTTGGCATGAGTGCATCGAACTGATCTACTTCAGGAAGTACACCATATTCATCCAAAAAAATGCCGGGGTCTTCAAGAATCACAACGCCAACATCATGGACGAAAAATGCATCTGTCTCATAAAGTGGATGGGTAGCCCATGATACGGCTTCCACACTGTTGGGGCCAGCATCTGGATAGTTATTATCACCGTTATCAACATCTGATTCGGTGAAGACCCTCATGGCAGAGTAATCACCCTCTTCCTCAATGTACCCATAGTTTGAGGTGCAATGTCCGGCTGTCAGGACAACTGTCGGGGATAATAATGTCGCGCTACATCGATACTTGAATCCAAGCTCCGTTTCCATAAGCAAGAGAACCACATGCGGATGGTCTTCTCCATCCAACTCTCCATCGGTGATGGCACCGGCAACGCCAACTACGCTGAATAGCAATACAAGTGTAAGGGTCCATGCAAATACAATTTTTTTCATTTTTTCTCCTTTTTATTGTTATTTGGTTTTGGAAATCGGTAAATGGATTATGACTTGTTCCGTTTGCACCTCCTTCTTTGAGTAAACAAAAAAACTGCCAAAGCAAAAAACTTCGGCAGTCTGGCGGTCTGATGCGCAACAAACATGTGGTCTGCGTGCGGACAGATCCATGACTTTGCGTCCCCGTCTCACGGCGGGTTTGCCTTTATCGAAAACGAAATAAACCCGACAAAATTGTCTGGCATCATTTATGACGCTTGAACAGGTTTAAAGGTACGGGTTTATGAAAAATGAAGGGCTTTCAAGTTCCATCAAGACCGTACAGGCGCACCGCAACAGCCTGATGCAGAAACTGGACCTGCACGACCGGGGGGAGTTGATCAAGTATGCGATTCAGAAGAAAATAATAGAAATATAGTACAGGTATTACTTACTAAAAACAGGCTGACAGCAATTGCTGTCAGCCTGTTTACGTTCTGGTTCAGTAATTCGCAGCTACGAATGTTATGGATTCATGAAGTCGTAAACGAAATCCTGAACATTCTGTCGGTCCATGCGAAAGACACCGCCAGTGCCGGCGCAGTTGCCATTGAGACCGAAAGAAGTCACACCAGCGACGATATTGGTGTCCTCCAGGAAGTTCGGGCCGCCGGAGTCGCCAAAACAGGTGCCGCCGGTCGAATGGTTATTGGAGAGCAGGAGCGAGAAATCGCCGGTGAAGCCAGGCGTGTTGATCTGGATTAGCTTGGGATGTGCTACATATCGTGTTCGAGTATTGCTTGCCAGGAAATATGCTGGGTCTGGATAGCTTGCCTGAAGTCCATAACCAACTGATGTGAAAGTTACTTTATTTAAACCACGTTTGGTTTTGTATTGGTCAAGTGAATCTACAGCGGGGAGTTCGCCGAACACGCCCGGATCAAATGGTTCTGCAAGTTCGATCATGCCAACATCGTTGAAATAGAATGGATAATCCGGGTAATCTGGATGAGCAGCCCAGCGGACAGCTTCAATGCTGTTCGGGCCCGCATACGGATAATTGTTCGTTGTGCCAATACCGGCTTCAACATCTGACTCTGTGAAAATGCGCATGCCACTGAATTCACCTGGGGCTCCAGCGCAATGTCCGGCCGTCAATACATATGTCGGGGCAATCATCGTGCCGCTGCATCGAAATGCTGGTTCACCATCAACTTCCATGAGTATGAGGACAACGTGGGGGTGGCCATCTCCATCCAATTCCCCATCGGTGACTGCGCTGGCAACGCCAACTACGCTTAATACGAGCACAAGCGAAAGTACCCATGCAATTACAACCTTTTTCATTTTTGCTCCTTATTTTTTAGTACGGTTTTCTAACTGAGAATTTTGATTTTGTGCGGAAATCAACGTGTTATAAAATATGGGTTAGGGTTTTTTGCATCACCTCCTCTCAACTTAAAAATTACACGCGCATAGGGCGTGCAAGATACCCGTGCGCGTGAGCGTTACCGGTAAAGAAAATGGAATAGGTATACCAAAACCAGGATTTGTGCATTAAGCGTTGCTGAATAAAAAAAACTTCGGCAGTCTGGCGGTCTGCACTTTGTCACTTACAGATCCATGACTTTGCGCTCCCGTCTCGCGGCGGGTCTGCCCTTACGAGTGGTTCAGACTCTACTACTATATAACAAAATTGCGATAAATTCAAGCAATTTTATGAAAATTATCGATATTTTAAGGTTCATGGATTTGGAACACTTCTTCCTTGTTGAACGTCATATAATAAGAAACGATAGGTTATGCAAAAATTCTTGATTTGCTTTTCATTAGTAATCCTTGTAATTGGTTGTCAACCTGCCAATGTAGATGATGATATTCTCTCTTCACCTGTATCCACCCCGCAAATTTCTCCGACTGATCAAGTTGAAGCCGCTACTTCTGTCCCTGCTCACGCGACCTTATTTCAACCCACCCCTGATAATCCTGTTACAAACGCAACCAGAACCCTGTGGAAAGGTGACCAGATGCCAATTTTCCTGGAAGTGACCCAAACCACCATGCTGGGTGAAAACACCGTACAGAGCCCAGTCCTTGGTGTTGGCCCTACTATTTATTTTTATCACCCGGATAATAAAGTCCTAATGCTACGCTCAACAATAACATTAGCGCCCACAAACAAAAAGGAGCCGCCTGGAAAGGTGGCTCCTCCAATCTTGCGTTGCTTTGTTTTTACGGCATGAAACCGTCAATCCAATCCAGCACTTCGGGGACATCAACACGAGCGGAATAGCCAACACCCTTACAATTGATATTCGTGACATACGAATTGACGGCCAAAACAATATTTGTACCGCCTAGTAAGTCTGGGCCGCCAGAGTCACCAAAGCAAGTACCGCCTGTTCCTCCGCCCGGATTCAAGGCCAGACGCATATACTCAGGGGAATGTACGAAGTTCGTAGATACGATCTCGCTGGGAGCATAGAAACGATTATAGTACCCATCCCATCGGTAATATGGGGGCGGCGTAGGTAACAAATTCCCAGGAATTTGAAGTTGATATTGGACACCATAACCCACAAAGTCAATATCAGTTTTATTCTTGAGAGCGTCTACTAACCCGGCCTGTGGTAAAGCAGCAAGTCCACCGACATCGACAGGTTCATCCAGTACGACTATCCCCACATCTCTGTAAGAGAAGGCGGGAAGGCCATTCCCACCCCCATATGGATTTTCGTCACTTTGATATTTTGGATTGGTATAAGGAGTGCCCTCAGTGGACTCTCCTCCCCCATATGGGAAATCCGAAACAATGAAGTTAAAATCATCATCTTGGAGTTTCTCTTCGAACCACACCCGCGCCGCTACCGCGCCATCCGTACAGTGACCGGCAGTCAAGACAACGTTCGATGCAATCAGAGAGCCACTGCAGCTCCAAGCAGGATGCCCAGGTGCATTGTCAAACACCAGCAGGCCTACATAGGGATGGGCATCCCCGTCTGGCTGCCCATTAGTGATCGCACTCGCCACGCCAACTAAACTCAACACCAATGCAAGTGCAAGGATTGATGCAATTACAATCTTTTTCATTTTTGTCTCCTTATCTATTTAGAGCAGAACAAGAATCATGAATATTTACAGTTTTGTGTTATTTTGGTAAACACCTCCTTCTCACAAAAGCAAAACTGCCAAAGCAAAAAACCTTCGGCAGTCTGGCGGTCTGCATGTCCGTGTTTCACACGCAGATCCATGACTTTGCGCCCCCATCTCACGATGGGTTAGCCTTTTCGGGGATATGGGATTCACACCTTTAAGGCAACCGACCGTAACACTAAAGTGACGCTTTTAATAATACATCTTCTTGGTATGTAAATCAATAGATTGGGCGTAGTCTCTCGAAAAAATGATACACATCCGGCACAATTGTGACCAAAGCAGTATTTCTTGCGACTTCAAAAGGCGTATTTGTTACCTGTTTTTCACTGTCTGTTTTTTCCCATTGAGACTGTTATTGGTGATGAAGAAAGCATTCCTGTGGCAGAAGGCGGCGATAACAGACAAACAAAAAAGCTCCCGCACGCGCGTGCGAGAGCCTCGTTTCTCTCTTCTGTCTATTGAACACCATGAGGGGAAGCCTGTTGCCAGCAAGGCCAAGCACTTATTGAGAAGTTGATTGGGTTTGTTAATGTGTAGTTACAACAAGGTCTATCGATGGACGAAATCTTTGCTTACCTTTTTGCCAAGCAGCAGGTAGCCACATCATCATGATATTCGGTGAGCCCGCCGCCAAATCACAACAGTCGAGTTATTTATTTGTACAGTTATGGTCGCTTCTTTCCCCATTGTTAAAAAGTGTCTGAAAAGTCACGAGGAGGCCAATCTGCGAAGCATCAGGCGGATCATGGCGACGTAAATGAAGGCTTCGCCGGTTTCCGGCAAGCGCTCATAATCTCGTGCTGGGCGACGAAGACGACATCCATGCCGTGCTCTCGGGCCTTTCGGGGCGCGACGCCCTGCGCGGGATGCTGGCAAGATTACAACCCAAGGAAGAAGTGCTGCTGCTCGGGTGGGGTGTCCCCATGCCGCTGCCGGTCAAGTCACGACGTTACGATGACAACTTCTGGAAGGAACTGCTCGGTGGTGGGAAGAAGCGTTCCGAAGCGGAGAATTTGAAGGAGTTGGGGTTTTAACCACGAAGGACACGAAGAGTAAACTACCACCGCCAAAGGCGGTGGCTTTGGCATGTTGCGCCTGGAAGGCGCGCTCATACTCTCGGTTGCTATTTGAATAACT
>JAFGKO010000114.1 GCA_016928525.1 Anaerolineales bacterium | reverse complement strand
TTTCCAAATCGTTCCATTTTGCTTCCTCGTGATGTGTTGGCCCAAGTTTACTCCAAACTCTCAACACCATAAAGGGAGACTATCCAAAAGACGTTGAAAGCGTAACAGGGAATTTTCTCGGCTCAAAAGTACCTTTGGCGGTTAGATTCCTGCGACGACGAGTGTTCGAACGATTTCGAAGGCGCCCGCGGCGGCAAATTCGATGGAAAGGTCTTTGGCGACGTCGCCGATGAGGTGCCAATATTTTTTCTTGATGCCGGGCAAAACACCTTTCGCATTCTTCAGGTTCTGTGCATTGCCTGATTTAAGCCACTCTTCAGCGCTGCCTTCGGTCTCTTCCTCGCCGGGCGCAGCCATGATCTCCCGCCGGATCCAGCGCTCGAAGGCGGGTGAAAAAAGCGCATATAAGCCATCGCGTTCGTCGATCACCCCTCGCTTTCCCAGAGCAACCAAATCCTGTGGCGCGCGAGGCCGCAAGCGGGCCAGGTTCTCGGCGTTGGGAACGGTTTTCTTGAACGTTTTCTGCAAGCCCAGAGTTATGGTAACCAGCAGGGTGATCTTCTCGCTTTCCGAACAATGAGACCATAAATAAGTAAAGTGGGCTTCGGCCTGTCCTTCATAGTTTGTGGCGGCGAATTTGGTCAACGCATCCCCTTCCAGGCCTTGCAATTTCCCTTCCACCAGGTAATGACCGGCCATTTGTACGAAAAAGGGATAGCCGCCGCCCAGTTCCCAGATGAAATCCTGCTCTGCGGGCGTGCAGGAGAAGTCTGAATCTTTGAGGTATGCGCAAATCATCTCATCCACTTCGACGCGGCTGAAGGGACGCAGTACCACGTTGGCAAAGATGTTGAAGAACGGGGAGCCCTTGATCTCCTCGGAGTGACACAGATCGACCAGTTCACGTCGCGTGGCCGGGACGAGCGCTACCCCGTGATGGATGGCCAGGGCGCGCAACCCGCCGAAAAAGTCGCCCTTGAAGTTGGGGTTCTGGGTGACGTATTCGAACTCGTCCATGTAGAGGATGGTGGTCAGGCCTTTATCGGTTATTTCCTCGAATAAATCTTCCAGGTCGAACAGATCGAACTCAGCTTGTTCGCCCAGGGCGCGAATGGACGGGACCAGGCTCTCGTCACAGATGGAGCGGGCCATTTTCTTGAAGATACGCTGCCAGAAACGCTGCGGGGTGATGTCGGTCAGCCCCTGGAAGTCGACATACACGGGGCAGAACTTGTCGGGCGTCAGGCCGAGCCGTGTGGCGACCTCCTGGTCGGACAGGTGCAGCAGCAGGGAGGTCTTGCCGATGCGCCGCTCACCGATGATGGAGGTGGACTCGTGCGCCGAGGAGAGCAGGCGGTTCGTGATCTGGCGAATGTCTGCTTCGCGCCCGATGAAGCGGGTCGGGTCTTTGATCGGGTTGCCGAAGGTGAAAGGGTTCATTTTTTCTCCAGTTCGAAGATGCCATACGGCGTGGCGGCGTAGACGTTGCTTTCCTTGTCCACCGCAATGGAATATACCACCGTTGCTCCAAGCAGGCCATCGTTGACCTGTCCCCAGGTCGCGCCCGCATCATAGGAGATGTATGCGCCGCCGTCCGTGCCTGCATAGAGTGTGTCTGAGTTGTTGGGGTCAATTGCCACTGTGTTGATGAAAAGATTGCGCAATCCCTCATTGCTGGCTTGCCAGGACTGGCATTTATCTGTGCTGACCAGCACGCCCTGACCAGGGGTTGCCAGATAAAGTCGCGAACCTTGTAAATCAAGAGCCAGACGAGTATCCGAGCGTGAAGCGGTCACATCTTCTCCGCAGTTTTGCCAGGTTTTGCCATTGTCGGTGGAATATGTTTGATGGTATCTCCCAATGGAAAACACAGTCTGGCCTTGGTTTTTATAAAACAGTCTTGCATCCCATGAGCCTTCACTCCCCGCGCTTTTTTGCCAGGAGACACCTGAATCCAATGAGTAATAGATTGTATCGCCCACAGTATATATTAGTCCATCGATATAAGGGTTTGCGGATATGCTTTGATATGTAACGCCGATATCCCAATCCGGCAGCCTGTAACGAGCACTAACATCAGTGGAATGGCCGCTTGAAAGTAGCTTCCATTCGTGTTCCCATAACCATGTTTCCCCGCCATTCCAAGATCATTGTAAAGCCCCATCTTGAACTATGTGAATTACATTGGCAACATCAAATGCTGGGCCGCACCAATCTGCAACCCGTATTGATGACCAGCTTTTTCCAACATCCAGGGAGCGATACAATGTACAAGCTGTCCCAAACCATCCTCCTAGATAATATGTGCCCAAGTACATCCTGGTGCTGTCCGTAGGATTGATTACAAGCTCCGCACGCGTTGAGCTGAGTCCGCCATCCCGTTCATTCCAGGAAGCGCCGCCGTCAGTGGAAATGAAAATGCTGATGTACGGATAGTCTTGATTAGAAACATTGGTTCCACTCGCGAGAATGCGATCCGTTCTATTGGGGTGATCAATGTGAACTGCTGAATAAGATATTGATTGCGTATTAGGAATTCGGTGCCAATCTCCTTTACCTAGCTTGATAAACATGCTTGATTTACTTGCGCTGTAGAATATTGAAGGTTTGCTAGTGTCGGCCATTACAATATCTAAACCTCCCGAAGTGTCTGTAATTGACCAATTAACGCCTTCATCGTATGAGGCGTACAAACCTCCAGTGAACGCAGAGTAAGCATAGATGGACATTGCTCCTTGCTCATCCATGCCGACAGCAAGTAAATTAATATTTGGTATACCTTTCATACCCATCAACTCCCAGGTATGTCCACCGTCGTTGGAGCGATATACACCCGCGCATTCTTCTTCACTTGCGACGAAGAGCACATTGCCATTTGCTGGTTGAATAGCCCACGGCCGTATCTCATTTGGGCAAGCCATCTTCAGAACATATACGGTCGTCCAATTGTCCCCCCTATCTTTTGTCTCATAAATACCATTCTTATCACGGGCATACAAATGGGAATTATCCTGATAATCCATCAATAGATAAGTTCCATCGCCAATTCTGTACCAGTTTTCTCCGCCATCTTCGGTTTTGAAAATACCTCTCGCTGTGCCAGCAAATAAAATCTGCGGGTTTTGAGAATCAATCACCAAAGATTCAACCTGTGTGCTCGCCAGTCCCTGATGGGCAGGACGCCAGGAAAGTCCGCCATCGATGGTTTTGTATACGCCCGCGTTCTTCATAGCGGCGTAGATCACGTCAGGATCGTTCTTATCTGTGGCGAAGGCGGTTACCGTGTCGCGTTGGAACTCCTGCCCGAGGGAGAGACGCTTCCAGGTTAGTGGAATAGGGGTGGGTGTGGGGAGCAGTGTTGCGGTCGCTATTGCAGTGGCAGGCGGAACAATTGTTGGAGTAGGTGTGCCGGTCGGGAGGATGATAGGAGAAGGTGCTGGCTGAGTGTAGAGGCCTTGAAGTTTAGGGAATAAGTAGATGCCCAGTCCAACCAGGAGCAAAACTCCCAACGTGCCCCACAAGCGCGGATCGTTATACCAGCGCCTGCGGGAGAGCTTGATGACGCGCGCCAGCAGTTGCGCGGCGTCTTTGTAGTCTACGTTGATTTTCAGGATCTGGCGGAGCAGGTCGCTGGCGCGGGTGTAATCCTTTGCACCGAGGGCAGCTTTGGCGTCTTGGTAAAGGCGTTCGAGGTCGGGTTGTTCGGTCATATGTTGGCTCCAGACCTGACAGGTTTTAGGAAACCTGTCAGGTCTATTTATTCTCCAATTTGAAGATGCCATATGGCGTGGCGGCGAAGACGTTGCTGTTTTTATCCATCGCAATCGAGTAGACCACCGTCGCGCCGAGCAGGCCGTCGTTGACCTGGCCCCAGGTCACGCCCGCATCATAAGAGATGTACGCGCCACCGTCGGTGCCTGCGTAGATTTTGTTTGCATCATTCGGGTCAAGGGCCAGCGTGTTGACGAATAGATTGCTCAATTCCTTGTTGCTGGGTTGCCAGGATTGACAATTGTCTGTGCTAATCATCACGCCCTGGCCGGGGGTTGCCAGGTAGAGGCGCAATCCTTGTAAATCAAGAGCCAAACGAGAATCCGAGCGTGAAGCGGTTACGTTTGTTCCGCAGCTTTGCCAGGTATTACCTGCGTCAGTGGAGTAAGCTTGGTGATACCTGCCGATGGCATACACCGTTTGGCCTTGATCTTTGTAGAATAATCTGGCATCCCAGAGGTTTTCACTGCCTGTGCTCGGTTGCCAGGAATAACCGGCGTTTGTTGAATAATAGATGGTATTGCCAATAGCATATATGAGTTCTTCAATATATGGATTGGCCGATACGCTTTGAAATGATACTCCGCGATCCCAATCTGGCAACCTGTTTGCAAAATATTTAGCCTCTTCAGCCGCCTTCTGTTGCTCATTACTAAAATTTTCAAAATCCCATAACCAGGTTTCACCGCCATCTCGCGATTTTTGTAGCGAGCCCGCCTTGATTAAGTAGAACGCATTGGCTGTATCAAATGATGGACCGCACCAACTTGCAACTATTGTTGATAACCAGCTTTTTCCACCGTCTTGTGAGCGATATAATTTGCAAGATGAATGTGCATAATGGCCAGAATAGTACACCCCTAAATACATTCTTTCGGTATCCATGGGGTCAATCTTGAGTTCCGCGCGCGTTGCCCCAATTCCGTCGCTATTTTTGGACCATGAAGAACCGCCATCCTTGGATATGAGAACCGAGACATACGGATTATTTTGATTGCCATAATTAGTTCCGCTTGCAAGAATGCGATCTGTTCCATTGGGGTGATCAATATAGATCGCAGTATAGAACGTTGACTGTGTATCTGGAATTCGTTGCCATGATCCTTTGCCTCGTTTGACATACATGCTCGATTGACTCGCGCTATAGAGTATCGATGGATTATATGTATCGGCCGTTACAATATCCAGATCGCCCTCGATTCCTGTAATTGACCAATTGGTGCCCTCGTCGTATGACACGTACAAGCCTCCAACTGACGCGGATTTAGCGTAGATGGATGGGGCTTCCTCCTCGTTAACACTGATGGTAAGCAAATCAAAATTGGGGATACCTTTCATTCCTATCAACTTCCAGGTATGTCCTTCGTCGTTGGATTGATATACGCCCGCGCATGTTTCCCCGCCTCCAAGAAAAAGGATGTTGCCGTCTGCGGGATGGATAGCCCATGAATGAATCTCATCAGGACAATCCTTTTTCAAAACATGTGAGGTTGTCCAGTTATTTCCCTGATCTGTCGTTTCATAGATGGCATTCTCATCGTGGGCGTACAAATGAGAATTGTCTTGCACGTCCATCAACAAATAAGTTCCCTCGCCAACCCTGAACCAGTTCTCCCCTCCATCTTCGGTTTTGAAAACCCCACCCAACGTGCCAGCATACAGAATTTGCGGGTTTTGGGAGTCGATCAATAAGGATTCCACCTGTGTACTCGCCAATCCTTGATGCGCGGGACGCCAGGAGAGGCCGCTGTCGATGGTTTTATACACGCCTGCGTTCTTCATGGCAGCGTAGATCACATCCGGGTCGTTTTTGTCGGTGGCGAAGGCGGTTACGGTATCACGTTCAAAGTCTTGACCGATGGAGACGCGCTTCCAGGTCAGGGGGATGGGAGTGGGAAGAAGTGTCGCTGTTGCGGTGGCTGTGGCTGGTGAAGCAATTGTTGGAGAGAGGGTATCGGTCGGGAGGATGACAGGTGCTGGTTGGGTGGTAAGGCCTTGAAGTTTTGGGAACAAGTAGATGCCCAGCCCAACCAGGAACAGGACTCCCAACGCGCCCCAGGTACGCGGATCGTTGTACCAGCGCCTGCGGGAAAGTTTGATGACGCGCGCTAGCAGTTGGGCGGCGTCTTTGTAGTCCACGTCTGCTTTCAGGATCTGGCGCAGCAGGTCGCTGGCACGATCGTAGTCCTTTGCGCCGAGAGCAGTTTTGGCGTCCTGGTAGAGGCGTTCGAGGTCAGGTTGTTCGGTCATGTGTTGGCTCCAGACCTGACAGGTTTCTTAAAACCTATCAGGTCTATTTTTCTTCTAATTTGAAGATGCCATAGGGCGTGGCGGCATAAACATTGCCTTCAGGGTCAACTGCAATCGAATACACTACCGTCGCGCCCAGCAGACCATCGTTGACCTGTTTCCAGGTCGCGCCCGCATCATAAGAGATGTACGCGCCGCCGTCCGTGCCTGCATAGACGATATTGGGTTGGTCAGGGGCAAAAGCGACGGTATTGACAAATAGGTTGTCAAGCCCGACATTACTGGGTTGCATAGATTGACAACTATCCGAACTGACTTTGATCCCTTGCCCTGTTGTTGCCAGAATAATATGCTTACTGTTTTGAGGATCAACTGCTAGAAAAGAATCCGAATATCGATTCCTGCCGCTCCCTTCTCCACAATCCTGCCAGGTCTTTCCAGCATCTGATGATCTCTGCCGCTCACGATAAACGATTTGCCCCTGATTCCCAAAGAACAAGGTTGCGTTGCTGTCATCGTCGTAGTGACAAAAAGCGCTATTGCTTTTTTGCCATGATTGTCCTGAATCAGTGGAGTAATAAAGGCAGGGTTCGATTGTTGGCAGAAAGTATAGCAGTCCAGATATAATGGGATTGGCTGATACCCACCTTCTTACGTTTATTGTATCCGTGAGTTGTGGCATAGGTAAGAAGTCCCAACTATCGCCTCCATCTTTGGATTGCATGAGCGTTAGATTTTGAATTGTATAAATATTGTTATCCGCATCAATGGCAGGATTGCAGTTGGAAATCCTCCTTTCATCACTCGCTGGCTGGATATCTAGGATGATTTTCCAATTCCTGCCACTGTCATCAGAGCGAAATAAAACACAACTGGTATTGCTATATTTTATGTTCGCGTACATCCTTGTTCTGTTTCCCAATTCGTGTTTCAATCCCAAATACAGAGTTCCAATCCCACCGATTTTTGGCCCCCAGGTTTTTCCCCCGTCCAAAGAAATAAATAATCCGTTCTTCTCCACACCCGCGATAATGCGCTGTTGACCATTATAATTGTCGGCATATATCGCTGTAACATGCTCTGTGACAATACCCGATTGCAGAACCCCACCTCTGGCAGAGATTACAAACAGGCCTCCTTTCTCGACCCCACAATATCCCAGGGCAGGATTGTGGTGATTGGTTGCCATTACAGTACAATAATATGTTTGTTCCCATCTCCAATCCTTTCCTGCGTTGTTTGAAATGATCAACCCTCCACGCTGTCCCTCTGGTTTTCCCTGTCTAGTGTTGTCATTTCCAGCGGTCAGGTAAGCGGTTTTGCCGTCGTTGTCCTGTAAGAATGCCATTTCTCCAGCGGAGATCAGTCCCAGCCTTGCCCAGGTGTGCCCGTTATCGTTTGAGCGATACACACCCTGACAACCTCCCATACCTTCATTTGCCCCAGCTGCGGTTGCAAAAATCGTTTTACTGTTTTGGGGATCCATGACCAGGGTATTGTATTGAGTTTTGGATGGACAACTGGCATCATCAGTATTTGTTATCCATGAAGCTCCTAAATCGTTCGACTCGTAAATGTTTTTGCCATCGCCCAGATAGATGTGCGACCCATTTTGGGGATCGACAAGCAGGAATTTCCCTGTAATTTCGCTCACAATTTGCCAGGATTCTCCGCCATCTGTGGTGAGGAACACTCCCCCTTGTGTTCCAGTGAGGAGCGTGTTCGCGTTTTGAGGATGGACGACCAAAGATAGGACTTGAGCGTTTCCGAGTCCATTTTGTGCAGGATACCAGGAATTCCCGCCATCTATTGATTTGAAAACACCTGCATTTTTCATTCCAATATAGATTACATCAGGATCCTTTGGATCAACCACAATGGAAGTTATGGTATCGCGGGGAAATTCTTGCCCCATGGAAACACGTTTCCAGGTCAACGGGATGGGGGTGGCTGCTGGTGCGCGTGTCATGGTGGCAGTTGCGGATATCACGGTCACTGGCGGCGCGATCGTTGATTCAACTGGGATGGTCGCAGTTTGTTGTGGCAGGAACCTTGACAACCAAATCCCCAGTCCAACCATGAGTAGAACGCCCAATGTGCCCCACAATCTCGGATCGTTGTACCAGCGCCTGCGGGAGAGCTTGATGACGCGTGCCAGCAATTGCGCGGCGTCTTTGTAGTCCACGTCTGCTTTCAGGATTTGGCGCAGCAGCTCGCTGGCGAGGGCGTAGTCCTTCGCCTTGAGCGCGGACTGGGCTTCGCGATAAAGTTTTTCAAGGTCACTTTGGTCAGCCACTACTCACTCCATGTTCATGTCATTGCGAGGGTGTTCTTCCCCGAAGCAATCCCCGAATAGATGGTAAATACTGCCCAGGAGATTCTCTTGTTTAACAGGAGATTGCTTCGCAAAATGCGCTCGCAATGACACTACTTCCCCTCCAATTTGAAAATCCCATACGGCGTGGCAGCGTAAACATTGCTATCCTTGTCCACCGCAATCGAATAGACCACCGTCGCGCCGAGCAGACCGTCGTTAACCTGGCCCCAGGTTTGACCTCCATCGGTTGAAATATACGCGCCGCCGTCCGTGCCTGCGTAGAGGGTATCTGGATCGTTGGGGTCAATTGCAACGGTATTTACGAAAAGACCGCCAAGGCCGTCGCTCGAAGGCAACCAGCTATCACACCCATTGGAACTTATCAATATCCCACCTCCCCGCGTTGCAAGGTAAAGCGCAGCGCTGTTCTCTGGGTGGATTGCCAGGGCTGTTTGTGAGGAGGTCGGATATAGGTACCCGCTATCCAAACAACCTCTCCATGCCTTCCCCGAGTCTGTCGAGCGGAAAACGTTTTTTGTCCCTACGGCGTAAATTGTGTTCCCTGTATTCTGATCCAAATACATCACTGGACTCCAGATATAGCCCGAAATACTTGATCCTTCCCATGTCACTCCTCCATCTGTGGAGGAAGAGAAATCAACATCACCCTCCCCCGAAAAGGCAGCGTAAATGGTCTTTGGCGTTTTCGGATTGGCAACGATGTCGAATAACCTGTCCGATACCGGCAGATTCATCCTTGTCCATGTTGCGCCCTGGTCTTGTGATCGCAATACTGTGTCACCGCGTGCCCGATATTGGGTCATTCCATCGGCGTCGAACGCCAGGTCATACCCGTCACGGGTGACCAGTTCAAGCGTCGAACTGTCGGTGTGGAAGCGATACAGATCAGTTCCATCTATATAAAGGGTGGAAGGGTTCCACGGGTCAACGCTCAAATTCGTTTGCAACCCGCCGAGTCCACTATTTTGGTCTTTCCAGGAATTCCCGCCATCCGTGGAGAAATATAAACCTGCGCTGCCCGCAAGGATGTGTTGCGAATCCAGGGCGAATATTGCTTCGACAAAATCGTTGTTCCCAAGCAGGTTTAATGTTTCCCACGACTGCCCTCCATCCTCGGTCTTTGCTATTTTACTCTGCTGACCGCAATAAGCGACAGTCCCATCCTGCTCGTCGAGCGCCAGTGACCTGCAACTGATGTCATTCTTCGACCAGGATTGCCCTCCATCGGAAGAAACGAACACCGAATCCGCTCCTTTGACGTATAAGTATTTCCCGTCACGGGAGATGAGCAGATTTGCTGTCGTACTGGCGTTATACACATCGTCTTCATCCAATCCGAGATAATCCCAACTCTTGCCCGCATTGTTCGATTTGTATATGCCTGTTTTGCAACTTTTGTACATTTCATTCACAAGGTACAGTGTTTGACCATCGTTGGGGTCTACGACAAGATCCAGCATGGTGCTGGGACAAACGGGCTTTGAGACTCGATCCCATTGCTCACCCCCGTTCATCGTCTCATACAAATTGATGCCAGTTGTGTAATAGATGTGCTGGCTGTTTTGAACATCCAGTGCCGGAACGCCGGTAAACTCGTCCGAGAAATCGATCCCGTTGTTGATCGCCTGCCACGTTTCCGCGCCATTTATGGTTTTATACACACCGTCGTGTTCGACGCTTGCATATAGCACATTGGGGGTTTGGGAATCAAGCAAGATTGAGAGGATGCGCGCCGATCCTATTTCGTTATGTTTTGGCTGCCACGATGCGCCGCCGTCGATGGATTTATAGATACCGGCATGGGCTGTTCCCACATAGATGACCCCCGCGTCTGTTGGATCGACCACAATTGCAGTTACCTGATCGCGCGGCAAAAACTGTCCCGAATTCAGGCGTGTCCATGAATAGGGTAGTGGCGTAGGTGTGGGAGCAGGGGGGCTGGTAAGTTCGGGCGTGTTTGTCGGAATGGCTGCGACCAGTGGCGCACCGGTCGTTGCAGTGATTTCCAGCGGCGGGCTCGAGGGCGGTGCCAGCAACGGCGAGCCGGGCCGGAACGCAAACCACACAACCACCAGAACTACTGAACTACCAACTATTGCCCACAACCATTTGCTCTGCCACCATTTGCGCGCTGTGCGGCGCAATTCGATGGCCTCGGCCATCAGGCGGGTAGCATCTTTATAGTCCGCGTTCTCGACCACGATGCTCCTGAGCAGGCTGACGGCCTTCTCGTAATTTTTCCTGGAGAAGGCTTTCTGCGCCTCTGCATAGTTCTGGACCAGGGTCTGTGCCTTGTGCACCTTCTCGATCTCGGCTTGAACTGTCTGGTCGTCGGACGGATTGATCTTCAAGTATTCGTTCCAGGCAGCGATAGCCTCCTCGAAGCGTTCCTGGCGGGCCAGGCCACGGGCTCTTGCCCGGGCCTCCTCCACCTGGGCCTCGGTCAATTTTCGCCGGGCCTCGTCGATCCTGGGCTGGATTTTGGCATCCTCCGGCTCCAGCGTCAGGTATTCCTCTAAAGCTGCAATGACCAGCCCCCAGCGTCCGGCGCCCGCGGCGCGGTCAGCGCGTGAAAGGATAACCTGTAGTTGTTCTTTGCGTTGTTCAGCCTTGACGGTTGTGATTCTTGTCCGGACTTTCTCCTCCCCCGGGGCGATTTCGAGGGCGTTTTCCAGGATTTTGAGCGCAGACTCCCAGTTACGGACCGCCTGTTCCTTGTCCGCTTTGGCCAGCAGACTGACGAGCACCTTCGTTCGTTTCTCGACCTTGGCCTGCTCGTAGCGCGCGGACAGGTTCCCGTCCTCGGGCGTGAACTTGAGCGCCTCGGCGAAGGCTGCCAGCGCTTCCTCGTCTCGTCCGTCGGCCAACGCCTTTTCCGCCCGTCCCCGGCTGATCTCGGCCATGCGCTGGCGTGCTTCGGTATGTTCAGCGTTGATGGACATGACCTTTTGGTAGAACTGGATCGCCTCTTTAGTTTTACCCTTCTCATTGGCCGCATCGCCGAGCGCCAGGTATGCCTCGCACAATCCGGACCGGCTGGCGACATCCTCATCGTCCATGTCCAGCGCCTTCTCGAATTCGGTCACGGCCTGGTTCAGGGCGCCCTGCGTCATGTAAGCCTGGGCGATATTGACCTGCGCCTGGATATTATCGGGCGCAACTGCCAAGGCTTCCCTGAAGTTCTCGATGGCCTTGTCGTATAAGCCGCTGTCCTGGAATTCCAGGCCGATCTCGATGTAGCGGTTGGCAATCGGGTTGACTTCGGTCAGTTCTTCGCGTACCTGCTCGAGGGTGCGGTTCTTTTTCAGCCAGAGCTTCAACAGGTAAATGACGAAGCGGTTCTCTTCGGTCAGGATGTCCTTCTCGCGCAAGCGGAGCATGCACGAGGTCAGATCGGAATCGCTGAAGCGCACACGCTGCTCGCGCAGGAGGTCCGCCAGGGCGCGGTTGTTCAGGGGCTCGTCATGCTGTGCCAATGTCGCCAGATTCCACTTCTCGATATCCGAAGCTTCATCCCAGGTAAATTTCAAATTGACGGTTCCCCGCTCGACCACATCCTCGAGGATCGCTTCCACGTCTTTTTCTCCAATGCGAAGTTCACCAGTACGTTGGCAAAGGGAAAAGAGTTCGTGGCAGGTCAGTTGGGTGAAGTAGGGGTGGCCGGATGTAATGTCGAAAATACGCCCGACGGCTTCGTGGTCGTATTCCAGCAATCCCTCCACCGGGCGCCTGATCAGGCCGGCAGTCTGCTCCCTCGATAAGAAACTGATTTTTTTGTACAGGGCGGTCTTGAAAAACTCAGTATAGCTGGCCTGCATGGTCTCCAGCTTGCGCCCGGAGGAACCGATGGAGAAAATGAAGCTGATCCTCTCCTCACCCATCATCCGCC
>JAFGKO010000113.1 GCA_016928525.1 Anaerolineales bacterium | reverse complement strand
GTCATCAACGCCAACCTGGGCTGCGGAGAGTGTGACTACTGTCTCTCCGGCCGGGACAACATGTGCCGTAACTGGCACCTGCTGGGCGAGACCGTCCGTGGAACGTATGCGGAGTATATATCCCTGCCCGCCCGCCAGCTCTACAAACTGCCCGCCGGTTTCGATCTCCGCAAAGCAGCCGCTGCCGCACTGGTCTACCAGACAGCCTGGCACTCGCTGATTACGCGCGGGAAACTGCAAACAGGCGAAACTGTGCTCATCGTCGGCGCGGGGGGCGGGGTCAATACCGCCAGCATAGACATCGCCAAATATAGCGGCGCGCAGGTGGTGGTCGTGGGGTCCGACGCGCAAAAGCTGGAAAAAGCGCAGGCGCTCGGCGCTGACATCCTGATCGACCGCTCCAAAGCTGAAAATTGGTCCAAGGCCGTCTTCCTGGCCACTGACAAACAAGGCGTGGACGTGGTGGTGGATAATGTCGGCACGACCTTCATGCATAGCTTGCGCACGCTCAAAAAGGGCGGTCGCCTGCTGACAGTGGGCAACTCCGGCGGGCCAAAGTTCGAAATCGACAGCCGCTATATCTGGGCCAAGCACCTCTCCATCATTGGCTCCACCATGAGCAACCTGGCGGATTTTAAGACCGTCATGGACCTGATCGTGAAGGGCGTGCTCGAACCCGTGCTGGATAAATCCTTTCCGCTGAAAGACGCCGCCGCCGCACAGGAGCGCCTGTGGAAGGGCGAAAACTTCGGCAAGATCACCCTGGATATTGGATAGCCTTTTGAAACTTACATCGCAACTCAAACGCATCCCCTGGTTCGAAGCATTGATCGTCCTGGCCTTGCTGGGCATCAACGGCTACGCCGCCTTTTCGGACGCCTACAACCTGCCCAACAAGTGGTTCACGCGCGATGACGCCTATTATTACTTCAAGGTCGCGCAGAATATCAGTGAAGGGCACGGCAGCACATTCGACGGCCTCAACCCGACTAACGGCTATCATCCCCTATGGACGTTGGTCTGCGTGCCGGTTTTTGCCCTGGCGCGCTTCGACCTGATTCTGCCGCTGCGGGTCTTAATCTTCGTGATGGCCGGCCTGCGCGCCGCCACCAGCATATTACTCTATCGACTGCTGGGGAACGTCATTGCCCGGCCCATCGCCATGCTGGCGGCCTTGTATTGGGCCTTCGACTACACTATTCATGTGACCGCCTACCAGCAGGGATTGGAGACCGGGCTGGCGGCTTTCTGCCTGGTCCTGCTGCTGTTCCTGCTCCAGCGCTTCGAACGGGACCGAAAAACTGCTCCCGATAAAGGGAAACAAATCGTGCTCCTGTCTATTGCTGCGACGCTGGTCACCTTCAGCCGCCTAGACATGGTCTTCCTGGCCGGGCTGTTCGGGTTGTGGATCGTCTTCCGCGACAGGCCACTGCATTACTTATTGCCGCTGGACAGCCTGCTACTGGCTATCAGCGCGACCGGCGCATTTATCATCCGTACTGGCTTCCCGGATTACTACAAGTACACAAACCTGGCCGTCGCCATGCTGGCGATCAGCCTGGCGCTGAGAATCCCCCTGTTCTATTTCCTGGGGCTGTATGAGCATCCCAAAACGCACTCTGTCTGGCGCTTGCTACGCCAGAGCGCCATCGGGAACGGCATCGCGACGGTAGCAACGCTTGCCATTTTGCTGGCCCTGACTCGTCTGGGCGTGCTCACTGGCAGCTTTCCGCGCACCGCCCCCCTGATCGACGGAGCTTTATCGTTCGTGTTGATCGTTGCTGGTCGCTTGATCGTATCCCTGTTCAGCTCGAAGGATAATGTAAAGACACAGTCGCCGCTCGAGACGCTCAAATCCAACTGGCGCACATGGTTACGCGAAGGCGCTCTTTTTTACGGCATCCTGGGCGGCGCGCTGGGACTCTACATGCTGTGGAGCAAACTCACCTTTGGCACCTCCTCCCCGGTCAGCGGACAGATCAAGCGCTGGTGGGGCTCTTTTCCCAGCCGGGTGTATGGCGGCGCGGCGCGCTCCCCGTTGTCCTTCTTTGGCATCAACCCCGAAGGCGATTTCAATGCCTGGGCCCCCATCACGAACCTGGCCGGTAAGTGGAACAGTCAAATCGAGATGGGTGTGATACCTATTAAATATGATTCGCGCTACGCGTTGCTGTTCACCCTGCTCCTGATTGCCCTGTTTGCGCTCCTGTTTCTCAACCGCAAGCGGGCAGCGCGCATTACAGGCCAATTGGCTTTACTGCCCCTGTTCGCAGGCGCAAATCTGCAAATCATTCAGTACAATATCACCGGCTATAGTGCGCTCAAAGAATGGTACTGGGTAGGGCAAATGGTTTTCATCGCCCTGGCCGGGGGGATGTTGCTCGATATTTTGTCCCAACCGCTGCGACGGCTGCCTGTCACGCATATCGCGATCTACCTTGCGGTTTTCTACTATGGCGTCACCAGCTGCCTATGGTCCGGGCGTATCACCGCCGCGCAAATGCAATATGGCGCAAAACCCGCCGACACACCTTATATGGAAGCCGCAGCATTCATCGAAACGTACACCGAACCTGGAAGCCTGGTCGGTATGACGGGCGGCGGCAATGTCGGCTATTTCATCCAGGATCGCACTATCGTCAACATGGACGGCCTGATCAACAGCTATCCCTATTTCCAGGCCAACAAGGCCCGCCAGGGCAGCGATTATCTGTACGAAATGGGCCTGGACTACATATTCGCCAACCCCAGTTTCCTGGAAATCCAACCCTACCGTGGGCAGTACACCGGACGCCTGGAGATTATCGATTACTACGGCGGGAAGGCGATCATGCGATTTTTACCTGCTCCTTGACATGGATTATCTCCTATCTACTAAATCACGAATTAATCCGGAAAGCGGACTGAAGTCCGCTTTGGCATGGAAATATTGCAGACTGAAGTCTGCGTTCCATATGAGTCATGAGATACTGAATCTGTTACGGCGAGCTATTCCGAAATGAAACGCCCCTTTAGTGTAACCATCTTACTTTGGCTGGTGTTAAGCCTTACAGCATGGAGCGGACTGCGCCTGGTCTCGGCCATCCTGTGGTGGGGCACGCTGCTTGAGTTCACATCACCGCCTGGGCCAGCCTATATCGCCGTCAGCGGTGCAATATGGCTGATTGCCGGGATCGGACTGTTATGGGGCATGTGGCAGGCCAAAGCCTGGATACGGGTCGCGCTACTCGGGAGCGGAGCAGGTTTCTCCGCCTGGTATTGGTGCGACCGGCTGCTGCTCCAATCTCCTCGTACAAACTGGCCGTTCGCCCTGGCAGCAACTGTCCTGCTGCTGATCCTTTTATCCGTTTGCGTGTACCTTCCGGGAACGAAAATCTTTTTCACCAAGAGAGAGGCACATGAGCGATAATCCAAAAATTCAGCGCCTGAGAGAGTTGAAGGCGCAATCACGCCTGGGCGGCGGCGCAGAGCGCATCGAGGTTCAGCACAAAAAAGGACGCCTGACCGCGCGCGAGCGCATCGACCTGCTGCTCGACAAAGGCTCGTTCCGCGAACTCGATCCCTTTGTCGTCCACCGCACGCACGACTTCGGGTTGGACCAGCAGAAGTACCTGAGCGACTCGGTCATCACCGGCTGGGGCACGATAGACGGGCGACTGGTGTATGTCTTTTCACAGGACTTCACCGTCTTCGGTGGCTCGCTGGGCGAGGTGCATGCCGGGAAGATCGTCAAGGTCATAGACATGGCGCTTAAGAACGGCGCACCAATCATTGGCCTGAACGACTCGGGCGGCGCGCGCATTCAGGAAGGCGTGGTATCGCTGGGCGGGTACGCCGATATCTTCCTGCGTAACACGCTGGCCTCGGGTGTTATCCCGCAGATTTCAGCCATCATGGGACCTTGCGCGGGCGGCGCGGTGTACTCCCCGGCCCTGACAGATTTTATTTTTATGGTACGAGGTTCTTCTTATATGTTCGTGACCGGGCCGGAGGTTGTCAAGTCCGTGACGCACGAGGAAGTATCGTTCGAAGACCTGGGCGGCGCCAGCGTGCACTCGGAAGTTTCCGGGGTGTGCCACGTAGCCGCCGACACAGAAGGAGACACGCTCTACCTGATCCGCAAGTTATTCGGCTACCTGCCTTCTAACAATATGGAAGATGCGCCCGTCGTGGCCGGCGGGGACGACCCATTGCGCATGGAAGAAGCCCTGGACAGCATCATCCCCGATGACCCCGGCAAGCCCTACGATATGAAGGAGGTCATCCACATGATCGTGGATGACGGGCAGTTCTTCGAAATCCAGGAAACCTATGCCGCCAATGTTGTGGTCGGGTTTGCGCGCCTGGGCGGGCATTCAATCGGTATTGTCGCCAACCAGCCAGCCGTCCTGGCAGGCGTGTTGGACATCAACGCTTCGGACAAAGCCGGGCGTTTCGTGCGCTTCTGCGACGCTTTCAACATTCCCATCCT
Organism: Anaerolineales bacterium; assembly: GCA_016928525.1. The sequence goes on along the minus strand of JAFGKO010000113.1, from coordinate 1,990 downwards.
GACCTTGGAAGATGTGCCCGGATTCCTGCCCGGCACCGGACAGGAACACGCCGGGATCATCCGCCATGGGGCCAAGCTGTTGTATGCTTTCTGCGAAGCGACCGTTCCCAAGCTGACGGTCATCACACGTAAGGCATACGGCGGCGCATACGACGTGATGTCCAGCAAACACATTCGCGGCGACGTCAACCTGGCCTGGCCCAGCGCCGAGATTGCCGTGATGGGACCGGAAGGCGCGGTCAACATCATCTTCCGCAAGGAACTGGAAAAGGCCAAAGACCCGCTCAAGCGCAAAGCGGAACTGGTGGCCGAGTACCGTGAGAAGTTCGCCAATCCCTATGTGGCAGCCGAGCGCGGTTACATCGACGATGTGATCGAGCCGCGCGAAACCCGTCCGCGACTGATCAATGCGCTGGAGATGCTGAGCAACAAGCGCGATGCCAACCCCGCCAAGAAACACGGGAATATTCCGCTGTAACAACAGCACACCGTTGGTCGAGTAGGCGGCGGGTTTCGGTACGCCCCCTACGGTCGCTACTCAACCAACGCCGCCGTATCGAGACTAACGAGTAACCTGCACACGAAAGCTTGCATGAAATGGGTGGTTTCGATACGCCCCTCACTGTCGTTCAGGGCTACTCAACCACCGGAGTTACAAGAGAATTTATATGTTCAAAAAAGTATTAGTCGCCAATCGAGGAGAAATCGCAGTCCGCATTTTGCGCGCCTGCAGGGAACGCGGCCTGGAAACGGTCGCCGTGTACTCGGAAGCCGACCGGCAGGCCCTGCACGTACGCTACGCGGACGAGGCCTACCTGCTGGGTCCTGCGCCCTCGCGCGAGTCCTATCTGCGCGCAGACAAAATCATCGACATCGCCATAAAATGCGGCGCGGACGCCATCCATCCCGGCTACGGCTTCCTGGCCGAACGGGATGACTTTGCCGAAGCCTGCGAGGAAAAAGGGATCACCTTCATCGGCCCGAAACCCTCGGCGATTGCGGCCATGGGAGACAAAGGGGTGGCGCGCGCCACGGTCATCAAGGCAGGCATCCCGGTCGTGCCGGGGACGGAGGATGTCGGCGACCTGACCGACGAGCAATTGCTGGCGCAGGCCGAGAAGATCGGTTTCCCACTGCTGATCAAGGCCACGGCGGGCGGCGGCGGGAAAGGCATGCGTGAAGTGAAATCCCTGGAGGAGATGCCGGTCCTGATCCAGTCCGCGCGGCGCGAGGCGGAAGCATCCTTCGGGAATGGTAATGTCTACCTGGAGAAACTGGTCGAAGGCGCTCGCCACATCGAAGTCCAGATCCTGGCAGACATGCACGGGAATGTCATTTCCCTGGGGGAGCGCGAGTGCTCTCTGCAACGCCGCCACCAGAAGCTGTTGGAAGAAGCGCCCTCATCTTTTGTGGACGAGGATTTGCGTCGCAGAATGGGCGAGGTGGCCGTCAAAGCGGCGCAAGCCGTGGAGTACGTCAACGCCGGAACAATCGAGTTCCTGGTAGATAAAGACAAGAACTTCTATTTCCTCGAAATGAACACCCGCCTGCAGGTAGAGCATCCAGTGACAGAGATGGCCACCGGCGTGGACATCGTAGCGGAACAGTTACGCATCGCGCGCGGGCGGCAGTTGAGCTATGCCCAGGAAGATATCAAATTCAACGGTCACGCTATCGAGTGCCGCATCAATGCCGAAGACCCGTATAACAACTTCCTGCCTTCTACCGGACGTATCACGCACAGCCTGTTGCCCACCGGCCCCGGCATCCGGGTGGATACAGGCGTGTATCCCGGCTTCGAGATCACCCCTTACTATGATCCGATGATCGCCAAGCTGATCGTGTGGGGCGAGACGCGCGCCCAGGCCATCCTGCGCATGCGTCGCGCGCTGGAGGAGTATCGCATCGTGGGCGTGCGCACCAACATTCCCTTCCACCAGACCATGATGGACTCAACCCGCTTCATGGCCGGGCAATACGACACGCGCTT
>JAFGKO010000112.1 GCA_016928525.1 Anaerolineales bacterium | reverse complement strand
GGCGAGGGCGCGGCCATGATCCGCACCAAGGGCGAAGCTGGCACGGGCGACGTGGTGGAGGCTGTCCGCCATGCGCGCGCGGTGATGGGTGAAATCCGTCGTCTGACCACCATGGCCGATGAGGAACTGATGGCCTATGCCAAGGAAATCGGCGCACCCTATGAACTCGTCAAGGAAACCAAGGAACTCGGTTGCATGCCGGTGGTCAATTTTGCAGCGGGCGGCGTGGCCACTCCCGCGGATGCCGCGTTGATGATGCAACTCGGCGTGGACGGCGTCTTCGTTGGCTCAGGTATCTTCAAGTCTGGTGACCCGGCCAAGCGCGCCGCCGCCATCGTCAAGGCCGTGACGCACTATCGGGATGCTAGCATTCTGGCCGAAGTCAGCCGGGACCTGGGCGAGCCGATGGTCGGCCTGAATGTATCCACCATGCCCGAGGTCGAGAAAATCGCCGGGCGGGGATGGTAGGTAGTCAAATGTCGTTGCGAGCCGTCCTGAGCTCGTTGAAGGACGGCGTGGCAATCTCCTGAACCTTGAGATTGCTTCGTCGTTTCACTCCTCGCAATGACATCTGAGAAGATTATGAAAATCGGTGTCCTCGCTCTCCAGGGCGACTTCGCAGAACACATCGTTATGCTCAAAAGCCTGGGCGTCTATGCCGCCGAAGTGCGCCTGGCTGAACAGCTCGATGACCTCGATGGCCTCATCATCCCTGGTGGCGAGTCTACTACGATTGGCAAGCTTGCTACCGAATTCGGATTGATGGAACCTTTGCGCGTATTTGGTCAGCGGCGCGCCATCTGGGGTACCTGTGCGGGCGCCATCTTCCTGTCCAAGGATGTCAGCCGTGAGCAGCCTCTGCTCGGACTGATGGACATCAAGGTCGCGCGCAACGCCTTTGGCCGCCAGGTGGATTCGTTCGAGGCCGATCTGGACATCTCGGAACTGAAGCAGGCCACGGGTACGGATGAAGCGTTCCATGCCGTCTTTATACGTGCACCCATTATCGAGTCCGTATCCGGGGATGCAAAGATTCTCGCCTCTTTACCGGACGGGAGGATTGTTGCCGCGCAACAGGGACATTTCCTGGCGACATCCTTCCACCCCGAACTGACCGGTGACAGTCGTTTTCACCAGTATTTTCTTTCCTTAGTGGATTAATGACAATTCGTTCGCTAGACATCCTCGATCTCCCTCTCATTGCTCGCTATCGCAATGACGCCCTGACCCTCGACAGCACGCGCGCATTAACGCGCGGCCATCCGCTGGGCGCAGCCGGGTTATTTGCTTACATCAACCCTGCCAGGCATATGTATGCCGCTGTGGCGAATGGCAACGAGGCTGCATTGATGGGTGGGGTCATTCATTCACGTGGCGAGACCTACGCAAAATTGCTTTATCTGGCTCCCGCTTCCCGACTTGACCATGCCGCTTTGCCTGGACTGGTCGAGCATCTTGTCATGCAGGCCGGGGAATGGGGAGCGTTCCACGTTATTGCCGAGCTTGATGAGAGCAGCAATGCATTTCCTGCCTTACGGCGGGCAGGCTTCTCGGTCTACGCCTGGCAGCGTATGTGGGATGTCAGCAATCTGAATGGTGTTTCCAATGCCCCCAAAGGCTGGATGCGCGCCCGCTCGGTGAATCAACCTGCCCTGCAAAGTTTATATCATCAGATCGTTCCACAATTGATGCACCCGGTAGAGCCTTTGACAAAACGACCACACGGTTTGATCTGTAATGACGACGTCAAATGCTATGTCAATCTTTCCTCTGGAGCGCAAGGGATCGTGCTGACGCCGCTGATTCACCCCGAGGTCACCGATGTGGATGTCAAGCTGGCCTCTTTACTCAACTGCATCCCTGATCGCCGCGGACGTCCCGTTTATCTGTGCGTTCGCTCGTACCAGACCTGGCTGGAGCCCGCGCTCGAAGATTTAGGCGCACGAGCCGCCCCACGCCAGGCGGTGATGGTCAAACATTTGGCCCGGCTAATCAATGACGCGCAGACCGTTCCCGCTGTGCCTTCAGGAGTCAGTGTGCAACCATCGCGCGTCAGCAGATTGCGATTGAAGGATAATGAGTAGACGGTAAAAGACGTAACCTGTTACTACGATTACCGGCTTTCGGCTTTGACCGGATTGCTCAACTTCGCCAGACCCTCGATTTCCACCACCACTTCATCGCCATCCTTTAGTTCACCCACACCGGCGGGTGTTCCGGTGAAAAGCAAGTCGCCTGGCTCCAGCGTCATGATGGAGGAAACGTAGGCTACCAACACGCCGATGTTGAAAACCATATCACGTGTGGATGCCATCTGGCGCATTTGCCCATTGACCCGACAAGTGACAACCGCATCAGATGGATCAAACTCGGTGTCGATCCACGGGCCAAACGAACAGAAAGTGTCGAAGCCTTTGGCCCGCGTCCATTGGTCGTCAATCTTTTGCAGGTCGCGGGCAGTGACATCATTGCCGACGGTGTAGCCGAAGATATATTCACTGGCTTCTTCAGCAATAATATTCTTTCCGCGCTTCCCGATGACAACTACCAGCTCTGCTTCGTGTTCTACTTGTTTCGACTGTGGCGGCAGGATGATCGTCTCTCCATTTGCTATGACCGAAGAGGGCGGCTTCATAAAAATGAGCGGGATCTTGGGTACGTCGTTACCCAGTTCCTTAGCGTGATCCACATAGTTGCGCCCTACACAAACGATTTTGGTCGGCTGCGATGGCGGGAGCAAGCGGACTTCCGCAAGAGGCGTCTGGGCTTCTTTCCGTTTGTAAGCGCCAAATATGTCGCCTTCTATCTCACCGACTTTATCTTCCAGCATCCACCCGTATTTGGGTGTTTCTTTTTTGATCTGATAGCGAATGATGCGCATGTTTCCTCCACCAGCGATTGAAAAATACGAGCATAGAAAGTTTACCTTGCAACTTGTCAACCTGCAACCTGTAACTTATAATAGCGGTAGTGTATTGCTTATCTTGGGCGCATAGCTCAGTTGGTCAGAGCGCTTCGTTTACACCGAAGAGGTCAGGGGTTCGAGTCCCTTTGCGCCCACAAAGTCTCGCAATTCGCGAGGCTTTCTGTTCCACTGAAGCCCCCATCGAGGGGGTGGTAAG
>JAFGKO010000111.1 GCA_016928525.1 Anaerolineales bacterium | reverse complement strand
TTTCAGGCACAAACTTGCCGATTTGGAGTTTCCATCGTTTTTGGCCGTGCAGCCGTTGTCTCACGAGCAATTCTCCCAGGCCACCAAGCTATTGAAAGATCAGTTGTCAGGTTTTGAAGGCCAAAATTACTCAGAATATGCTCGGAAATACCTGTCAACCCAAAGTAGAAATGTCACCTGATATCCAAAGTAGAAATGTCCCCCCGCGGGGGGACATTTCTACTTTTCGAGAGCGGGGTGGCAAAACCTTTGCGCCAGGGATGATCGGGAGCAGGCCTATTGTGTTTTGGCAAGCTTTGTAGAGCCTGGTCAACCTGTTTGGTGTATACAATGCTGGCTTGTTTGGATTGCTTGTGGAAGATGGTGTAATCCAGGGGTTTGCCCTTGTAGCGGATGGTGATGGTTTCGTGCGCATCCATACAGACGGTGACAGCGGCGTGGCGCATGGTGTAGCTGGGGCGTTTGGTTTGGATTTGATAGACGGTCTTGTGGAACTGCAGGGTCAGGTTCTTTGAGAGAATGCGTGGCTCTTGCCAGGTCAGGGTCTGCTCGAGATCATCCTGAGCAGTCAGTGGGCGATGAGCATCATGGCTGCTTCTTGCTTGAACCGCAAAGCGATGGTTGAAGTCGTGTGTGAATTTTGGCAGATAAGCATTGCCTGCATCCCAGGATGAGATGTTTCGCAAGCGCAGCTCCTTGGGCAAACGGTCCTGAAGGGTCTGAATGGCACGTTCCACGCGGCCTTTGGCTTGAGGGGTGTGAGCACAGATGATCTGGATATCTAGTTGAGGCATAGCCCGTCCGAACTGGGTCAGGGCGTCTGTAGTGCCGGTAGCGGTCTGGTTGACCCGGAAGATACCATGTTTGTCGCTGTAGAAGGCTGCTGGCTTGCCGTGGCGGATGAAATAGCCTGCTGCCGCCTGACAGTAGCTGAAAAAGCTCTCACTCTCGACAAACAGCAACTGTCCCAGTCTGCCGGTGGCATCATCGATGAACACCAGCAGCGTGCAAGCCGGAGCACGCCCCTCGAACCAGTCGCGCGGCGAACCATCGATTTGAACCAGTTCTCCAAAACAGGCTCGCCGTTCTCGCATTTGGTGTGTCACCACTTTGCGGGCTTTCCTGGGCTTCCACAACCCTTCTGCGATCATCAGTTGTCGCACACTTTCATCGCTGATCTTCAACTCTTCGATCTCAACCAACTTCTCATGTGCCAGCGTTGGTCCAAACCCCTGGTATTTGCTCTTCAGCAAGTCAAGGACTTGTTGTCGCTTTGTTTCTGACAGTCGGTTGTTGCTCGCTCGTCCACGTCGTCTCGAGATCAGTCCCCGGCTCCATCCCGCCGATATCCGCTCAACAAGCGCTTCACATGCCGCACACTTACCCCCAACACGCTTGAGGCTTCCTTCTGGCTCATGCGCTTTTCAGAAAGCCTTTGCATCACTGCTAACCTGCTCAGTTCTTTTGTGCTCATTTGTAGTTTCTCGTCCACTTTCTTGTCCCTTTCTGCTGCTTTGCGCAAAAGGGGGCATTTTAACTTTGGTCGAAGGGGACTCTACTACTTTGGGCTAACACATTTCTACTTTGGGTTGACAGACGGTGTCGGATCGACTAAAACATGATCCCGCAATCATATTCGACCAGCGGTTCGTCCTGCTCGTCCAAAATAAAATGATCTGCGCGGCGGATCGTCATGGTGCGGCGATAGAAGCCGCCCCAGTCGGTGAAAACCAGTATTTTGACAGTCGCAGTTTCAGCAGTCAACTCGACCGATGGCTGCGGGTCTTTGATCGCGCGCGCCCCTCTTTTCTGGGCGGCGGTCATTGGGATGCCAAACGTATCCTGACCACTGTGATCCTGTATGATCGATTCCACTTCGTCTTGACTGCATAATACTTGCCAATCGTTGTAATTGGCGTGCCAGTCAAGATAGAACTGGTTCGCCAGCATGGCAAAGGCAGCAAATTCGAAATACCCTTCAGGGCTGTCCTGTGGTATGACAAAAGCCAGATAATCGGGTTGGCCTGGGGCCGCGGCGTACTCAGTTTCATTGACATAAGGCGCTTGATCAACCGGGCGAGCATAAAGCAATGGATAGCCTCCCATACCATCCTGATGATAGACATAATCCAGCACGTAGCCATCCTGCATTTGCAAGTGAGTAAAGGCTTCAAAATAGCGGTTGGGATCGAACTCGCCGCCCTGTTTGGCCGGATTCTCCTGTGAAAAATACTGGGGAAAGGTCAAGCCGCTCCGCAGTTCATTGACAGCCGTGATCGCCTCGTGACAACCCAAATCAGGAGTTTCTGAGACTGTTCTATTTGGAAAAACGGCCTGACAGGCCAGCGTGGCAGCAATGAGAGCGACGATTGCAAAAACAGGGAACTTGTTCATTTCTCATCCTCTCAAATCCTTAATAGAACGCACCGGCCTGAAAGGCTTGGCTTAGCGACTCTATCCAGCCCCTACATTTTTATAGGTTTATTTACATGCGCCGATTCGAGCAAGGCCCTGATCACAGCGATATTGGCACGACTGTCATCCAGAGTAATGCGTGCTGTCTTTCCCAGGGTAATGGCATCTGCCATATCTTCGACTTCGCCCAGGTACAACTCCTGCCCCTTCACTTTGATGGTTTCTGTTTTCCCATCGCGGACCAGGAAAATTTTCTCGTTCACGTCGGGTTTGAACGGTTTCGGGATGATCAGAGTCGCTTCGCTCCCGACAATTTCCATGTACGAATGGAATGGGATGACAAAGCTGCTATCGAACTGGGCGTAGACATCCCCTGCAAAACGCATCTGCCCGACAAACGTGTCATCGATTCCGGTCGGACCCGTGACCTGCCAGCCAAACACTTCGAGCGGTTCCACCCCGACGACTGTACGCGTGTAACTGATGGGGTAGCAGCCCACGTCCCAGATACTGCCGCCGCCCATTCCCGGGTCGGAGCGGATGTCCCCCTCGCGGTCGAGTACAAAGCTGAAGGCACCGCGCAGCAGTTTCAGGGTTCCGAGCGAACCGTTCGCCACTAATTCCTGGACTTTGAGCGTTTGTGGATGATGCCGGTACATAAAGGCTTCGGCCACAATACGTCCATGTTTTCGAGCGGCTGTAGCGACGGCGTCCACTTCATCCACGCTCAAGGCCAGCGGCTTTTCGCACAAGACATGCTTGCCCGCCTCCACGGCTTTGATGGTCCATTCGGCGTGCAGGTGGTTGGGAAGTGAATTGTAGATCACGTCGATTTCGGGGTCAGCCAGCAGGGCTTCGTAGGAAGCATGCGCACGCGGGATCTTCCACTTGCGGGCATACGCCTCAGCGGATTCACCCGTGCGGGAAGCCACGGCCAGCAGGTGATTGCGCTTCGAAGCGCGCAAAGGCGGGATCACGGAACGGTTAATGCGAGCCGTAGAAAGCAAACCCCAATTCAATATTTTTGAACTCATGATACCAATCTCCTCAATTCTTCCTCGTCAATGATTTTCACGCCCAACTCCTGCGCTTTGTCCAGTTTCGAGCCGGGATTTTCACCCAGTACCAGATAATCGGTGTTCTTGCTGATCGAGCCAACCACCTTGCCACCATTGGATTGGATGAATTCTTTGATACCATCGCGTGTAAAGCCGGTCAGAGTCCCGGTGACGACAAAGGTTAAGCCCACCAAACTTCCCGGTGTCTGGTCATTGGTCACTGATAACTGAGCAACAGGCCAAACACCCGCGGATTTCAACTTTGCCAGCAGATTCTGGTTGGCAGGTCGGGCGAACCAGTCCACGATAGCCTCGGCGATATTGGGTCCTACACCTTCGATCTCTTGCAACTCTTCTGCCGTCGCTTTCGAGAGCGCATCCAGATCGGGGTAATGACGGGTCAGGTCAGTCGCCATGACTTCGCCCACACCGCGGATGCCTAAGGAGGTAAGCAAACGATTCAAAGAACGACCCTTCGCCGTATTTATAGACTCGAGTAAATTTTCCGCAATCTTTCCGGGCGGTTCTACCTTCGTCTTCCGGTCTTTTTTGGTCACGGCGTCAAGGATGTCTTCCCGTGTCAAGGTGAAAATATCCGCCACATCTTTGACTTTACCGGTCTCAATCAACTTTTCCACGATCTTGATCCCCAGCCCAACGATATCCATCGCGCCGCGCGAGACGAAGTGCTCTACGTTACGGACCAGTTGCTCCGGGCAGGCTGCATTGACACAGTACCAGGCCACCTCGCCCTCGAAATGCTCGACCGGTTGGTCGCATGCAGGACAGGTCGTAGGCGGCACATAAGGTTTCTCATTCCCAGTGCGCGCATCCACCACCGGACCAATCACGTAGGGGATCACTTCCCCCGCACGCTTGACCAGCACCCGGTCGCTGGGGCGGATGTCTTTCTCAGCGATAAAATCGAAGTTGTGCAGTGTGGCGCGTTCCACGATCACCCCGCCGATCTCGACCGGTTCCAGCACGGCGTAAGGCGTCAGCACGCCTGTACGCCCCACATTGACGCGAATGTCTTCCAGTTTGGTTGTCACCTCTCGAGCCGGGAACTTGAAGGCAATTGCGCCGCGCGGGTCTTTACCTACAAAACCAAGGTCAGCGGCCAGTTCCAGGTCATCGATCTTGATGACCATGCCGTCCGTTTCATAAGACAACTCGTCACGCCGCGCTTCCCAGGTTTCAGTGTAAGCAACTGCGGACTCAAGATCATCGAAACGGCGCGCCACGTCCGTGACCGGGAAGCCAAGCGCCTTGAGATATTCCAACACATCCCATTGACTTGTCGGCACATCGCCGCCTTCCGATGCCACGATTTGATAGACCAGCAAGGTCAGGGGGCGTGAAGCCGTCAGCGCCGGATCGAGCTGGCGCAATGAACCAGCCGCCGTGTTGCGCGGGTTGAGGTAGGTTTTCATGCCTGCTTCCTCGAGTTTTTTATTCAAGGCTTCAAACTCTGCGATAGGGAAAAAGGCTTCACCCCTGACCACAAGATAATTAGGGAGTAGAAGATTAGAGGATGGTGGCTGGCCATCAAAACTACTCTCTACTCTCTGATCTCTATTTTCTACCGGTATTCGCAATGGTATCGCCCTAATCGTCCGCAGATTGGCTGTAATATCCTCCCCTATTTCCCCATTCCCGCGCGTGGCGCCCTGTATGAAGACCCCATCACGGTAGTGCAGGACTACGGACAACCCGTCGATCTTGGGCTCAACGACGAATTTAGCGGTGGCAACCCGCTCGTCCAGTTTTTTGATGCGCTCGAACCAGGCCCGGGCGTCGTCCGCGCCGAAGGCATTCGAGAGGGACAGGATCGGCGCGGGATGTCGCACCTTCTCGAATTTATCCAGCGGGGCCCCGCCAGCGCGCCGGGTAGGCGAATCAGGCGTAACCCAGTCGGGATGTTCGGCTTCGATTTGCTTGAGTTCGTTGAGCAGCCGGTCGTATTCGAGGTCGCTGATCAGGGGCGCATCCAAGACGTGATACCGGTAATTGTGCAGATGCACCTGCGCTTTGAGTTCTTCATAATGGTCGTGTGTGGTCATGGCGCTGATTATACCCAGGACGGTCACAAATTGCGTTTTTTGAGTAGGAAAGCGCAATCTATAACCGTGGGTATTATATAAAGCACCCCCCGCTTGACTTCTAGTGGGGGAGATTAACAATTAGACTTGCACGGCAAAAAGGTATAAATGTAGGGCGGGATGCCATCCCACCCCACGAGATGCTTGTTTTTCCTGTTCCTAAACCATTAATTTCACGAAAGGGTCGCCCAGGACAACGTAGTTACGCGCATCGTTATTGGCCGTCCACATACCAGCCAGTTCCATCGCTTCCACGCGTTTACCAAATTCCATTTCTTCCAGCGTAACACTCAGGTCAGACGAAAGCTCAGCATATCGCTCGTTGAAGTATTCAAAGGCGTATCCAACCGGGTAACCGTCCATCAGGCGCTTGAGGGCGCTCTCGAAGACGGCCAGTTGTGCGCCCGCCTTGCCCCAGGAGAAGGAATAGCCCCAGGCGCGTTCGACGTGGCCGATAAAAGCCAGCGCGCCGCCATTGGGATGCCCAAGCAGGCGTTGGGGCAACTTCGCGATAAAGTTGTTGGAGGCGATCGCTTCCCGTCGTTTGAAGGCGATCCTGGCAAATTCGTCCAGCTGAGGGGTGCCCGCGCCATAGCAGGCAAAGATGAAGGCCACCATACCGAAGACGTTGGCGTCTGCCGGCAGGTCGTCGGCAGCGAAGTAGAAATCCTTGCCAATCGGTTTGCGCCACTGGTTTGGACCAGGCCAATCCTGGCAAAGCAACCCGCCCTGGTCAACAAGCTGAAGGGGATGCCCATTCGGGAAGCCCATGCCGTGACTGGCGGTAAAGAGTAGCGCCGGAGACTGCTCCCTGCCTAGCAAGCCCGCCAGATGGTCTTTCGTAGCCTGATCTCTGAGCACACTTTCGACCCGCCAACCCTCACTTTTTTGGGGCATGTTCTGTGCCAGCGGTCCCACCAACTGCTCGATGCTCATGTTCGTGGCCGGGTCATCAGGATTGGCAACGCCGAAAAAGGTGGCGTTTTTACCGAGTGACAATTTCTTCTTCTCCGCAGTAACCACACTGTTGGCATAGTTGGCGTACTCTTCCGGCGTATCGAAATGAATTCGGCCCACAGCGTATTGCACATCGAGTTGGGATTGGAATCGATAAGGGATGGTATCTGGATCGCCCACGAGGAGCAAATAATACGGGACTTTCTCCGGGTCAGCCGGACCGGGTCCCATGCCGTGACGGGTCAACCAGTCATTCTTGGATTCGAACATGTCATCTTCCGGCTTGTAACGATAGCCATCCGGGCCACGGTATTCCCGGTAACGTTCTCCAGCCTGTGACTTGCGCCAATCCAACAATGGCCGCAAGGCATCCACAATTTCATCGTCGACATCAAAAGGGAAAATGACACCCCAACCTGCTGAAGAGAGATCTTTATAATCCGTGCCTTCCACGGCGCGCAGATGCTGGGGCGCGTTGGGACTGGCATACTGCTCCCACCAAATGGCCAGTTCCTTCTCCTGCTCCACATTATGCTCTTCTCTGGTGATAATGCTGGCTAGCAAATCGCTCGTTATGGGTGGCAGGAGCGGTTCTCCTGTTGTAGCGTTGATACCGTTGAAAAATAACTGTTCGCTCATAAGTTCCTCCTACAGTCTCTTGTACAGGAATTAAGCAGTTGAATGGGAGAGACCGAAAATAGGAGTGCAAGCGACGCTCGCACCCCTATTTTCGGCACCTTTTTGCGAACTGCATAAGCCCATGTAGTGAAATTATACAATGAAACACGCTCTGCAAATTTCATTCGAAGCCACGCAACTGCGATATACTTCGCCCATGTCCTTCAAAAGAATAGGCGTCTTTGGCGGCACCTTCGATCCTCCTCACATCGGTCATTTGATCCTGGCAGCCGAGGCCTGCCGGCAGCTAAGCCTGGAGCGCCTGCTCTGGGTGCTTACCCCGGTCTCGCCGCTCAAACGGGCCGATGAGATCACCTCGCTGGATCAACGCCTATCGATGGTGGAGCTGGCTATCGCCGGAAATCCTGACTTCGAACTCTCGCGCATAGAAATCGATTCTCCCGGCCCGTATTACACGCTGGATACGATTCAAAGATTTGCGGACTGCCACCCATCCGCAGAAATTGTCCTGGTTATCGGCGGCGACTCCTTGCGTGACCTGCCTCGCTGGCATCGTCCCGCGGACCTGGTGTCTGCCTGCCACGAAATCGGCGTGATGCGCCGCCCCGGCGACTCGGTGGACCTGTCAGCGCTGGAGCGGCAGGTGCCGGGCACGCAGGCCAAAGTCCGCTTCGTAGATGCGCCCTTGCTGGAAATCTCTTCGAGCGATATCCGTCGTCGCATCCGCGAGAAACTGCCGTTCCGGTATTATTTATCCCCCTCCGTATACGAATATATTCTGAAAAACAAACTATACAGGTAGTCCATGCCCCTTCTCCTCGACTCATTGTTCTCGTCCATCGGGCTTGGACATCTGATGGTCGACCTGCTTAACGGCAGTCGCCCGGTGCTGCTGGCTTATTTGAGCGGTCCACTCGGATTGACAAATGCAAACATTGCCCTGATTTCCACACTGTACGTATGGACAGCCTCCATCACCCAACCCATCTTCGGTTGGCTGTCAGACCGGTTTGGGCCACGCTGGTTGGCCGCCGGGGGATTGTCCTGGATGATGACTTTTTTTATGCTGGCGATGTTTCTGCCAGGTAAGGAACCATTGTTTTTCCTGGTGGTCGCCAGCCTGGGTTCAGCGGCGCTGCATCCAGCGGGAGTCATGCAGGCAACCCTGCGAGGCCGCACGCACTACGCAGGCCGTGAGACGACTGCAGCTTCGTTTTTCTTCATGTACGGCCAGACAGGGCTCTTTTTAGGGCCGATCATTGCCGGGCCACTCCTGGACCAGTTCGGGCTGTTCGGGTTGCTCGTTCCAGCGGGATTGTGTCTGCCAATTGCCCTGAACGCCGGTTGGCAGTTACGGGACACGCACCCGATACAATCGCCCGGGAAAGAGCTATCCACCATTCAACTGCGCCACAGTGCTGGGTTCATCGCCACCCTGGCGACCGTCGCGATCCTGCAAGCCTGGGCGCAACAAAATATGGTCACATTCATCCCAAAGTATTTGAAAGACCTGGGGCAAGAGCCCGCCATCTACGGACTGATTGCCGGGTTGTTCATGGGCGGTTCCGCGCTGGGAAACGTGCTAGGCGGCCAACTGGCGGACCGGTTTGGGAAACGGCGCGTGGCAGGGATCATGCTGGCGCTGGCGAGTATCCCTTTATTTTTGATCTCGCGGGTGGGTTGGTCGCCCTGGCTTTACCTGCTCGTCCCCCTCTCCGGCATGCTGACGGGTTCCGTACATAGCATTGTGGTTGTCATCGCCCAGGGGATCATCAAGGGCGGGATGGCGCTAGCTTCCGGCCTGATCCTGGGCATCATGTTCTCAGCCGGAGCGCTCGGCACGCTGCTCTCCGGTCCGCTGGCAGATAGCTGGGGTTTCCGCTTGTTTTCCGGATGACGGCCGGATTGGTGTTAACGGCCTCACTGGTCACAACGCAGTTGAAGGAGACCAATCCAACACAAAGTTTCGTCAAAGTATAAAAAGAGCTTTGGACACGGACGGCATGGATCTTACGGATTTCTTTCCGTGAAACACAGAAAAGTTATCCGTACCATCTGATAAATCCGTGTCCCCACCTTAAATTGCTGATGGGGTGTCCAAAAAGTGAAACCAACTTTCTGTCACGCATCCAAATGGTAAGTGTGGTAGGCATTCTTGCAAGGATTACCCCAGGCGATGTGCATCTCGCGCGCTGTCAGGTCGATCACCAGCGCATTGACGGTTTTCTCCCGGTCGAGCGGGTCGTTGACGCCCAGGTCATGTTTGCAGATCGAGTTGGGATAATTGACATGGTCACGTTGGATGGCCTGCAACGACTTGATCGTATGATTATCTGATTGGTGCAATAACCGCAGAGCCCGGAAATAACGAATACGCGAAGAGATCAACTCCTCGGGATCGTTCTCGATTGCCTGCATATTCTCGGAAAGGTAGTGATTGGTATGTACGTTATACCCATCTTTGTTGTACAGGATCGAGAAACGGCGGGCGGATACTTCCACGTTGTAAATCTCGCCGCTCTCATGAACCAGGAGGTGGTTGTAACCGGCTGCACGATGCGGAATCAGCGAACGGTTGATCGCCCCTCCGGGCGTTTTGGAAGCCAATACGGCTCGAGCGACAACCAGGCGCGGAATACCAATTCGTGAATCATTTGGGTACACCGAGTCAATTAGTTGGGCAATGCCATAGGCATTAAAGCCAATATTGGCGATCAAACCGCCGTAGGTCATCGCCAGATAGGGCGGCTCATCTTTCGGTTTGGCATGAATGACAAAGACATCCTCTTCGTCTTCCGGCACCCAATCTTCATTATGAGCAGCCAGCACATGCCCATCTGCTGTACGCTCGTCATTGACAGCCATGCTGGTGCAGCGCAGTAGATGCAAGGCGTCCGTGGTCACAGCTTCCATGGCAGTTAATACGGAAAGTTCATCGAACGGAACATTCGCCCCTTCTGCTATCCCCATAATTTCATCCACGTATTTAGGGTAGCGCTCCTGCGAAAAAGGGACATATTTCCGCGCTTGAATTAATGCGCCATCCCAGGTCAATTCAAGTTCGTTATATGCTTCCTCGAGCAGTTTGCGGGCATTTTCGATGCTACGCTGTACGCTTTCGCGACGCGCTTCGCCAATTTGCCGTCCCATCTCACGGTGCGTACCTGAAACCTGGACCAGCGGTAACGGATCGGAGTGGATGGGTGTTTCAACCAGTTCTAATTTCCGGGTCATGAAAAGTCCTCCTAAACACAAACCTGCCCCGGCAAGCTGCGCCGAGGCAGGTTCATTATACTACTAAGCCGTGAGAGAGCGGAAGGCCTCTCTACAGAATTTTACCCTTACAGGATTTTACCTCGACAGGACTATCCTACCGAGTCGGCACCAGACGGTGCAGTGGGTATAGCAACAAGCGGATACGAGCGTGAACCGAACAGCGTGAGAACAACACCACCTATACCCAACAAAGCCACCAGGGAGAGCACCAACCAGCCGATACAGGGTATCATGCCAATACCACCGACGACGATCATCATCAAGAAGGTGCCTAATCCAGCTGTCAATGGGGGGGCCCAGGTCTGGTTGATGGCGCGGGTAAAGCGCTCACCCACTTCTGTCCCAATCGCAATCAGACCAAAGAGCCAGGCTAATGCCAGAACCGCAGCCGCCAGCAAAACAACCGGGATCAGGATGATTGTTATTGCCAAAATCACCAGGACGACTGGAGCCATCACCCCGGTTAACAAACCAAAGCTGCCAGCGATGACCGGCTGCCCGACGATCGCCTGGGAGACACGCTCGATCTGCGGCTGTAAGAACAGGCTGGCCAACATCGCGAGCAAAGAAACTGCGATCGCTGTCCCAAACATGCGGATGAAACTGACAAACGGGTTGGGAAAATCGATATCGACGTCCGGAGGGCTGGGCGGCGCGGGAACATCCGGAACATCCGGCACACTGGGCGGGCTTGGCACATCTGGAATCTGAATATTGGGTGCAGGGATATTGGTCACCACTTCCCCTTCTACTTCCGAACCCGGGTCGCGCGACAGCGATCCGCCCACAGTGACCAGGTCACCCTTGACGACGGCAGTTTCGCTCATCGTGGTCGAACCACCTACAATGACAGTCGAACCGGTTACGGTGCCACCCAGGGTCACATTACCGCCAATCACGACCATATCCCCCTGGACGATGGCTTCCTCTTCGACCGTGACATTGCCACCAAAGACAACCAGGTCGCCGGTCAGCGTATCGCCGCTTTCCAGGGTGAAATTGTCACCGAAGATGACCCGCCCATCCAGCAAGCCGCCGGACGCGCCACGGGCATAGACAGCGCTGGTTGGCAGCAATAGCAGCGCCAAAGCCAGCATCAGCGTAAAGAATTTGAACGTATTTTTCATGAAGTTGCTCCTTGCGGACGGCGCATCAAGCGCCAGATCGAGACGGACCAGAGCAAACCCAATCCGCTCAAGGTAGATAGTAAGACCAACCAAACAAAGGGAGGTACAAAACCGGGCAATACACGGAAGAGTACAGAACCGGCTTCTGTAACAGCCAAGGTCGCAGTGTAGATAAACAGTATAGCGTGCACCATGGCCGAGATCCATTCAGCGGGTGAACCGATCAAAGAGACCAGGAGAGGGCCTGCCAGCAGTGCCAGCAAAGTCAGCCCTCCCAGCGAGAAAAACAGGGTTCCCAACAACGTTCGTCGGCGCTGTGCGCGGCGCGCCAGGACCAGGCGCTCCTGCCAGCGGGCAGAGAAGCCCGGCGCAGGCGCAATCACGCGTGCGGAGCGTAGCGCCAGATTCGATTCGGCAATTGCGCGGCAAGCGTTACAGGCGCGTAAGTGCGCGTCAAGCTCGCGTTTCTGTGTTAGATCGAGAGGCTGGTCTTCCAGCAGCCAATCTTCAAAAGGCCGGTGTTTCATAAGGGCTCCTTTCCACATGTGCGGGTGTGGAAGATTCTTGCCAGAGTTTGCCGAGTTGCTTTCGCGCCCGGTGCAGGCGGCTTTTCACCGCGCTGACAGTCAGATTAAGCGCATCTGCAATCTCTTTTTCAGAAAAGTCGTACCAATAACGCATTATGATCGCGGCCCGGTCAGTTGAGTCCAGGGATTGGACCATCGTATGGATTTGTTCCCGTTGCTCTCCGTGTACCGTTTCGGCTTCGGGGTGAAGCGCCTGCGCATCGGGTATCTCGTATGTGGATTCTTCGTCCTCATCCACCGAGAAGATGGGCAACTTGCGTCGTCTGAGGCGGTCGATACAGTAATGGGCTGCGATCGAGAGCAACCAGGTCGCAAAGGGCCGCTTGATATCATAGCGATGAATGTGCTGGTAGGCCCGCAGAAAAGTCTCCTGCGCGGCGTCTTCAGCCGCTTCGGGCTCGCCCAGCATGCGATAACACAGGTTGTAGACCGGAGTTTGGTAGGTCTCAACGATGTATGTAAACGCTTCGTCGCTTCCGTTTTTAGCCTGGAGAATCCAGGTCTGTTCCTCGTTCACGTTACTCCTCTAGATTTTTCTGCACTTACTTTACGTAGCAGGACGATAAAAGGTTGCAGGATAAAACTAACGAATTTGTAAGGAATTTGAACCTTGCGAAGGTTTGGAACCTTCGCAAGGTTTTGGGTTAGTGCTGGTGACCCTCTCCGCTTCCTTCTGGGCCTAGAACCTGCTCCCATTTTCCAAGCTTTTGACTGTGGAGAGCGAAGCCCGCGGCAATCGCTGTCGTGAGCGGGACCGCAGCCACCAATCCCAGCGACCCAACCAGCGTACGCACGATCTCTTCGGCCACGAAAGAGAAGTTGACCAGGTAACCGTAATCGCCTCTGCCGAGCGAGAACATCAGCAGCATGGGTAACGAGGCCCCCGCATAAGCCAGGACCAGCGTATTAACGGTAGCAGCCACATGGTCCTGACCGATGCGCATGGCCGCATTATAGAGGCCGCGCAAGCCCAGGCCGGGATTCGCCCCGTGGAGTTCGAACACAGCCGAGGCCTGCGTCGTCACCAGGTCATCCAGCACGCCCAGCGCGCCGATGATCATGCCGCCCAGCAGCAAGCCACGCAGGTTGATGCGCGAATTCAGCATCTGGATCAGGAAGAGCGCGTTCTCGTCGCCCGCGCCGCTCAGACGGGTGAAGACGACGAAGAAATAGGCCAGCGTTCCGGTGATGACCAGGACGAAGACCATCCCCAGCACGGCGGAATGGGTTTTCAGGTTCCAGCCGTAGGTGAGATACAGCGTGACGCCCAGCAGGATGGCCGAACCGATGATGCTGACACGCAGCGGGTCTTCGCCCGCCAGGATGTGCGGAATGATATAGCTGATAATGACCCACAGGCTGAAGGCCATGCTGAGCAGCGAGCGCAGCCCCTTCCAGCGGCTGATGAGCAGGATCGCCACCACGAAAGCCGCCAGCAGCCACAGCAAGGGCGTGGTACGGACGTGCTCGGTATAGTAAGCCGTGAGCACATTGTCCGGGCGTTTGCCCAGCGTGACCAGGATTTCTTCACCGGGTCGCAGATAGAGGTTACCGGAAAGCACCTGGCGCTGGCCGTAGTCGATCTCCATCAGGATACCCGCGTAATCCCCCTCCAAGATCTCCACGCGCGCGATCTGGTAGCGCTGGAGGGTGCCGCCCAGGTCGATCTCGCCTTCCTCGATGATCTCGTCCACCTGCGCACGGACGGTCTCCGAGCCAAAGGCGGACATCTGCGCCACAGGCAACTCGACCTGCGAGAAGTAGGGCAGGGTGAGGAAGGCGGCGATGACGATAAAGAACAGTAGAAATGGGATGATTTTGTGGGTTTGAATGCGGATCATGCCCCCAATGATACCGCTAAAGATGAACGTATATCGAACCTACTGAAAAATAGAACCTTGGAAGATTTCTATAAACCGTTTGCGAACCTAAGGTTTTCCCATATCTTCCAGTGTACGTTGAATATCGCGGATAACATCGTCAATGTTTTTCAACACATCATTGTTCCAAAAGCGCAGGACTTTGTATCCACGCGATTCAAGAAATTCTGTGCGTTGGGAATCATATTCTTCTTGTTCCAGGTGTTGACCGCCATCCAGTTCGATGATGAGTTTACGGCGTGGAGCGCAAAAGTCCACCACATAGTTACCAATGGCATGTTGGCGGCGAAAACCTACATCGTTTAGTTGATGGGTTCGCAAACATGACCAGAGCTTTATTTCGGCTTCTGTTTGATTGCGGCGTAGTTCTTTGGCTTTTTTGAAAACTTTAGGCGTTGTTCGCTTGTGAGTAGACATGGCCCTTTTATTTTACTCTTGCTTCTGACCCCCTCCTAGCCTCCCCCATTCGAAATTCACGAATGGGGGAGGAACTGTGTTCGCAGGAATAGAATATATCTTTCCATTGCAATATTATATGTCGTGATGATAGTTTCCCCCCATTTCTGTTCTCCGAAATGGGGGGACGGAAGGGGGGTCTAACTGCGCACGGTCTCCGACCCAAAGGCGGACATTTGCGCGACCGGCAACTCGACCTGCGAGAAATAAGGCAGGAAGAGCAGGGCGGCGATAACGATTAAAAACAGTAGAACTGGGATGACTTTGTGGGTTTGGATGCGGATCATGCCCCCAATGATACCGCACTGACAAAAACCTGATGGGGTTAACCAGTAGTTTTGCCATTCGAATTAACTACGATTATATTACGCAGTAAGGGAAGGTTTTGCAGAGAACTACGCCAATGGCAAAAACTATCTCATTATGGCCTACATTTATAGTTGATTCGCGCTATAAAATGCCATTCGCCTTTATTTCGTGAAACGGATTTTTATTTGAGTTTAAATCATTGAGAAATGATTTTAGATTGATTACACCTGCCCTGATAACTTTTCTCAAAGCATAAGAACCTGGAACCTCAGTAATTAAGATTATATTCTTGGGCATACTTTGGAGATGCTCGACAAGTGGAGCGATATCACCATCACCGGTAATTAATATGACAGTTTTGACTTCTTTTGGCAATGTGCTAGCTCTAAGAACAAATAAAGTATCAATTCCATGTACTTGTATATGCTTTGGGCCATCATTCACCCAAGATGCCATAAAGCTCCCAAGTTCAATAATATAACCCTCCTTCCTCAAATTGTTCAGATGTCTCTCTTGTTCCCCAAGATCCGGATTTATAGCATAAAAATAATAGACAGAGGTCCAATCGCCAAAATAATCACGAAACGACCTTATTAACTTAGTGTAGTCTAATTTTTCTAAGATACGTTGTCTACTACATGTATGATAAAGCCAGTAACCGTCAATAAAAACAGCTGCAGAGGATACATTTTCCAAGGATAATAAAGTTTGAGGAACAATATTTGATAACTCCTCATAAAATTTTATAGGTGGGAGTGACCCATCCTTTACATCAACGTACTGCGTTGTTTCAACGGTTATCCATGGGTCACCGGAAAGGAGAAGTGGAAAAAAAGGTTTGCCCTTTCGCTTTGCACGTGCCACCTCGTTTTGTACCCACTCCGATTCGTATGCATTTTCACTGACTACAACAATAAAAGCACCACAAGAGTCTAACTGTTCCTGAATTACTTTCGGCCACTGTGAGCCGTAATCAATGCGGTGGTCGATCCAAACGTTGAAGCCTTCCTCGATCAGTTTCTTTTCGAGTTTCTCAACGTATTTGCTGTCTTTGTGGCTGTAGCTGATGAAGATGTGGCTCATGGGACCTCACCCCTAACCCCTCTCCTTGGAGGAGAAAGGAATCTGTTACCTTTAGGTGTGTTTATAGAATTATATGCTAAAAACCCAAGACAAAATCATCCGGGCGCGTTACAAAGTTCTATAAACTCTTTTCGTTGATTTTTCTCAGCGACAGCATACTAAAAAGAATACACACTGCCCCAAAGACAAACAACCAAGTGTATCCCATCCACTGGCCGGGCCATAGGCCATTCAGCCAATCCAGGGCGGGGCCTTCCAGGCGCGCCAACGCACCGGAGCCAGCGGTTGCCAGGTTGGTCAGGCCCAGGAACTTGCCAGCTTCCTCTCCAGGCGCTAACTTATTTGCTAACGCCCAGTTGGCCGTCAGGAACAGCCCGATGCCCGCGCCCAGCACGCCGCCAAAAGCCATCAGGCCGGGCATATCGCGCGGGATGAGCATCAAGAGCATCCCGGCCGCGGCCAGGGTACTGGCGATGTACAACATGCGTTTGGCCCCGAATTTATCGGTCAGCCAGCCGCCGACCAGCACCAGCGCCACCAGGGACAGGGTCAGCACGGCCAGCAGGTCGCCGGTCTGCTTGGGCGGATCCGCGACACGGATGACATCCTGCAAATAATATTGCGCAAAGGCTTGCACGCCGTAGATACCCAGCAGGAAGGAGCCGCGCTCGGCAATCAGCCACCAGTAGGCGCGGTTCGAGTGGAAGTCGATGTGAAAAAAGTTTCCACGAAGGGCACGAAAATTCCCCTCTCCCCCCGGGAGAGGGGTTGGGGGTGAGGGTTTCTCCCGCGTACCCAATACCGTGATCGCGGTGGAGATCGCGATGGTTCCCATCAACACGAGCACGATCAAGATCGGGTCACGCGTGACGGGGTCAAGCAGCCGTCCGGCCAGCAGGGAGGCGATGATCAGGCTGGTCATGTCCATGACGTTCTTCCAGGAACTGGCCACGCCCAACTGCTCCGGCGGGACGCGGTCGGGCAGCAGTCCCTGCGCCGGGCCTTGCGCGATGTTCGAACTGAATTGCAGGCCGATATAACCGATGAACACCCAGGTCAAGCTCTGCACTGAGCCTGTCGAAGTGCCGCCTGCCCAGGCCAGCACCCCCAGGAAGACAAAGTCGAACAGCGTGCCCAGCACGATCAACGGACGCCGCCGGCCCCAGCGCGAAACCCAGCCGTCTGAAACAGCGCCTGCCAGCGGCTGGATGACCATCGCGAGCACCAAACCGACGAAGGTCAGCAGGCCCAGGTAGGTGTTCTTGCGCGCATCCGGGACAAAGTTCAACAGCACGGCGGGCAGGATGATCGGGTGCAGTGCGTTCCACTTGAACGACAGTCCCACCCAATAGGCATTGAGAACCAGCAGTTCGGGCAGTTTGAGTTTTTTCATGCGAATTCTCCTCGCAAATGTTCCGGCAATAACGCGGCGATCTTCCTCATCATGACCTCCGCCGCAGCGCGGTCTTTTTCGTCTGCGGACAAACCTGATGGGACGCTCAACTGGTAGGGCAGACCGAAATGCAGGTAGAACGATCCATCCGCTTCATACGCGCCCACCGGCACGAACGCGGACCCTGAGCCTGCCAGCAGCAGCCCAAACCTTCCGGCACCCGGAGCGGGCGCAGAAAGCCACCCTCCAGTTTGGTTTCCCCCTTCGGGAGCCAATCCCAAAATGGTATTCCCGGTTTTTCTCACGAGATTCAACACCTTTTTTACAGACCTGGCGCGCGCTTCCACATCCTGCGGGCGCGGCGGCATGGGCGGCATCGTAATATAACCATACACACGTGACAGTTTGTTCAGCAACAGGCGCGAGTACCCGCCCTTGATCGGTTCGTACCACTTCCCCGGCGCTGTCCACTCGGCGGTCATGATCCAGTGCATCTCATGCGGCACAACCGCGCTGATGCCCAATGCCAGCCACTCCGCCCCAAACCCGGGACGATGGTAATGATTGACGGTGATGACACAGGGTCCGCTTTGGGGAATGTTTTCTCTCCCCAAAACCCGTAGTGGCGGTTTCAACCGTCCGATACAACGGATTGCATCCTCGCAAAAACTGCGCCGAAGGCCAAATATCGTAGAAAAAGCAAGACCGACGACTACTCTGCACGGATATCCATACTTTGGAAAGTCGTCGGCCTTCATATCTTCTAATTGCTGAAAGCTGATAGCTGAATGCCAGACCTACCACGCATACGCTTCCGGCGCTTCGCCACCAGGGCCAGGCCAGATTTCGTCGATCTTTTTGAGTTCATCCTTTTTGAAGCGGATTTTCAACGCGCGCATCGAACCGGTCAACTGCTCCATTGTGCGCGGACCGATGATCGGCGCGGTCACAGCCGGGTGATTCAAGACCCAGGCCAGCGCTACATCCGCAGGCCCCTCGCCCATTTCCTTGCAGAAGGCTTCCCATTTTTCCAGTTTGTCGCGCTTCTTTTCGATTTCTTTCTGCATGTCCTCGGCAGCGCGGCGGCCTTTCTCGATTTTCGCCAGCACGCCGCCCAGCAAACCACCCGAAAGCGGACTCCAGGGGATAACGCCCAAGCCGTAGTCCTGGCAGGCGGGCAAAACTTCCAGTTCGCTCATGCGATCGTTCAGGCTATACAGGCACTGCTCGCTGACCAGGCCCATGAAGTGACGCGCTTTGGCGGCTTCCTGTGCTTTGGCGATGTGCCAGCCCGCAAAGTTAGATGAACCCACATACAGGATTTTTCCCTGCTGGACCAGCACTTCCATGGCCTGCCAGACTTCCTCCCAGGGTGTATTCCGGTCGATGTGGTGCATCTGGTACAGGTCGATGTAGTCGGTCTGCAGGCGTTTGAGTGAGCCTTCCAGCGCCTCGCGGATATGTCGCGCTGACAAACGAGACTGGTTCGGCCATTTGCCCATACCGCCATAAACTTTGGTCGCAAGGATGACTTTCTCGCGCCGCCCGCCGCCCTGCGCAAACCAACGTCCGACGATCTGCTCGGTCACGCCTTTGCCCAGCTTCCAGCCATACACGTTGGCCGTATCGAAGAAATTGATTTCCAGCTCGAGCGCCTTGTCCATAACGGCAAAGCTGTCTTGTTCGGTTGTCTCAGGGCCGAAGTTCATCGTCCCCAGGCAAAGGCGTGAAACTTTCAGGCCAGTACGTCCCAGTTGTGTATATTCCATTGTTCCCTCCACAGAAACAATATGGGCGACCATATGCGGTCGCCCAAGTTAGTTGCCCTGCAAAATCAAATTCCGCAAGAAGAGCAATTCCCGCCTGCGCACGAGCTACAGCCTCCACCCGCCCCACTGACAGTATGCCCGCCGCTCTGGGCATAGAACACGGACAATTTGCGCTTTACGTTCTCGCCGCCGCACTCATTGCAAGCGACAGGCTTGTCAGCTTCGTTGAAAGAGCGCAGGATTTCGTATTCTTTCTTGCAATCGAGACAAATGTATTCGTAGATTGGCATATGAACCTTCCCCACATATTATATATTACTGTAGGATGAAGGGATAATGTAGATTGTCATATTTTTACCCCAACATTTTTACATTATTTGTAGGGGCAAGGTTACCCTGCCCTTACTACAGTTTCATTTATTCAAATCCGCCACGATCGCATCCAATTGTGCCAGGATGGTCGGCACCTGTCCCACTGGCGTATCCACGCGGAACATGAAGTTGAAGCCGTCCCCCAGCGCCACGCGGACGGTGCGCCAGGCAGCCAGTTGCGGGGTGATGCGTCCCTGAGGAAGCAATTTGACGGCTTCGGCCCAACCCGGGTGCCCGGCTGCGTAATCGGCCAGCAGGCTCATGGTCGAGGCTTGAAGCGGGAACAGTCCGGCGCTGTTCACCCAATCGGCTTGATTTTCCGGCGAGAGCAGCCAGCGCACGAATAGCCAGGCGGCCAGTTGGTCGGCGTCATCCGAGTCGAACAGGATGTAAGACGAGCCGTAGACGACCATCACGCTGCTTTCGGGGCCGGGAAAGGGCAGCACAGTCCACTTGTCAGTGCTGCCTGCGCTGGCAAAATCGCGCGCCAAATCAGGCAAATCCTCCAGGCTGGCAGTCGCAAAGAGCGCCGAGCGTTCCACGAATTTGCTCAAAGGCCGCTCATCCTGGGTTTTCCAGGCGCAGCCGTTCTCTGCCAGCCCTTTGACAAATCGGGTCGCCTCGATGTTTTCAGGCCGCAAGAAACGAAAGCTATTTTCCTCCTGCGCGCCGCCGCCGAATGCCAGCAACCAGGATACGGCGGTGATCGGGTGGGCATCGATCAACCAACCACCTCCACCATCGTTTTGCAGATCCTGGTCCGAGCGCATGGAGAGATTGGCTTTACAAGCCTGCTCCTGGAACTCCTCCGCGGTGACAGGCGCGTCGTCGAATCCCAACTCGCTCGCCCAGGTCTGGTTGTAAAGTAGAAAGCGCGCGGTACGCTGCGCCGGCATGCCCAGCCGTACGTCCCCCACCTGGTCCTGCTCCCAGAACACCGACGGGAAATCAGCAATTTCAGCGCCGCTCAAGCCGAATACCGGATCGGAAACATACGAATTCAGGTCCAGCACGGCCTCCTGCGCATGCCACTCCACGGCGTATTCCGGCAGCCCAACCACCACATCCGGCCTGTCCGGGCCATGCACGGCTGCACTGACCTGTTCATATAACTCGGTGTAATTTTGGAGGCTTTTCGCCTGGACCAGGATGCCCCAGGGGTTAATACGGTTAAACTCTTCGACCTGCGACTCGAACAATCCCGCAGGCGCGCCGTACCAGGGATGCCATACGTCCACCGTCAGGCCATTCAGCGCTTCGGCCCGGACCCCCAGCCTGCTTTCCGCAATCGGAGTTTGAGTCACTGCTGGAGTTTTGGTCGCGCCAACTCTCGGCGTGGACGTAGGCGCTTCCGCGTCCGGACTGGAAGATGGTTGGCAGGCCGCTAAAATAAGAGTGAGCAGAATAAACGGAATCAGCCAGCGACGGTTCATGCAATCAGCAACGAGAATGGGACTGGCGTGAAGACCAGCAAGAACAGGATGATGACGAAGACAGCCACCGCACGGCGTTTTGGATCCAGAGGTGTGATCTGGTCGAGCGTTTCAGCGTTGACACGTCCCAGCCAGAAGAGCAAGAAGGCCCACAACCACCATCCGCTCCAGAAGATCCCCAGCACAGCCATGATACCGATAATATAAGGGAATGCCTTGCGGGCTTTCTCTCCAAACAACGAGTAGACCACATGCCCCCCATCCAGCGTGCCCGCCGGGACCAGGTTCAAAGCTGTGACTAACAACCCGGCCCAACCCGCAAACGCGACCGGGTGAATGAAAACGTCAGTTCCGCCGATGGGCGATGGCTGGCCGGTAAAAAAGTAGCGCAGCCAATATAAGAATGGAGGCATGTTGCCAAATGTCGCCGGCTCGGGCAGGAACTTTCCAAAGATGGCAAATTTTGCAAACAGGTAGATCAGGGAATTGCCTTCGATGAAGCTGTTGGCGGTCGCTTGTATCGTGTCGAGGGATGAAAGCGACAATCCATAGAACAAGACCGGAATAGCAATCAGCATGCCAGCCAACGGGCCAGCTACACCGATATCGAACAGGATGCGTTTGTTCTTGGGGACGCCCTTCATCAGAATGGCAGCGCCCATGGTTCCTAGCGGGGGAAAGGGCAGCGGGATGAAATAGGGTAGTGTAGCCGGTGTCTTATGATAGCGGCTGACGAGGTAGTGTCCAAACTCGTGTGCCAGCAAGATACCCATTAAGCTCAACGCAAAGGGCCAGCCAGTGAAGATACTTTTAAGTAGGGCCAGCATCTGCCCACCAGCATCGGGAGGAAGCGGGCCTTCGGGCGTCGCTCCGGCCAACATCACGCTGAAAACGGTGAGAATGAACAAGATAACATTGACCCAGGGATTGGCCGGTTTCTGCTTGGGTGGAGACTTGACGATATAGATCACTTGCTCGCCCTGCTCGAGGCGGAAAAGGGGTGTGAGTTCGTATGAATTAACGGAAGCAGCCAACTGGTCGTAGGCCGAGGCGGAATCTTCGTCCAGCAGGTGACCCCGATAGCGCAGCAATTGCCCTCTGGCGGGGTCGAGCGTGGTCACATCGTCAATCCGAAAGACACGCGCAACAAGAGATGTCAGAACTTCGGTTTCAGGAAATACCATGGATATACCTGTGAAAAATGCTGGTCGAGTAGCCCGTCATTCCATTCAGGGTTACTCGACCCTATTCGATATAGAGGCGGGAGTGGATGGGAGTCGAACCCACCGCGGCCCGCAACGCGACCCGCCACCGGTTTTGAAGACCGGGAAGCCCACCGGGACCTAACCACTCCCGGGGCAAGGATACTCTAAGGCAAGG
Source organism: Anaerolineales bacterium (assembly GCA_016928525.1). Next base: position 12,392 of record JAFGKO010000111.1, on the reverse strand, counting down.
GGATTGGCAAGTATAAAACGACCTGACAAGTATATTACCTTGTCAGGTTGTTGTCCCGGCGGTTTTTTCTTAGAAGTAGCAGACTAAAGTCCACACTCCGAAAATTCTACATTTAGAATACAACCTGGTTCTTGCCGTTGGTCTTGGCAACGATCAAATTTCCTTCCGCGTAGCGAATGAGATTCTGGAGTTCTTGTTCAGCGTTCTCTTTCATCGTGTCTTCCGCGCCGCCAATACTGACCGTCATCGGCACTCCCATCGGGCGAGCCGTGGAGACCATGCCCCTGAGTTTTTCAGCAACAGCCTCGCCCCCATCCCTTATTGTATTTGGTAGCAATAAGATGAACTCATCACCACCATAACGCGCGACGAGATCCGATTGCCGCAAAGTTGACTGGATTTTCCCAGCAATCAGTTTCAGGATGTCATCCCCCTTTTGTGTACCATGAAGATCATTAATGGCTTTGAAGTTGTCGATTTCCAGCAGCATGACCGAAAGGGGCGTGTGATCGCGCTTCGACCGGTGCGCCATTTGTTTTGCCATCGTAAAGAAGCCGCGGCGGTTGAGCAGACCAGATAGTGGGTCAACCATGGACTGTTCCGATAAAGCCTTGTTTTGATCCCACAGGCGTTGCAGGGTCTCGCCAATCAATTCCAGTTCCGGGGTCACTTCGCCATATTTATGCAGGGCTTCCACAAAGGCGCTGATATTCGTCTCGTCGAGTTCTTTGCTCTCTGCCGGGACCGTCCCGTCAGTGATCGGGCGGAAGTATTGGAAAAGGGTCCTCATCGCCGGGTGAAGTTTGTAAGCCTCTAACCGATAAGCGATCACAAACGCGCTGTTGACGGTCTTATCCTTTTCCCACTGCTGTTGCAACGCTTGAATCTGCCCCGCCCGCTTCTCCAGTTCATGGATGACGCTATCTGGATCATCGAAGGCATCCGGTAATTCCTTGAATTCCGGAAGCGCTTTGAGCTTCTGCCAATACTCCAGATGCGACTGTCCCTCCGTAACCATCTTCCCCCAAAAACCCCGCAGAGCTTCGTTCTCGGCATAATCGGACAGGCTGCCATAGATCGCGATGGCAGTCTTATCGATATCGATGCAGAGATCAAGGATAGTGGATAGTTTCTCTGGATTATTCATATTTAAAGTATAGCATTTTATGCGTTTTTTTTCACGCGATTCAGACGAAAATTCGCCCTGCTGATGGGTACAGAGCGAACTTTCGTCAAAGGAGGAGAGAACATGAACATCTGTAGACATGACGGTGGATATTGGGCAAGGTTACACCCGAATCATTGCAATTAAATTATTGATGTTAGCATTGTCCCGAAGGTTTGGGCGGGAAGCAAACCTGTACTACGGGAACCTTCGGGACGCTTTATGAAGATGAGTAAATTAACGGATAAAAGAAAACCGCCAACCTATTGCTCGACGATTTTTTCAGTTGGGGCGAGAGACATTTGCATCGTCCCTGTAGGGGGAAACTCAGACTCACCTTAAAAGCAAAGGACTCTCTCACGAGAGTCCTATCCTAGTCGGGGCGAGAGGATTTGAACCTCCGACCTCTTGCACCCCATGCAAGCGCGCTAGCCGGGCTGCGCCACGCCCCGAATCCCGCAGAACTGCGGGGGATTGGCAGGCCGTATTATAGCCGTATTTGGGAATTCGTGCAACAATCAGATGCAAGTATAATTCAGACAATTGTTATCATAAAAAGGACAACATGACACGCGAGTTTTATTATTTCTGGCAATGGGAATTGGAATCCACGCCTGAGGCACTCTGGCCGCTGGTCTCGGATACCAACCGCTTCAATCGCGACGCTGGCCTGCCGCCGATGAAAATCATGGGCCTGCGCGACGGGATTTACCGTCTGCGCTATAAAGTGCCGCTGGTTGTCTTCGAATGGGATGAAGAACCGTTCGAGTGGACCTATTCCCGTTCGTTCGGTATCCTGCGCAAATTTCATAGAGGGCCTCTCAAAGAAATGCGCACGTTGTTGACGCTTGAAACGCGTCAGCCAACTGGCTCGCTGCTGAAATACCAGGTCTGGGCCAGGCCTGCCAACCTGCTGGGGCTCATCGGCATCCCTTTTGCAATTGGCCTGGTCAGCGCCAGACGCTTTGGGAATGTCTTTCACAATTATGATCGTATCCTCAAGCGCGGTAAGGGAGTGGCGGAAGGCTCCCGTCGGCGCAGATTAAGCCCAGGTGGGCGCAGCAGGCTGAAGTCTGCGCAAGAGGCGTTGCACACCCGGGGCGTAGACCCCGCCCAGTACGAGCGTCTGGTCGAATTCCTCAACCAGGCTGACGATTTGTCCGTCCAGCGTATGAGACCGTTTGTCCTGGCCGACAACTGGGGCAGCGCGCGCCGCCCTGTACTGGAGATGTTCTTGCACGCCACGCGCCTGGGCTTGCTGGATATGTACTGGGAACTGTTATGCCCGCGCTGTCGCCGTATGGCAGAAAGCATGGACAGCCTGAGCGAGGTCAAAGTCGCCTCGCATTGCAACACTTGCAAAATCGACTTCCGCGCGCAATTCGACCACAACGTGGAGGTGATTTTCCGGCCCAACCCGTCGGTACGCACCGTGGATGGGTCTGTAAAATTCTGCGTGAGTAGCCCGCAATACCAACCCCACATTGTGATGTCGCAACAGGTTTCGGCCTTGCGAGAAACGCTGGAATATCTGCAACTCGAGCCGGGACGTTACAACCTGCGCGCATCGAATGTACCCGGTATGCTTGCGTTGAGAGCACATCCAGAAGGTCCTGCTGAAAGCATCCTGCGTGTGACCGAGTTTGGCTGGCCGGACGAAGAACAAACCATCAGCGTCGAACCAGGCCTGAAGCTGGTCAATGCGACCGAGTCCGACCAGACCTTCCAACTGGAACGCTTCGCATGGTCGGACCAGGCTGCTACCGCCGCAGATGTGACAGTCTTGCAAGTGTTTCGTGACCTGTTTGCCAGTGAAGTCTTACGGCCCGGGGAAGAGATCTCGATCGGTTCGTTGACGCTTGTCTTCACTGACCTGTACGAATCGACCCGGTTGTATCAGAAGATCGGGGATGCGCCCGCCTTCGGACGCGTACAGGAGCATTTTGTCGATTTAGAGAAAGCTGTGTCATTGGAGGGCGGTTCGATTGTCAAGACGATGGGTGATGCAGTCATGGCTTCATTCCGCGAACCCGTCTCTGCATTGCGAGCCGTATGGCAGGCGCAGCAAGCCATTGCCAGGTATGGGGAACCGCTGCTACAGATAAAAATAGGCATCCATCACGGGCCGTGCATTGTGGTCAACTTGAACGAGCGTTTGGACTATTTTGGCTCGATGGTCAACATCGCTGCCCGCCTGACCGAATTTTCAGCCGGCGGTGAGATCGTGCTTTCCGAAACGGTTTACAGCGATGACCAGGTGCAAGCCTGGGTGAAAGAAAACCTGGTAGAAATAGAAAAATTCGAGGCAGATATCAAAGGTTTCGACGAACCGGTGCCTGTGTGGAAAGTCAAAGTGTAGATTGGTCCAATCACCATTTTGATTATTGTTTTTTGCTTCGTTTTGTCTTATTATGGTGTTGAAATATGGTCAGGTTTCCATAACCAAGGAGACGCGAAATGTCACTCAAATCATTTACTCAAATGCTCGTTATCTCAGCAATTTTGCTGGCATCCTTTGCAAGCCCGGGGAATGTCCGGGCATCGTCGAGTTGTGGCAGTACGTATGTTGTCCAGCCGGGTGATTGGCTATCCACTATCGCCGATCGTTGCGGTGTGACCCTGGCCCAAATGTACGCAGCCAACCCGGGCATTGGTTACTACATCTACCCTGGTCAGGTGCTGGTCATCCCGGGTGGCGGCTACAGCGGTTCTTCAAGCGGTAGTTATGCCAGTACGTACACCGTCCAATACGGCGACACCTTTGCAAAGATTGCCAGCCGCTATGGGGTCAGTGTAAACAGCCTGTGGGCTGCCAACCCGCACATCTGGGATATCAACCGCATCTACGCCGGGCAGGTGATCTACGTGCCGGGATCATCCTGGGTGGTCGGTTCGAGTTCAACGGAACCCTCGGCTGATCTCTCCTATGGAACAGTGCCTGCGAAGGCATCCTTCAGAACGATCAAATTGGTCAACTATGCTAACGCGGATGTCTACGTTTCGTTGCAGGGCATAACAGCCACGGACAAGGTAAATGTTACCTACGAATATTCAGTAGATGGGTCGAGAACGGTCAGCGTGCCAGTCGGGCAGTACCACTATGTCGCCTGGGTCGGCGGGAAGGAATTTGTCGGCGATTTCAAATTGCGGGAAGGTGTGACTCTTTCCATGAAATTCTATCCTGATCGCGTTAATGTTCATTGAACCAGCTCGGAATGAAAAAACAGGGCAGCGAGGGTGCTGCCCTGTTTTTGGATTAACTTCCACTACCGGATACTTGCTTGGCTGGTTTTCGACGTAACAGCTTTAGAAGCATCCAGACGATCAGCACGGGTGGAACCAGAATTGGCAGTACAGCCACTATGATCCAGATGGCAAACTCTACGATGCCCTGATAAGCCTTCACCAGTGTTTCGGTGGCATCTTTCAGAGTCTCGCTGGGGGTCCAGGGCTTGGGCTCAGGAACGGGAGCAGGCTTGATCTCGGGCAGTTCCGGCGAAACGGTGACCGTGATGGTCGAGAAAGCCGCGCGGTCAGACAGATAGTTCATGCGTCCTTTGACTTCTTCGATCTGAGCCTCAATCTGGGCCAGTTCCTGGTTGATACGCAGAGCTTCATCAACAGTCTTGGCATCCTCGAGGAAGGATTGGATGCGCGCCTGCGTGGCTTCCAGGTTGCTCAGGCGGGACTGCAAATCCACAAACTGGTCGGTGACATCTTCACCGGATGCATTCTCATCCAGCACGCGGATAGCCAGTCCGCGCACGCGGCGCATGGTGACCTCGAACTGGTCGACCGGGATGCCCAACGTGATGCTGGCGTATTTGTAGTTCTCGCCATCCAGATGGGGTTGGTACCAGATGCGTGAGCTGACGATATACCCGCCCACATCGCCAACCACCTGGGTCAGGCGGTCGATGGCAACGTCGCTGTCTTCGACCAGCACGCTGACTTCGGCGTTCTTGATGAGCATGCGGTCCACATAGGCAGCCTGGCCGGGAGCGTTATCCATATCCGGCACGGTCTGGTAGACCACGCCAGTTTCAGGCATAGGCAATGCGGATTTCTCGGCTTCCTGTCCAACAGCAGGCGCGCCTGCAAAGCCTGAGTTGTCTGATGGTTCGGCGCGATCCTCTTCGGTGAACATTTCGGGCAGTGCAGGCTCAGCAGGGATTTCTGTAGCTGCAGCACCGCAAGCGGTCAGGATCGTTAATGCGATGAGAGTCAGGGATAGGATGGCAAACAGTTTGGTTTTCATGGTTCTCCTCCGGTGTAGGATTTTCGGCGTTACAAAAATGACGCCGGGGAGGAGAATTTTGTTCCCCGCTCGTTTGAGCTTATACCACAAAGATACCAAGACCCAGAGACACAAAGTTTTTTTCTTTTGTGTCTTCGAGGCTTCGCGCCTTCGTGGTAATACTAAAGAAAGGCTAAATCCATTCTGCTTCCACGGTTCTCTCGTTCGTCACGTTGCCAGTATTCGAGGTGGTCTTCGGTTCTAGCATCATAATCCAGACTTCTTCCTCGGCCACGGGCATGTGTTCCACTCCGCGTGGGATAATAACGAACTCGCCCTCGTGGACCGTCAGGTCTTTATCGCGCAACTTGATGGTCAGCGCGCCTTTGACCACAAAGAACAACTCATCTTCGTTCTCGTGATGGTGCCAGACGAACTCGCCCTGTACCTTGGCGATTTTGACGTATGAGTCATTGAACTCACCAGCGATTTTGGGCTGCCATTGCTCGTTGAACAAATCGAATTTCTCTGCAAGATTGATGACTTGAGTCATTTTTCTCCTCTGCTCCAACCACGCCAGCGCCGATTATGAAGACATTGAAGCCTGTGTTTTGCATTGTTTTCTTTTTCTGCAATTTGCCCCGTCTTATTCTTCCTCTTTTCGTTTTCGATTCGCAATAATCCCGATAATAACTCCTACCAGGCCTAAGAATCCCGTAATGATATTGGGCAAAGTTTCGCGGAAGAGAACGGCATATGATTTCTTTACATCGATACGAACAGGGTGCAAAGAAAAATTAGTTACCACTCTCTTGATTTGCCCATCTTCGACGATGGGTATCGTTATATCGATAAAGAGATCCTGTTGACCTTCGGCTATGGGCTTTACCGACCATGACCATTTTGTCATCACATCAGAATTTACTTCTTGAACTCTCTCTGCTCCAACTATGTCAAATCCTACTCCGATTAGTTTAGCTTGCATCATTAGCTTGATTTTTTCTTCATTCCCAACCCGGATCAGCCATAGCGCCTCATCAATAGTTATAAAATGGCTGGGACTATTAAGCAATGGATCCAAAGTTTCGAACGAGCTTATTGTAAGATCAATAGCACTGGAATCACCTAATCCAATCTCAGGCAGGTAATAGAGAGAGGCTGTTAGCTGTCTATTCGTGTTTATGAAAACACTTTCAGAATGCATCACTTTACCATCAGATAAAACTGATAATTCCCATTGTTGTAGTTGCATGATTTGGTTTTCTACACTTCGTATTTCCCACTCTAATTGTGCAATACTGAGTTCAATCCCAGCCTTTTCTTGTTCATCCTGCGCTTGATTCAGTGTGCTTTTTTGAGTTTGTAATTGCTCGTTTAATTGTTTATGACGTCCAATAAGCGTTTCGATCTCTTTTTCGCGAGCGCTTTGATAATAAAACTGTTGTCTAGGAAAATTTTTGTTCACAATGACCCAACCCAATGCAATAATAATAAAAACGACAATCGCCCATAGAAGTAACTCTACATTCTTCTTTTTCATACCAGTCTCCCTGCTCAAACCACTAGCTTTTGTCCGTATCGTTATGAAGTCAAGCGTTTATCAAATTATATGTTAAAAACAACGCCCGGACACAATCATCCGGGCTAGTAAAAAGTCACAAAATTCTATTCATTCCTTCTTCGTCTTCGACAACTTAATCGTCACATCCATGGGCAGGGCCAATTTGGCTTCGATCTCGACTGCCTTGATGATGCCCACCGGCATGGGACAGGCGGCATGGGTGCAGTTCAAGTCTCAGGAATTTTTGTTTTAGTCATTACAGTAGTTAATTATTCCCCCAGCCTGAAAAACAAACGTGTTTGCTTCCATGCAGTATCAAAGAAGAAACCAAACAATAACAAAGCAATGATTGAAACGGCTATATCGTAAACACTGAATATCAGATGATTGTTCGCGATCGACCATTCAACGGATTTTAGTCCAATGAAGTACATGGCCGTATTGAGCAGCATGGCAATCACACGGATTTCTGTTGGACCCAACTTGCCGTATGAAATCTTGAACTCGCCGACCACACAGGTGCGCACGTAAACAAGCGTTCCCAACATCAAGTATCCGATCAAAGCCATGCAGGCAACGTTGAAACCGACGTAGGGGGATAAGCCCAGTCCGAGAAAAATAACAACTTGGCCAAATGTATCGGTCGTATGATCGATATAAAACCCGAACTTGGGCCGTTCAATGTGACGATAACGCGCCAGCGTTCCATCGAGGCTATCACCAAACCAGTTCACCACAAATCCAAATGAAGCCAGCCAGAGATAATTCCTATCGATATTGCTCAAGATATATGCCGTTGATGTTATGAGCGCACCCAAAACGCCAATTGTTGTGCAGATATCAGGTGTGATCCAGGCAGGCATGTGTGCGGAAAACCATCGCAACGCAGGTCTTTCCAGCGGCCTTAGCAAAATATCGTTCACCCTCCGGTGTTTGTCTATTTTTGCCATATTATTCTCCTCGTTAAAACCCAAAATCGGTACGTCCGATCTACTTTATACGGGAACATCGTCCATCAGATCCGGCCAAACCGGGAGAGACATACTCCACTGCTCTGGCGCTTGCATGATGAACTTCTCCGCTTCTTTCAACACCCGTTCTGCGTTTTGCACGATCCCCTGTTCATAATCCGAATCAGATTCCATCTCAATCAGTTCGGATGTTGTCACGTGATAGCGCCCATCCATTCCCAACTTTGCCGCGACAATCATAACAGGCACACCGGCTTTCATGGCAAGATGAATATGATGTGTTGGAAGGGAGGAAGCTCGCCCGAAAAATCTTGGTCGAGATTTTGAAACAAACACCGGACGATCTATGCCGGTCAATACTACTCCGCCTTGCTTGAGATATTTCACCGCGTGCCGCATAGCGTTTACAGATGCTGGGACTAAATTCATGCCAGTCTTTTTGCGTATTTCATATTCCATGCGTTGCCCGCCTTGTGGATCAGGGATGGTCAGTACGAATGCGTTCATTCCCTGCATACACATCGATTGAAGCACAAAATCAAAGTTGCTCAGGTGCAATCCCACCAGCATCAACCCCCGGTCACTGAATTCGGGCCGCTCGACCAATCCACGCGCGGTTGGATTAAGATCCACCAAACTGCGGATCGCTTTGGGATCATGGATGTAATGATACAAACTGTAGAGTGAATACGCTAAATTTTTGAGAGTATCACGCACAGCTTGCTCCAATGTTTCTTTATCAAGACCTGCCCCACGGATCACCCATTGATTGGTTCTGATAGCCCGAATTAATTTTGACTGGCGGCGAGTTGCGATCCACTCCGCCACGAGATCGGCGATTCGGTAACCAATCGAGGGTGGAATTGTTCGACCAACGAATGAAACCAACATCACACCAAGTTGGCTATTAATGATGCTTTGCAGATCAATTGCCATGTCTGTTTGCTGCACACTCCTATCCGCGCGGCCTCGGATTCAAGTATTTATAAAATTATATGTTAAAAACAAAGCCCGGACAAAAACATCCGGGCAGGTGAAAAGCTACAGAATTTTGTCTATTCCTTCTTCGTCTTCGACAACTTGATGGTCACACCTGTGAGCAAGGCAAGTGGTGACTCGATCTCGACTGTCCTGATGATACCTGCCTGCACAGGATAGACGCGTGGCCACAATTTTTGTGTCTCGCCTAACCGGATTCCTCGCTCCAGTCCAATCTGCGCGCGGTATAGTTTTCGTAATCGGGGATCAAACGGTCGTATTCGCCATCCATGAGCGGGGAGGAAATCATGAAGTCAGCGGAGGCCCGGTTACAGGCGATGGGTATATTCCATACCACAGCCATGCGCAAAAGTGCCTTGACATCCGGGTCGTGAGGCATGGGTTCGAGTGGATCCCAGAAAAAGATTAGAAAATCGATCTCGTTATCGACGATCTTGGCCCCGATCTGCTGGTCGCCACCCAAGGGACCGCTCCTGAGACTCATAATGTTGAAACCAAGTTCCTGCTCCAGGATTCTACCCGTTGTACCGGTAGCAAACACCTGATGGTGAGCCAACAGGTCGCGGTTGAATTTTGCCCATTCCACAAGGTCGCGTTTTTTATTATCGTGTGCGACAAGAGCGATCTTCTTATCGCGTTCCATGGGGATTTTTTTGTTTATCATAGTCCTACTTCGTCTTCGATAACTTGATGGTTACATCTGTGGGCAGGGCCAGCTTGGCCTCGATCTCGACTGCCTTGATAATGCCAACCGGCACAGGACAGGCGGCGTGGGTGCAGTATTTGTGTCCCGCCTCATGGATTTTAGGCATTGCGCGCCGGAAAGAGATTTCTTCATAAGGATTGACTTCGGTCAACTCCTCGGCCATTTTGCGGATGGCGGCGCACTCGCTGGTGATGCTCAGTTTGCAGACTTTCCCATCCAGCGTGGCTTCGACTTCGGTGTTGAATCCACAATTGCCTGCAAAGATCTCTGCTGTTGCCATAGGGGTACTCCTAAAGTAATTTTTATCCACTGCTCTGCGCTAATCTGCGCTAAATTTCCTAGGCTTCGATTGGCAAAAATGCACGCTTCAAGAACTGCCGAAGCTTATCAAACTGCATTACTTCCAGTCATGCTTTCCAGAAGCTGGATCAACTGCGCTCCAATCGAAGCGCGGCTGAAATTTCGTTCCAGATACTTCCGCCCGGCAAGCCCCATCGTCCGCGCCTCTTCCTTATCTGCCGCCAATTTCCGGATCGCATCGGACAGCGCAGACGGGTTCCCGGGCTCGGCAAAGATCCCGCAGCCCGCCGCTTCGACCACTTCGCGGATCACGCCATCGATCGCCAACACCACCGGGCGTCCAGCCGCCATGTAGTCGAAGACCTTGTTCGGGTAGGTGGTTCTATACGCCTCCAGCGGCTTCAGGATCGCAATGCAGGCGTCTGCCGCAGCTAGCGCATCCGGCATCTCCGTCTTCGGCACCGACGGGGCAAAAGTCACGTTGGTCAGGCCCATTTCGTCCACCTGCGCTTGCAAATTAGCCTTCTCCTTGCCATCGCCGAGCAGCACAACCTGAATATCTGGAGTGACGGTCACTTCTTGCAAAATCTTCGCCGCCTCCAGCACCACGCCCAGGTCGTTCGACATGCCATGCGCGCCCGCGTACATGACTACAAACTTATCAGTTAGATTATGGGACTGGCGAAAAGTTACACCTCGATTGGCCGGATCGAACATAGACGGGTCTGCGCCGTTGGGGACTAATTCCACCCGCTTCGCCCCTCTCGCCTCAACATGCTCCTGGAACCCCGGACTGTTGACCATTACCCGGTCCGCGTGACGGTAAAGGAAGCGCTCCAGCCACTCCGAAGCACGGATGAGAACAGGATTGGTCAGCACCCCGACCGCGATTGCGAACTGCGGCCACAGATCCCGCACCTCGAACAGGAATCTTGCACCCTTCAGCCGCGCCAGCGCCCAGGCCGTCACACCCTGAAAAATAGGCGGCGACGTGCCCCACACCAAATCCACGTTCTTGACACCCAGTCCCAGCCAAAAAGACGAGGCCATGAACGAGATGAATGCAAACACGCGATGCACAAAGGATTTGTGATGGGCCTGATAAACAGATGCTCTTAGGATTGTCACTTCCCTGCCCCCCCCTTTATCCCCCCCCATTTTCGCAGAAAATGGGGGGGGCGAGGGGAGGGTAGGGGCTCCCGTAATATAACTCACCGGCGAGGCGATCACCGTCACCTGATGCCCGCGCGCGGCCAGCAGACGCGCGAACTCATGGTGGCGCGTCCCGCCGGGTTCGTCAAGAGAAGCAAAAGCCTGATGAATAATGAGGATATGCATATTATTTTATGTCATTGCGAGCCCGTAGGGCGAAGCAATCTCCGTTTAACTGGAGATTGCTTCAGTCGCTCCGCTCCTTCGCAATGACATTCATTACTTTATCTTCTCCACCACCAGGACCGGCTCGCCCAGCCATCCAGCGCTGATGGAATTTACAACTAACTCTGCCACATTGGCAGGATACACATTATCATGTTTCGACAACTCCGCCAGCGGCATCCAGGTGGGGATATAGACGCCTTCGGCTGGGTTATCGGGATCAGCATCAGTGAACTCTTCGCCCGTGCCGCTGCCAAACTCGCCGCCAATTTTCTCGACCAGAAAATAGTGCTGGATACTCAAATCGAAATGAATTTCAGCAACCTTGTAGCGCACGGCTACGTGCAAGCCGGTCTCTTCTTCCATCTCGCGCACGGCAGCCTGTTCCGGGGTTTCACCCTCATCCATACCGCCGCCGGGAAAAACATAATAATGCTTGCCTGCGCGATAGCGCTCGATCAGCGCGACTTTGCCGTCTTCGATCAAGATAACACCTGCCCTAACTCTCATCGTGAAATATGAACTCCGTTGTGAATTGTATTGTTTGATCAGATTGTACTTCGAATGCCAGTGAAAGCGCCCGATTTTTTATGCCGTAAGTAGGTGAAACCCAGCCCTCGAAAGGTTGTACATCACGCGTACCGGATACTACTTCTCCTGTTCGAACAATAGAGAGTAGAGAATGGAGATTAGAGAGTTGTGGAGATGTTTGCCAAACAAGAAAAATCTTGCCATGTGGAGATTGCAAATGGATCTCTATTCTCTCCTCTCTACTCTCTACCCCCCACTCCCAATCTGGCAACAACCAGTGTAAACGATAGGTGTGCGGCTCTTTCGAAATCAACTTATCCTCCACCATCCAGCGCTCATCGGCGTAGACCCTTACGATCCGTTCGTGGCGGACACCGCGATAGCCCTTGTGATAACCCATCACCTGGCCAAGCACGGACTCGTCGGTGGGGAGCATGCTCTTCGAGTAGGCCGGGAACCAATCCAATGTCATGAAGCGGCCAGCGCGTGTCATCCGGTCGCGGCCATCTACTGTCACGATATTGTGGACTCGCCCTGTCACGAGT